>JAKAMX010000006.1 GCA_021812665.1 bacterium
AATCACCCATGGTGACGCGATCACTTTTTTCAACAATACGGATATCAAGAGGAGCGAGGTGTGAAAATTCCTCCTGTCTTTTCTTGATGATCATTGTCGTCAATGAACGAGAGTAAAGTGCTGGGTTGCCGATCTTTTCCATGAGGTATGGGATACCTCCGGTGTGGTCGAGGTGGCCGTGAGTGATGATAACCGCCTTCACTTTTGATTTGCGGTCCTCGAGATACTTTGTGTTTGCGAGAATATAATCAACGCCAGGAGTATTTTCTTCTCTGAATTGAAGTCCGGCGTCCACAACGATGATTGAGTCTTTGTACTCAATCGCCATCATGTTGCGACCGATTTCCTCTACGCCTCCAAGTGGAATGATGCGAATATCACCGTCAGCGAGTGCAGGGATAACTACGTTCTCAGCATCCTTTGCAGGATATGGGGACATCATATGGCGAGAATCTGCCTTCTCACGACCGGTTGAATGCTTCATGCGATTTGCACCTTGTGGTGCACCGCCGCTTCGGCGTGGGCCACGAAAACCCTGAGGGCGATTGCCTTGCTTGTTCCCACCTTGTTGGGTTGGTGTGCCTTGGCCTGCTGCTGGAGCTGCTCCTCCCACAGGAGCAGGACGAGGACCACGATTGTTGCCATAGCCACCGCGATTTGCAGTACGGTTTACTGCACTGCGTGGACCACGGGCATTGCTGTCGCGGCGAGGGAATCGGCGTGCGCCGTACCCGACCTTATCGGCACCCTCTACCTTCTTTGGTTGTTCTTCGTTCATTCTTTTTATCGTTGATTAATTCTGTTAGTTAATAATTTTTATGATGTAAATATTTTCCATACGTTATCTGTTTCTGAATACCATTCATAAATATTTAAAAATCGTTCTGCTGGTGTTGAAATAGTTCCAAGGGTGACACCGCGTACTTTGGATGGAACAACATATAAAAATTCTGGAGCGTAAAGGAAAATCGCCGGCGCGTCCTTTGAGAGTTCTGCCTGGAAGGATTGGTAGGCAGTGGCGCGTTTTGATGTATTTGGTTCAGTGCGTGCGCTCTCAAGTATTTTGTCTACTTTGGTATTTACATACGATGCAATATTGAGTCCTGGATCGCGGCGCTGGCTTGAGTGCCAAAATGGATACGGATCGCCGTCACGACCAAGTACTTGTCCAAAAAAGAGTGCATCGAACTTGCGAGGGCGAACGATAGTCTCTTTGAGGTCGCCAGTTGCGAACACGCGGACGGTAACAGGAACGCCGAAATTTTCCCATGAAGTCTTGAGGTCTTGCGCAACAGTTTTAAGCTCTGTTGCTTCTGAGGTGGCGAGCTCAAAACGCAATGTTTGGGTGTCTTTTTTTGATTTCTTTGTCCACGTTTTTGTGCTGTCGTTCCACTTCCACCCTGCTTTTTGGAGAAGCGCACGCGCTGTGCTCAAGCGATCATCTTGTGAGAGCTCTTTGTCTGCAGGTTTATACCCGGTTGCTCCCGGGGGGATAGCGCCATCGAGCGTCATGCCATAACCAGCAAGCGCCTTGTTCACAATGTCTTGTTTGTCTATTACGAGCCCAAGCGCTTTTCGAACTGATACGTCCGCAAAAATAGGTGCCTGGCTTTGATTGAAAAAGACAGCAAGGACGCGAGGGAGCGCTGCGTGGAGAACACGGTATCCATGTTCTTCGAGCACGCGTGCGTTGTCTGGTGAAATGCCGTTGATGGCATCGACATCACCGGAGGTTACTGCTTGTACGAGCTCGGTTTCGTTGTTGTAAAATACAAATTTAATTGTACTGATGTGCGGCTCGCCGAGCGCAAAAGAGCTAAATGATTTTAGGGTATAAGAAACAGGAATATCATCACCGTCTTTGCTCGTTGTTTCTAGGCGGCTGAACTTGTATGGACCTGAGCCGATCGGTTCTCGATTGTACTTGTTTGTATCAAATCGATTGTAGTCAACATTTTTCCAAATGTGCTCAGGAAGAATGCCCATGGTTGTATTTTCCAAAAAAGGTGCGTATGGCTGAGCGAGCGTAAAGCGAACAGTTAGTGCATCAACTTGTTCTACACCGACGCCGTCCCAGCTTGCACGCTTCGGACTTTTAACACGGCTGTCTTGCGCGGTTTTGATTGTATACACCACATCACTTGCAGTAATTTTTTCGCCGTCATGCCAAGTGAGGCCAGGTTTTAATTTGAATGTATATACAAGGCCATTTGAGGAGACTGTGTAACTTTCAGCGAGGTCGGGGATAAAGCCGCCTTTATTATCTACGCGAAGAAGTCCCGAGTAAATAAGTGCTGCGAGATCACGATCGGCTCCCGACCCAATATCTCCTGTAGCGAGGAGGGGATTGATATGAGCTGGTGTTCCCAATACACCCTCGGTAAGCGTGCCTCCAGATGCTGGTCGCTCAACGAGGAACGATTGATTTATGCTGAGAAGGAGTACTATTGTTGTACCAACGAGTACCCCCATTGCTGTAAAGAATATCTGCTTCTCGCGGTTTGAAAAAGCATTGAGTGCAAGACCAAAACGCCCTTCAAAAGGAAGAGTAACGCGCGAGCTCAGTTTCTTCGAAAGAGACTGAAGATATGATAGTAGATTGTTTTTCACGACAGGTTTACTTGTCGGATTTCTGTGCGGCTTGCGCCCTTGTTGCCTATGCGCGAAGGATGATCACTGCGAACGCTGAAAGTGCGAACAAAATAGCAGTGATGATTGAGAGGTAAAAAAGTACCTTCTCCATTCCGCGGCGCGTGTAGTGAATTGAGTCGTCTCCGCCACCAAATGCGCCACCAACACCCGCTCCTGTTTGCTGGAGAAGGATGCTTGCGATGAGAATGATAGAGAGGACGATTTGCGCCCAAGGCAGAATCGAAACCAGAAATTCCATAAGGGCTATATTACCAGATAGTTAAAAAAGATGCAATTCGCAAT
Organism: bacterium; assembly: GCA_021812665.1. GTDB lineage: Bacteria > Patescibacteriota > Minisyncoccia > Phycocordibacterales > UBA1550 > UBA1550. Next base: position 2,935 of record JAKAMX010000006.1, read on the forward strand.
TCAACTATCTTGATTTTTCACATACTGGGCTATACTATAAATCACGTTGCGCCGTTGGCGCCAAATTATTGATTTTTAATTTAACTATAAAATATGAGCACAAAACATAGAATTATCCCCCTTGGAGATCGCGTGCTTGTACGCGTAGCTAAGGTAGAAACAAAAACAAAAAGCGGGATTATTATTCCCGATACTGCGGGGAAAGAGCGCCCCGAACAGGGTGTGGTGGTGGAGGTGGGCGCAGGACGCACAACTGATCAGGGTGTGGTCATAACTCCCAAAGTACGACCTGGCGATACAGTTGTATTTTCTAAATATGGACCCGATGAAATTAAGATTGATGGTGAAGAGTTTTACATTCTTTCTGAGTCGAACATTTTAGCGGTGATTAAATAAATCCAAAATATCTATGGCAAAACAAATACTATTTAATGCAGATGCTCGAGTAGCGCTTCGTACGGGGATCGACAAAGTTGCCGATGCTGTAAAAATTACGCTCGGCCCTCGCGGAAGAAATGTGGTGCTTGACCGTGGCTTTGGCGCGCCAACTATCACCAATGACGGCGTTTCAATTGCAAAAGACATCACACTCCCGAACAAGTTTGAGAACATGGGCGCGGAGATCATCAAAGAGGTTGCAACGAAAACGAATGAAATCGCTGGCGACGGCACCACTACCGCAGTAGTCCTCACACAAGCAATCGTTGCGGAGGGTGTAAAGCAAACAACTATGGGCGTAAATGCCATGGGAATCAAGCTCGGCATTGAGGCCGCAAAAGAAGCGGTTGTTGGCGCACTCAAGGATCTCGCAAAGCCAATTAAAAGCAAGGAGGAGATCATGCAGGTCGCAACGATTTCTGCAGAATCAAAAGAGCTCGGCAAAATCATTGCTGAAACAATCGATAAGGTTGGCAAGGATGGCGTGGTAACTGTTGAAGAGTCGCAGTCGTTTGGTATTGATCGTGAGATTGTTGAAGGGCTTCAGTTCGATCGCGGGTATGTTTCTTCGTACATGGTTACGAACCACGATCGCATGGAAGCGGAATACAAAGATGTTGCAGTACTTCTCACTGATGCCAAAATTTCTGGCGTAAAAGAAATCGTGCCACTTCTTGAGAAGCTCGCATCAAGCGGTAAAAAAGATCTCGTAATCATTGCTGATGATGTAGAGGGCGAAGCGCTCGCAACATTTGTTCTCAACAAGTTACGCGGTGGTTTCAATGTTCTCGCGATCAAGGCGCCTGGTTATGGTGAAAGAAAGAAGGAAATTCTCGGAGACATTGCGGTGACGACGGGTGCAACAGTTATCTCCGAAGAGCTCGGCACAAAACTTGAAACAGCAGAACTTTCTGCTCTCGGCCGCGCGTCAAAGGTTGTTTCTACAAAAGACACGACTATCGTTGTTGGTGGAAAGGGGAAGAAAGCCGAGATCTCCGCACGTGTTGCAATGCTCAAGGCACAAGTAGCACAATCTGAAAACAAATACGACATTGAGAAGCTCGAGGAGCGCATCGCAAAACTTTCTGGTGGCGTTGCCGTCATCAAGGTTGGCGCAGCTACAGAAACCGAGATGAAATATCTCAAGCTCAAGATCGAAGACGCGGTGAACGCAACCAAGGCCGCAATTGAGGAGGGAATTGTGCCTGGCGGCGGCACAGCACTCATCAAGGCCGCAAGCGTAGCCGAAGGCAAAATGAAAAAAATGAGTGGTGGCAACTTTGACGCTGAGTACAAAGTTGGATGGGAGTTGCTCCTCCGTGCACTCGAGGCGCCACTACGCCAGATTGCAATCAATGCAGGCAAAGATGATGGTGCGGTGATCGTAGAAAAAGTTCGCAGCGCAAAAGGGAATGCGGGGTACGATGCGGTTACTGACGCAATTATTCCCGATATGATTACTGCTGGAATCATCGATCCGGTAAAGGTGACCCGCAGCGGGGTAGAGCGTGCATCGTCAGCGGCAGCAATGCTCCTCACTACAGAGGTCGCAGTCACCGATGAACCAGAAAAGGAAAAACCAGTAGCCCCTGATATGGGCGGTATGGGTTACTAGAGTGTGCTATACTAGACGCATTAATTGTAAATAAATTTATGAACATTACGTATATTCTTCTTGCGGTTGTTGTCCTCTTCGTGCTGTGGGTTATTGCCTCATATAACGGTTTTGTGACATTGGTTAACCGAGCGAAAGAGGCGTGGGCAGATATCGATGTGCAGCTCAAGCGTCGCTATGACCTCATCCCAAATCTTGTAAACACAATAAAGGGTTACGCAACGCACGAGAGCGAGGCATTTGAAAAGGTGACACAGGCACGCGCAGCAGCAATGGGTGCTGGTTCACTTGCAGAAAAAGGTGCAGCAGAAAACAATCTCGCAGGCGCGCTCAAGAGCGTGTTCGCAATCTCAGAGGCATACCCAGAGCTCAAGGCAAACCAGAACTTTCTCGCCCTCCAGGCAGAGCTTTCTGATACTGAGAACAAGATCCAGGCAGCACGCCGTTTCTACAACGGTAATGTTCGCGATTTGAACACAAAGATTGAGCGTTTCCCGGGCAATATGATTGCGGGTATGTTCCATTTCGCAAAGCAGGAGTTCTTCCAGCTTGAAGAAGGAGCAGCAGCAAAGGAGCCAATAGCAGTATCATTCTAGGTACATGGCGAAGGTATTCGCAAACAAAAGAGGCGCAATGACGAAAATAATGCTCGTCATTGCGCCTCTTTGTGTATTCGCTCTTGCTGTCCCGCAACTTCTTTTGGCGCGTGGTGGTGGCGGTGGATCGGGCGGAGGTGGTGGCGGGTTTTCAGGTGGCGGTACCACCAGCGGGCCACTCTCAGTTTTTTTATTTCTTGCATTCGCTACGGCAATTACAGTGCTGCCGATTTGGGTTGTATACCAAAGAAAGAAAAGAATTGAAGCAACAAAAAGCAAAATTGTCGCAGCAGCTACACAGGACCCTGCTTGGGATGAAGAAAAGATCACCGAGCGCGTGAAAGAGGTTTTCCTCAAATTTCAAAATGATTGGGCTGCGTACGACGTGGACTCCATGAAAGCCTACCTCGCAGACTCATATTGGAAAAGAATGGTGCTCGAATTGAACGTTCTCAAGAACGAGCATCGACAGAATACAATGAAAGATATTGTTATTAAGTCAATTGCCGTCCTAGATGCGACTGACTCACCAAACAATTCTGAGGACGCTTTTAGTGTTGAAATCCGCGCCAGCGCATACGATGCGCTCATTGATACAGAGAGCAACACTGAACTTTATGCGGATACGAGTACATTTACAGAATATTGGGACTTCGTGCGTGAGGGGAACGAGTGGAAGCTTGGCCTCATTCGACAAGCGACGGAGGATGCTGTGCTCCGTGAGGCGGCCATAGAGTTTTTTGCAAAGAAAAACGGTTTCTTTTACGATCCTGATTTCGGATGGCTCATGATGCCAAACAAAGGCGCTCTTTTTAGCAAATCAAATTTCAAGACATCAGATATCAACAACCATGTTGTGGGGTATTTTCGTGAGAAACTTGTTGAGTTTTATACATTCATTCCAAGCACACAAAGCAAAATCTCCGATAATTATGTAGTTGCGCAGGTTGCACTACCTATTAAGTACAAAGATATTCTTATTCGTCGTAAGAACGCGCTCTTGAATATCGGACCGTGGGGCTTGCGTCGCATTGAAACAGAAAGTAACGATTTTAATAAAAAGTTTTGCTTGTGGGCAGACCCCGCTGACCAAGTGAGCTCATTTGTGCTCCTTGCGCCAAATTTTATGGAAAAGATTTATGAGCTGCCATTTGAGCTCAACATAGAAGTTGTTGGATCATTCTTGTACTTCTATGCGAAAGGTCGTAGCGGGGTAGACTATGACCAAATGCTGGAAGTGCTCTCGTGGGCATTTGACGAAATGAAAATGTAGATTAAACTGGTAACTCCTATGGCAACACTATATACACACCAAACGCAGAACGTGCGCAAAACATGGCTCTTGATGACCGTCTTTTTTATCGTCGTCATCGGCATTGCGTGGGCATTTAGTTACATTCAGGACAACCCAGCAATTCTATATTTTGGTGTTGTCTTCAGCTTGGTGATGAACATTTTGGGCTACTGGTACTCTGACACTATCGCGATCAAGATGTCTGGCGCGCGGCCGGTAACCCGTGAGCAATATTTCGACTACTGGAATGCGGTTGAAAACCTCTCTATCACGGCTGGGCTTCCAATGCCAAAGATCTATGTGATTGACGATTCTTCGCCAAATGCATTTGCAACTGGTCGCGATAAGGAGCATGCAGCCATCGCTGCCACGTCAGGACTTTTGCAGATTATGAACAAAACAGAGCTCGAGGGAGTTATTGCGCACGAGCTTTCACATATTGGCAACCGAGATACACTGCTCAGCACTGCTGTCGTGGTGCTTGTTGGTTTTATCGCAATCATTTCTGATATGTCTATGCGAATGACATTTTGGGGAGGTGGTCGCCGTGATCGTGACGAGGGTGGTGGCATTTTAATGATACTGGGCATCATACTTGCTATTCTTGCGCCAATCATTGCTCAACTCATCCAGCTCGCCATCTCTCGCAAGCGTGAGTTCCTCGCAGATGCTTCTGGCGCGCTTCTCACACGCTATCCAGATGGACTCGCATCTGCGCTCGAAAAAATTTCGACATACCCAACAGGTCTCCAGCGTGTAAGTACTGCGACCGCGCATCTTTATATCTCGAACCCACTTAAAGACGGCAAGGCAATGTCGTTTATCAGCAAACTTTTTATGACCCACCCACCAACAGAAGAACGTATTGCCGCGCTCCGTGACATGGACCATTCATAAGTTTTCAGACATAGGGCTGCTTGACAGCTCTATATCTTTGGTATAACATTCAAATATGCGTTTGAATGAATTGGCCAAATTGTTGCGCTCAGCAGGGGATGAAAGCAGGCTGCGGATTCTTTGCGTTATCTTTGCATACAAAAAAGTTTGCGTGTCTGATATTGCAGAGGAGCTTGGCCTTGGTATCGCTATCGTATCGCACCACCTCCGGGTGATGGCTCGTGATGGGCTCGTGGTATCAGTGCGTGATGGCAAACGAATCTGCTACACACTTCCCAAGAAGGCTTTTACCGAAGATTTAAAAAGGTTTATTTGTAAATATAAATAATTAATAAATATGAAAAATAATAAAGTGATTGTGTACTCAACGCCAACATGTCCGTATTGTGTGTACGCAAAAGACTATTTCAAAAAGAATAACGTGGCGTTTGAAGATATTGATGTTACCCGCGACCGTTCGAAAGCTGAAGAAATGATTCAGAAAAGCGGTCAAATGGGGGTGCCGGTGATCGATATTAACGGAAATATTGTTGTAGGTTTTCGTCCAGACGTATTTGAGCAATTACTCGGATAAGTTTGGCACAAAAAAGCAGCCACATGTGTGGCTGTTTTTTTGTGCCTTTTTGAACTAACTAGAACAATGCACCTGCTCGATAAAGGAGCGACCCGATCCAGAGAACAAGGATGAGATAGTAGAGCGCCCATCCTTTTGCGGGTGGAAAGAAACGTGAAATAATTCGAAAATGCTTTGTATACCATTCCTCTCCAAACAAAACAACGAGGTTGCACCCAATACTGTCGAGGAGAAGTAGATAGAAAATTATTGCTTCAATAGACATGCTGTGCTGCTAATTAAATAATGATAAGCTCGACACAATAATTTTATGCCTGCTTGTTTTGCAATGCAACACGTGCAAGCCATTTGTTTTGTAAGTCTTTCATCATTTCTGATATTTGCATCCAGAACAAAGCCCAGAGCCATACTACAATAGCAGCAATAACTGAGATCTTCGTAGGCATGAGGAATCCAGTAATAGCGAGTGCTGTTGCGATGATCTGCGTGGAAACTGTTGCAATGATAACTTGTTTGCTTGGAAGGAATTTAAACCAACGCTCCTTCGTGTGTGCTACGAAAATGAGTGAGTGACCTGACACCGCGAGTTTCAAGAAGAACATCGTCTGTACTATCGGTAGCGATAAATGCAGCACATTTCTCATAAGGAGAAACATCAATATACTATTGAAAACTCCAACTGAACCGAAAAGCATACTGAGTGCGAGTCGTTGTTTTGTTTTGATTTCAGATGGTTTGCCAGAGATCTTTACGCGATCTACAGCAAGCGAAATGATTGGAAGATCGTTGAGGAAGGCGAGAAGAATTAATTGTAGTGGTTCGAGAGGGTAGAAGCCATACATTATACCCAGGATCAAAATAGTGATAACGAGACGGAAACTTTCGGAGATACGATATACAGAATAATTATACAGACGTACAAATATTTTTCGTGACTCAAGGATTGCGTCCTGGATCACCGAGATACCTTGGCCGAGAAGTACGATATCTGCCATGCTTTTCAAGGCGCTCACGGCACCTGCGACAGCAATACCAACATTCGCTGCTCTGAGCGGCGGGAGGTCGTTGATTCCGTCACCCGTAGAAGCAACAACGTTGTTTGTTCGAAATGCTTTTACGATCTCATATTTATCGTTTGGAAGTATTTCTGCAAACGCGGAAACATTGTTGAATGCATCTTCAAGCGCTGTTTTATCATTGTAGAATTTCCTAGCTTCCACAGCAGAAAGAACTTTCCCAGTGAGACCTAGCTCTTTCGCGGTTCGCTCTGCGATGATCCTATTATCACCAGTTACCATTTTTACATTGATACCGTTCTCGGCCATGAAATGTACCGTGTCCTTTGATGTTTCATCGAGTGGGTCTGACAAGAAGAGAAGACCAGCCATTTTCATATGCTTTTCTTCAGTAGTATTTTTTGCGGTTGCTATCGCAAGAACTCGGTATCCTTGGCTCGCTGCATCGTTGATATCTTTTTCAAATCGTGCCGCTGTTTCAGGAGAATCGAATTCATCAAACGCTTGAATAACTTGAGGGGCTCCCATGCTAATGAGAGTTTCTCCTTCGTCGTTTTTTATGAGTACTGTGGTGCGTTTTCGGTCAGAATCGTAGGGAATGAAGTTGAGTACTTCCGCATTTTGTTTTAGAATTGTCGTTTCCGTTAACTTTTTAATAATTGCGAGCTCTATTGCGTCTGGAACATCAGAACGAGCGGCATAACCAGCAAGTTCTATGACCGCGTCGGTGCTCACTCCATTTTGATATGAAATTACGTTGGTGATTCTAATTTCATTCTTTGTAAGTGTTCCTGTTTTGTCAGTGAGGAGCAAGTTTACGTTTGCAAGATCTTGTAATGCAGAAAGTCTTCTTACGATAACTTGCTTTGCGGCGAGGCCTGCAGCACCAATACTGAGAATGATCGCCATAACCGCAGGAAGGGCGACAGGGATTCCCGCAATAACCAAACTAAGATCGAGTGTTAGAAGATCGCCAAAAGAATAACCTTTCAATCTGAGCGCGATCGTGAGAATGATAACCGCGATAATACTGATGGTGGTGAGAAATCTTGTGATACTCAAGATGTCCTTTTCGAGAATACTTTTTCCCGCAGACTGTTCAATCGAAAAAATTGTTTTTCCAAAACTGGTATTTTTGCCAGTTGCGGTAATGTCTGCTTCAAGGCTACCCGTAGTGATAAATGTTCCAGAGAACATTTTGTCACCTACTTTCTTTTCTTTTGGTAGCGACTCACCAGTGAGCACTGCTTCGTTTATTGAAAGATTTTTTGAAGAAACAATGGTTCCATCTGCAGGAATAACACCTCCGAGTCCAAGCCGAACACGATCTCCGGGGACTAGCTGCTTTGTGTTCACGTGTATCCACTTGTCATCTCGAGAGGTTAAAACATCAAAAGATAATTTATTTTTCAGCTGCTGTATTGCTTTGTCCGCTTTAAATTCCTGCCACTTTTGAATTGAGTAGTTTACAAAATAGAGCGCGAGAATAAAATAAAAGTCAAAAATCCTACCATCCAAGTGTGAAAGAAACGCAGCACCCAAAAGCATGAGTGAAATTGGGGAATAAAGTGGAGCAAGCCATTTTTTGATCGCACCTGTCCCTTTGTCGACAACATCATTTGGTCCGTATTTTTCTAGTCGTGCATTAGCTTCAATTGTTGATAATCCTGTATGTATCATTTTGTAAACTCTCCCGGTAATTAGTAATAAAAGTTAAACCTACAGAGATAACTATATATTACCTCATTTTTAAGGTGTCTGATAAGAAAATTACGCAATTTTTAGCAATTTTACTGATCGAGATAGTGATTAAATTTATCTCGCTTTGTTGCGAGATATTTTTTATTGTGATCGTTGGGTGAAATAACAAGTGGCACCCGTTCAACGACTTCAACCCCGAGATTGGTCAGCTCGGAAACTTTTGATGGGCTGTTGGTAATAAGGCGAATACGATTGATGCCAAATCCATCGAGGACCATTTTTGCATTCTCGTAGGTGCGTTTGTCGGGCGCGTGGCCCAATAAGACATTTGCTTCAAAAGTATCGTGCCCGTCGCGCTGAAGCTGGTAACTTTTTATTTTTTCAAAAAGACCAATGCCACGCCCCTCCTGGCGAAGATAAATCAAAATGCCGTTTCCGCTTTTGTTTATTTGTTCAAGCGAGCGTTCTAGTTGTTCGCCGCAGTCACAATGCAAACTGCCAAATGTGTCGCCCGTAATGCACTCGCTGTGGATTCGCACGAGTGGGGGAGTTGCGAGATCTAAGTTTTCGGTGCAAAGCGCAACAGTCTCTTTCCCTTGCACATCAGCGTACACGCGGATGTTAAGTGTTCCGAATTTGGTGGCAAGTAACGTTTCGACGAAATCAATATTCATAGTCTTTTAGAGAAGAGTATTGGAACAACTGAGCGTGGACGATCACTGATAATTACATTGTCTTTTATCTACTATAGTCTTCCAAATAAGACACAGTCCCTCTTTCTTTAAGTCCAGAATTTAGGTTTTTAAGAACTTGAGCATTTCTGGGTTGCTCTACTTTTGCTATTAAATCTTCCGGGATCTCTTTCCCTTCCATATACATCAGGCTACCTGCTACGTAGGCAGCCCAGCTTTCATTCGATTCATCAACCCGCGCACTCTCTAGCGCTTTTCTAAAATGTATGACAGCTTCATCTGGGTTGTTTGAAGCAATTTTTTGAGCCACATGGAATTCTGTAAAACTTAAAAAATTGTTGTATCCTTTCTTTGTTTCGGGACGATCTTCTACATATTTAACAATTTGAGGGTCACGAAGAAATACCAAGTTTTCACTAGAGGCGTCTCTGGTTGGTGTTGATTGGTCCCATTCAATAAGTTTTTCTCGTACTTCATTAAGTGAAACAGTGCCATTGAACAACCCCTCCTTCAGAGTTTCGTATTTATTTTTTATGCGTTCAATATTTGTTGGGAATTTTTCCATATAATTTTTGGCGGAGACGGCGGGATTCGAACCCGCGAGAGCTTTTACACCCTACTCGCTTTCCAAGCGAGCGCACTCGACCACTATGCGACGCCTCCAACCCATACAATGTACTCTAATTTTATAAATTTTGCACACCGCATGCACCATCCGCCCAAAGTCCTCTTTTTGATTCTCGTGCGAGGCGCTCGGCGGTTTTGAATTCGGTTTGGTATTTGTAGGGGGCACGATAAGTGTATTCGTGGCCGTATCCTTCGGCGATTATTTTTTCATTTATGTTTATATTGCCGAGAAATACATAGCGAAGTAGCCGACCATATTTATCACGATCGTCTTGAGTAGGATCGCGCTCGAGTCGTACTGATTTACCGGTGAGTAGCGATTTCGTAAAATCGCTCGCATCTTTTCCGAAGCACTGCACGGGTTTCCTCGGGTCGACAGTTTCTGGGGTATCGACACCAATGAGCCGCACTTTTTCAGTTGAGCCAGGAGTGGTTACTACAATAGTGTCGCCGTCTACAACTCTGGTAACCACAAAAAGACCGCTGTTTTTGCTGACTGTCTGAACAATTGGTGCCAGAATAGCTGGTGGTTTTGACACCGGCTGTGGCCCAAAAAGACGACCTTGGACGCCCAGGAGGAGCAGGCCTAGACCGATTGCGAGTATGATTTTCTCCTTCATTTTGCCCATTATACCTCAGGTCTGGCCTAGGGGTTGCATAAACCCATATTATCTGGTAATCTAGGCGAATTATGAAGAAAGGAATCCACCCCGAATACCACAACGACTCGAAAGTGTCGTGCGCATGTGGCGCAAAATTCAATGTTGGTTCGACTCTCCCAAAGATCGACGTTGAAATCTGCAGCCAGTGCCACCCATTCTTTACTGGCGAGGAAAAACTCCTCGACACAGGTGGTCGCGTAGAGCGCTTCAAGAAACGCCAGGCAGCAACAAAGAAGTAGCGTGGCTAAAGGAACTCACGGATTCTTTCTCCGTGAGTTTTCTTTTTGCCCGACAAAATTGCTAAAATAATCAAATGGACCTTCAGGTATTTAAAACTAATCCGAAAACGATGTACCTCGCACAAGAATACGAGCGTCTTCTTGGCGAAGAGGCATCGGTAAAAGCACTCATGGAGAGCGACCCTTCAATGCGAGAACTCGGCGAAAGCGAAGCGGCCGAACTCCGCCTTCAAATCGACGAGCTTGAAAAGCAGATGACGGATATCATCGAGTCGAGTAAAGAGGAAGAGGAAAAACCGAAAGAAGTTATTCTCGAAGTTCGTGCAGGTGCCGGCGGGGAAGAGGCAGCCATCTTTGCAGAGGATCTCGCAAACATGTACGAAGGTTTTGCGGAAAAGAAAAATTGGGGCTGGACCAAACTCGATGAGTCGCGCAGTGAAATGGGTGGATACAAAGAAGCGTCATTTGAAATCAAAGGCAAAGACGCATACGACATGCTCCGATGGGAGACAGGCGTGCATCGTGTGCAGCGCATTCCTGCAACAGAGAAATCGGGCCGTATTCACACCTCGACTGCATCAGTCGTGGTACTCCCGATTTTCCCTGTCGCGCATTTCACCATCAACCCAGCTGACCTCGAAATGGAATTTTCTCGTTCAGGGGGTGCTGGCGGACAAAACGTGAACAAGGTGGAAACTGCGGTTCGCATCATTCACAAGCCAACAGGTCTTGCAGTGCGTTGTACGAGCGAGCGCAGTCAGCTCAAGAACCGCGAAAAGGCAATGTCGATGCTCATGGCAAAGCTCGAGGACCTCGATCGTCAGAAAAAAGAGCAAGCGGTGGCTTCGGAGCGTAAAAACCAGATCGGTACTGGGGACCGCTCGGAAAAGATTCGAACGTACAACATCCTCCAGGACCGTATTACCGACCACCGCATCAAGCAGTCGTGGAGCAATATCGAGAAGATTTTCGCCGGGAACATGGATGCTATCGTCGAGGCTTGCGCCAAGGGGACAGTCGGGGATGTAGAGGACGATAGTCTCTAAAAACTGATAAATACGGAGGTGCGACCTCCGTATATAGGGGCAGAAAACGAGAAATCACTTGCGTGTTTGGCACTTCTCTGCTACTATGCCTAGCTGTAACGAGCCATGAAAGATAAGGCTATGAGTGTCTTTTGTGCTTGATTAAATCGCTTAAAACCTAGCCAATACATATAATAATGACAACATCAGTACAAAATGAGAAATTGATCACCGACATGTTCGCCGCAGGCGCGCATTTCGGTTATTCGCGTTCACGCCGTCATCCTTCCGTAAAGCCATTTATCTTTGGCGCAAAGAACGGAATGGAGATCCTCGACCTCGAGAAAACAAGCATTGAGCTCGAAAAAGCAAAGGAATTTATCAAATCTATCGCAAAGACTGGCAAGCAGATCCTTTTCGTTGGAACAAAGAACGAGGCAAAGAAAGCCGTAGAGAACGGTGCCGTTTCTATTGATATGCCTTACGTTACTGAGCGTTGGGTAGGCGGTGTCCTCACCAATTTCCCAGAGATCAAAAAGCGTATCTCTCGTCTCGAGGACTTGCGCAACAAGCGCGAGAAGGGTGAGCTCATTATGTACACCAAAAAGGAGCGTCTTCTCATCGACAAAGATATTGAGCGCCTTGAGCGAAACTTCTCAGGTCTCGTATCGATGAAGGATCTTCCTGTGGCAATGTTTGTTATTGACCCAAAGAAAGAGAGCATTGCAGTAAAGGAGGCACAGTACCTCGGCATCCCAGTTGTTGCCCTTGCTGGATCTGACTGCAATCTCAAGGAGATTGATCACGCAATGCCAGGAAATGATTCCTCGGTTACCAGCATCACTTTCTTCGTTGGCCAAGTTACTCAGGCATTCAAGGACGGCCGCGCAGCATAAATTTTGTTAGCTTAACAATTAGCCCAGCCGCCGTCTTACGTGTGGCCAACATTTAACCCCATGATTACGACAGAACAAATCAAAGAGTTGCGAGATATGACCGGAGTTTCTATTATGCAGTGCAAAAAAGCACTCGAGGAAGCTGGTGGTGATAAAGAAAAAGCACTCTTCGCTCTTCGTAAAAAGAGTAAGGAAATCGCTGCAAAGAAAGACGAGCGTACTCTCGGGGCAAGCGTTGTAGATGCTTACATCCACAGCAACAAAAAAGTTGGCGCGCTCATTGAGCTCTCATGCGAGACTGACTTCGTTGCGCGCAACGAGGAGTTTATTTTCCTCGCACGCGAGATTGCAATGCACATCACGGCAATGAACCCAGAGTTTGTTGACGAGTCACAAATCTCAGACGAAGCTCGCGCTGCCGTAACTGAATTGTTCAAGAAGGAGGTTGAGGAGTCTGGCAAGCCAGCTGACCTCCAGGCAAAGATGATGGAAGGAAAGCTCAAGACTTATTTTGCTGAGAAGACCCTTCTCAACCAGTCGTTTGTGAAAGATCCTGATTTGACTATCACGGATTTGATCAACCGATACGTGCAGAAGTTCGGTGAGAAGATCGCAGTAGCACGTTTCGTTCGGTTCTCGGCTGCAAAGTAAACGAAAACCATGTTCATTATTATCACACTCTTTTATCTCTCGCTCATAACCATAGTGGGAATGGTGGGATGGAAGCTTGTGTCGTTGCGCAAGCTCAAGCTTTCTCTTGTTGAGGGGGCTGTTGAAAAGGAGCTTCACAGCAGCTTGTATCAGACGCTTGAGCGTGCTTGCCACGCCTTTCGCACGGTGTACCTTGCGCGAGCGAAAGCGTATGCGATGGATATTTTTTACATCATTGCAAAGAAGGTCCTCGGATGGATCCTTCGCGTGACACAAAAGATTCAGGCCAAGCATGGAAAGTGGTATGACATGGTGAAGGGCAAGGGGGTTGTCAAGAAAAAGGGTTCAGTTTCATTTTTTCTTCAAGATGTGGCAGAATACAAAAAGTCACTGAAGGAGGGGGAGTAAAAGCCCTGTTATCTTGGTGGTTTTGCAGGAATATGCTATAAGTAAGGGCGCTGTTCGTAAAATAAATATGCCACTTTAGCTCAGTTGGTAGAGCAACACTTTTGTAAAGTGAAGGTCCCCAGTTCGAATCTGGGAAGTGGCTCCAATGAAATTCAATTTTGAGATGCCTAGGGCGGACAATCCGCAGGAAGCAGAATCAAAAAAGGATGAACAGAGCGTCCTTGAGCGTTTATATAAATCAAAAGGAGCCCGCGCAGTCGCATTTGCAGCTGCGCTTTTTGGTGCCGGTGAGGTGGCTGAATCTGTATCGAAGCATTTGAAAAACGAAGCAGAGATTGTCAGCGCGGTGGAAAAAGATTCGCTAAAACTTGAGGGCCTTGCCGATAAATTTAAAACAGAAATACAAGTGGAGGGTGGCGATCAAATAATTTTGCATATTGCACAAAAGCACACTGAGGGAGCGCTTAAAAAACTTGGCGGTGTAGAGGACATCATTAAATCTCAGAGGCATGTTGAGGAGCTCCTCGTGTACCTAAAGGAAAAAGGCATAGCAGACACTGTTTACGAAGAGGGAGTAAACGAAGCAGTGCTCCAAAATATATATAGAATTCAGCATACCGCCACTGAAGATATGCTCCTAACTGTTAAAGGGATGAAAGACCCTACATACGGTTTCTCTGAGGAGACACAGGCTAATTCTCTTTACGCGGCAAAGTGTGAGCTTTTGCGCCGCGCAAACGAACTTGATTCAAACTACCAGCTGAAAATCAAGAGTGGTTTTCCGCAAAATCCAGAAACTGAATCTCTCGTCAAAAAACTGAGAGCCGATGCTAAAGAAATTGGAGATGACGAGCTTATCCATGGAGACAATGTATACGTATGGGGAGCAGGGCCTAAAATGTATGCAGAAGGAAAAATAAACTTGCGGGCGGCTCAAAATGATCAAGCAGATGCAGAAACCATGGCGCCTTATACTCTCAAGGAGATCGTGCCTACGGTCCTAAATGCCGGGTACAAACCTGCAATTCGTCATGCTATTCGTGAGAATGCTGCACTTGATCTTATCGCACACGATGCTCCTACCCTCAAGGAGAAGATAATCCCATTGATCTATGGTGCAGGACATGACTTTACTGGCGCGGTGAAGGATTGGGATAAAAAAGCGGGCTCGCAAAAGTTCGGCTTAACCCGGGTAGAGGCAAAATAAATCAAATTTTTTGGCATCCCATCTCTTTAAACAGGTGGTTTTTGTCAATTTGTGAAAATGTCTATTTTTTCATATACTGGGTAGGCTATGAGCAAAATTGAAATTCAAAATCGCGCCGAACTACAGAAATATCCGCACAGGGAAGACGCTCTTTCAATCATTGAAGTTGGATTGAATGCTATCGATACTGAAAATGTTATAAATTCTTCAATATCCGTTCAGGACAAAATACTTCGTGTGAAAAATCACGAGTTTGATTTGAATAAATTTAAAAGAGTTCGCGTTATTGGCTTCGGTAAGGCCTCTTGCGAGGCCGCAATTGCGCTCGAAAAAGTGCTCGGCTCATTGATTAGCCGAGGCGCGGTCATTGATATCAAGCACAAACAGTGTGAAATTATTGAAAGTCTCGTGGGTACACACCCTCGCTCGTCGCTTCAGAATGTCACGGTGACCAAGCAACTCCTCGAAATTGTGAAGGACATAAAGGAGGACGACTTGGTGCTCGTGATCGTTTCTGGCGGCGGTTCCGCACTGCTCTGTGCTACCGATGAGGAGTGTAAACAGAGTGAAAAAATCTACGACGACTTTATTCAGGTCGGCGCAAATATCGATGAACTCAACACAGTTCGCAAGCACCTCTCGTCTCTCAAGGGTGGTGGGCTCGCAAAAATTTTGTATCCTGCAACCGTTGTCGGTTTGATCTTCTGCGACATCCCTGGCGGAGACTACGAGAAAACAGCTTCTGGTCCAACCTGTCGCGACACTTCAACCATCCACGACGCAGAAGCTATTCTTAAGAAATACAACTTTGGTGGTTTCGAGCTCAACGAAACGCCGAAGGAAGATAAATATTTTGAACGCGTTCACAACGTACTCATGGTTTCAAACACTGTTGCCGCAAACGCAATGTCTGAAAAAGCAAAGGAGCTTGGCTACGATGCAAAAATTTTGTCAGTAAATATTTATACTGATTCTGAAAAGACGATCGCTGACTTCAAAAATCTTGCTGCACCAAAGACGGTTGTTATCGGCGCAGGCGAAGTGAGCCTTATTGTGAAGGGTGGTGGTGGCTCTGGCGGAAGATGTGCATATATGGGTATGGTTGCACTTCCTCATGTCGGCGAGGGTGAGGCGCTCGTTGCAGTCGCTTCGGACGGACTAGACAATTCTCCTTCTGCGGGTGTTATCGTTGATAAGAGTACAGTAGCTCGCGTTGCAGAGTCAGGAATCAATACAGAGGAGTACATGACTCATTATGATGCATACAATTTCTTCGAAAAGGTCGGAGATGCTTCGATTGTTACTGGTCAAACGGGCGCTAATGTTTCAGATTTAATGATATGGATACAACAATAAAAAAGATAGCAGCGAGAGAAATTTTAGATTCACGAGGAGCTCCAACATTGGAGGTCGAAGTTTTTGCAGGTAATACAAGCGGCAAGTTTTCTGTACCAGGTGGCGCAAGTAAGGGTTCACACGAACCTGTCGATAAACGCGATGACGACCCAAACTATTTCGGTGGAATGGGGGTTACGTTGGCAGTGAAGAACGCCGAAGGAATTATCCAAGAAGCACTCATGGGTCATGATGTAACTGACCAAAAAGGTATCGATGAGATATTACTAAAACTCGATGGAACACCAAATAAATCAAATCTTGGTGGCAACACGCTCATTGGCGTAAGCATTGCATGTGCAAAGGCCGCCGCTGCTGTGCAGGGCAAGGAGGTCTACGAGCATCTTCGCACGCTCGCTGATATCAAGCCATCTCGCAAAGTTCCATTTCTTTTTATGAACCTCGTAAATGGTGGCAAGCACGCAAAAACATCCCTCGCGTTCCAGGAGTATCATATCGTTCCACAAGTTGAGGATCTGCGTGAGGCGCTCAATATTGCAACAAAAGTTCAGTCAGATTTGCGTGCAATGCTTATCAAAGAGTTTGGTGTTACTTCGGCAAACTTTGGTGACGAAGGCGGGTTCGTGCCAGATGTTGTCGATGTAAAGCGACCAATAGAGATGCTTTTTGAAGTTCTTGAAAAGAATAATTTCACTGACAAAGTGAAGCTCTCAATGGACGTTGCGTCATCTTCGTTTTATGAGAATGACGCTTATCTCATCGGTGATAAAAAATATTCAACCGAGGATATGATGAGCATGTACAAGGAGATGATTGAAAAATTCCCCGTGTTCTCTATCGAGGACCCATTTCACGAAGAAGATTTCGAGGCATTTAAACAACTTCGCGAAGCAACCTCAATCCACATTGTGGGCGATGACCTCACGGTGACAAACAAAGCTCGCCTCGCGATGGCGATCGAAGCAAAGAGTATCAACTCAATCATTATCAAACCAAACCAGATCGGTACGCTTACGGAAACGCTCGAGACGATGAAACTTGCGCGTGACAACGACATCGACTGTATCGTAAGTCATCGCAGCGGTGATACCAATGACGACTTTATCAGCGACCTCGCGTGGGCCTTTGGAGCATTTGGGCTAAAAGCTGGTGCGGCACAGCGTGGAGAACGCGTAGCAAAATACAACAGACTATGGAACATTCAAGAGCACAAATAGTAGCGACCTTAGGGCCTGCGAGCAAAGACAAGGACGTCATTGAGCAAATGATGCAGCACCAAATGGACGTGGTGCGTCTCAATTTTTCTTGGGGTACGTATGATGAACATGCGGGATATATCAACGCTGTGCGTGAAGTAGCACAGAAGCTCGGCAGGAAGATTCCTATTATTCAGGACTTATCAGGCCCACGCCTACAGGAAGAAAAAGGTCACCACATTGATATTTCCGCGCGCGATCTTATCACCGCAAAAGATATTAGAGATTTAAACTTTGGCCTCGAGCATGAGGTCGACTATATTGCGATGTCGTATGTAGGCACTGCGGATGATGTCGCCGAGCTCCGACGACTTATTCGCGAGGCAGGGAAGTCGACACCAATTATCTCAAAGGTGGAGCGCCAGAAGGCGATCGACAACATCGATAGTATTATTGATGCTTCAGACGCAATCATGATTGCTCGCGGAGACATGGGAAACGAAGTACCGCTCGAGAAAATTCCTCTAGTTGAAAAAGAAATTATCATGAAGTGTAAAGCGGCGGGAAAACCAGTTATCACCGCGACACAAATGTTTTTGTCGATGGTAGAAAATCCAGAGCCATCACGCGCAGAGATTACCGATGTATTTTTTGCGATCTCAAATGGTTCCGATGCCGTAATGCTCTCTGAGGAAACATCAAAAGGGAAGTATCCTGTCGAGGCTGTTACATTCATGGAAAAGGCTACGCTCGAGGCAGAGCATCTCTACAAACTCAAAGTTAACCCACTTTAGAAACATGAAAAATTGGTTCGTCGCATTACGAAATAAAATCGTTCACTTTTTTTACGTCGTCTTGTTGAAACCGATATATTTCGCGAGAGATCCCGAGGATGTGCACGACACGATGACCAAGGTCGGTGTCTTTCTTGGTAAGTGCAATATTATGCGATGGGCAACCTCGGCGCTTTTCAATTTTTCTGATCCAGCACTTGAGCAAAATATTCTTGGTGTGCATTTCCCAAATCCTATTGGCCTAGCGGCTGGTTTCGACAAGGACGCGCAGCTCATCGACATCCTGCCGAGTGTCGGCTTTGGATATGAAGAAGTGGGTTCTATCACCGGCGAACCATGTAAAGGTAATCCTAAACCACGTCTTTGGAGACTCAAGAAATCTAATTCACTTGTGGTGTACTACGGCCTCAAAAACGAGGGTGCTGAGAAAATAGCGACACGATTGCGAGGTAAGAAATTTAGATTTCCAATTGGTACAAGCGTAGCAAAGACCAACAGCGCTGACACCGTCGAAACGCAGGCGGGGATAGGTGATTACGTAAAAGCATTTACGCAGTTTGTAGATATCGGTGACTATTTCACTATCAATATCAGCTGCCCAAATGCATTCGGCGGGGAGCCTTTTACAGACTCTGAAAAACTTGAAGCGCTGCTTTCTGCAATCGATAAAATTGAAACAAAGAAGCCAATCTTTTTGAAACTGTCTCCTGATTTGAGCGAAGAGCAAATTACTGCGATTTTGGGTGTTTGCGCACGCCATCGTGTACACGGATTTATTTCTACGAACCTCACCAAGAAACGAGACAATAAAAAAATACTTGATTGTGAGGTGCCAACGCAGGGCGGCATAAGCGGCAAAGTAGTAGGGGATTTGTCGAATGCACAAATCCGATTCATTTATAAAAAAACACAAGGCAAATACATAATCATCGGTTGTGGCGGAATTTCTTCTGCCGAAGATGCATACGCAAAAATTAAAGCTGGTGCGTCACTCCTACAGCTCATCACCGGAATGATATTTGAAGGACCTCAAGTGGTGAGTGAAATCAATCGTGGTCTCGTTGTGTTGCTCAAGAAAGATGGTTACAAAAACATTGCAGAGGTGGTGGGGAAGGAGTAAATAATCATTGACATTATTGAAGTTTGTGGTAGTTTTATGCCAGACATTTCCTCAGCGATCTGAGGCAAAAGGAGAGTTCCGTGAGTACAACATCAAAGAAAAGCAAGAAAAAAGAGCAGCCGCTCGTTCAGCTCGATGTCCTGGGTTCAAGGCATGGCCACGAGTCAGAGGTCATCAGCATCGAGGACAACAAGCCCGAGCGTCGTGCTGAGCTGGCCGAGCATGTGAACAAGCTCATCAAGAGCGGTTTCGCGATCATGCTTGGCGATGGAACCAAGGTGGTCGGTTTCGATCCGGAAACCAGCTCTTGGCTGGTAAAAGGAAAGACCCAAAAGCCAGAGAAGATTTCTGCTCAGGGAAACAAAGCGACGGCCATGGCGCCAGTCGTTGGAGGTTGAAGTGGCAAGTCCACAGAAGTATGCAGCGTGGACGCGCCTTCGACGTCGTGATGCAGAATGTGATCGAAGATTTCTCGAGCTTTTTAAAATCGATACCCCGGCAAGCTTTCCTGTCGCAGCTGCGATGAATAACATACCCATCGAGACCAAGTATGGAAGTGTTGAGTCGGCATTGGCTACCGCCTTTGAAAACCTCAAGAAGGAAAGAAAGCTACCGCAGGTCACACCACCAGAAGACGAAGAAGTGCCAGGTAAGTTTATTAATAGCTGGTACGCAAAACGAATTCGTGGTGGAATTCTAGAACGAAACCTCGTTTATGTGTATGTGGAAAATCCAGATGACCCACCGAAAGAGTGGCGGAAGAAATTCGTACAAGAAGGTTGGATCCCCCGTTATCGGGAATCAACATTCATGCATCTACAAACAGCATGGAAGGCTGATTACCAATTTGGTTTTGCGGAGGAGAAAGCGCATAAAAAACTTCGCGAGTTAATCGAACCATTTGAGTACGAACGCTACCTCCTGACTGGTGTTATTGTTTTTGTCGGGAAAGGAGGCGTTCAGTACATGATCCGCAAAGGAAAGCCGACATTGTCGTTTCGAATTGTGCCGTCGGAGACCAAGGAGGGTGAATCAACATTTCGTCCTCTCGCTGCCATGTGTACCCATTCCGCTGGTTACTTTTCTCGAACGTGGGCGAGTTTCTTACCCCCCACTGACGATGTAATCACCCACTTACTCCTCTTGCGACGAGGCGAGCACGAGTTTTGGAAACGGTGTCAGCAACATCATTTTGATGAAGTTGAAGCATGCATTTGACGCAGCGCCGACCGGCAAGGTCGGCGCTTTTTTATTGCAACTATATCTTTGCCGGGCGGGCTCCTTTTGTGTATGATAGTCAAATATGGAGAAACAGCAGGGGCATATT
>JAKAMX010000048.1 GCA_021812665.1 bacterium
TTGGTCAAACCGACAAATCAATCACTTTGATCGTCTATCTTTTATTATCTCGTAAATAACAGGCAAAAAAGAAATTGCGATGATCGCGAGAATGATTGGAAGTAAATAGTTGTCGACATTGGGAAAAACAGCACCTAAAAAATATCCAAGCAGAAGAATGCCAGCGCTCCAGAGAACTCCCCCGATAATATTGAATTTCATAAACGTCTTGTACGGCATTCCTCCAACGCCCGCGAGCACAGGAGTGAAAGTTCTTACGACGGGAATAAATCGCGCGAGTACAATTGCTCGAGCGCCATATTTTGCATAAAACTCTCGCGTTCTCTCTATATGATGCTTATGAAAGAAGAAAGAATCCTCGCGGCGAAAAATTGCCGGCCCAACCTTTGCACCAAACCAATATCCAAAATTGTCTCCGAGTATAGCGGCCAGCGGAACAAGCACAATGAGTGTCCAAATACCAAGGAATCCCTGGCTCGCGAGAAGGCCAGCAGTAAAAAGCAAACTGTCACCCGGCAGGAAAAAACCAAAGAAGACACCTGACTCTGCAAACACAATAGCGAGAATGCCGATGTACCCGAATGTTTGCACGAGGCTTACGATATTGATGTGCAAAAAAGAAAACATAGATTAGTGAACATTTGTGCCAACGGGGATTTCATGATCAGGCCCAATAGTGGTAAGAAACCCTTCTCCGACCGCATACAACACCATCCCCTGACTATCAAATCCGCGGATAGTGCGTGTCGGCAAATTGGTAAGCACGGGCACCTGCTTTCCGATAAGTACAGTAGGGTCCTGATAATACTCAGCAATGCCAGAAAGAATTTGTCGTGGGGCCTCTTCTCCGAGGTCAATCATGAACTTGATCAACTTGTCAGAGTCTGGAACTCTTTCTGCTGACAAAATTTTTCCAATTTTTATTTCTGCTTTTTTAAATTCATCGAAAGTTATCATATGGTTATGTATTAAACGGATTTCTCTAGCGGCTTCACGTTCTTTTTGTCGAGATAGCTTTGTAAAATAATCGCTGCTGCTGAATCATCGACGCGTTTTTTCTCTAGCTGGAAAAAACGGGCTTGCTGTGTTGAGAGAAACTCTCGTTCGTGAAGAATAGGGACTTCGACCGACTCTTTGAGCTCTGCGACAAAACGACCGATCTCCTCCATCACGAGGTTAGGCCGCCCTTTGTAATCCATCGACTCTCCCACGACGATTTGCTCAATATGTTCTTTTACGCAAATCGTTTTAATTTCACCGATAAGACTCTTCTCATTTTCAAGAATGGCATACGGAAAAGCAAGAGTTCCGCTCTCATCAGAAACGGCGACGCCCACTCGTTTTGTTCCATAGTCGATTCCCAAATAGCGCATAACAATATCATATCATATGCGCACACAGTACCTCGAGATCGCTAAAATAAAAAGGACCGCTCGAAAGCGGTCCATAATTTACTCGCATTTTTTTGCTTCATCGATCAGCTTCCTGAGCGCTTCTTCAACACGAGCGACATCTTCGGTGTCGGGTCCAAACGTCGGATCGTGTATGAGCGCAAGCCCAGAAATCTCGGTGTCGACCGGACAACCATCGGGTCGCCACAGTTCGAGCTTCCATTCGCACTTCATCTTGCTATGCGCTGGAAGTGATGCGACCCCTGTCCACCCCGCGTCTTTAATCTTCAAGAGCTCCTTCCATGCTGGGGACTTTGGTTTTCGATACAGCTGAATAATCGCGCCTTCGAGATCAATCTTTTTATCTTCGACGAGCTCACGAACTTTTTGCCAAATCGTGAAGGGGTCATGGAGAATAAAATTCTCGCCTTCGGCGATAGCACAGCCGAGAATACTTGCGATCGTCTGAACATAGAAGTAACCTCCGTATGAAGCGGCGCCACCTCCATCCTCCACAAACTCCCCTGCTTTTACTCGCCTAATGAGATCGAAGATGATCTCGGGAATTTTTTCTTGAAGGAAATAGCGGTCTCCATGAGCATCCTTGAATTTCTTCAGGTACTCTTGTCGAATTTCGAGGTGGCGTAAATACTCCGCCGCATCACGATAAATGCACTTGTTGGGCCCAAGGAGGCCGAAGACGGTATCGCCCTCAGTCTTCCATCCGACATTTTCCGTGAAGTCGCACTCGCAACAAAGCTCGTGTCCTGTGTATGGTTTCCCTTCCCGGCCACGACCCGTATAGTCGTTCTGAATAGTTCCACCCACCCGCATCCACGCAACCTCGTGTCCGTCGATAAAAATTGAACGAAGTGTCGTGTAAGTCGGGTCCATTCCGTGCGCCTCATAAAACCGAGGCAAGAGATCCTTGATCATATCACCTCCTTTCTCTGCGATGTGAGGTACGTCTATCGAAACTCTAGTAGATTGCAGAAAATTTGCAAACTGATAGGATGCAATTAGTTTCAGTTTTTTCATTTTGGGAGGTAGCAATGCTACAGAAACAATTTTGTCTCGTGCACCACTATCGTGAGGGAACTCGTCTCTCTATCGTCATCGACAATCTTCGCCGGCGCTGCAGAGAAATTTGCCCAGACGCAGACACCCCTAAAATGGGTAACCACACGACACTCCTGCCGCCATTTCGGGCTCATCCAGACGAGATGCGCAACTTCGCCACAGGCCTCGCTATCGCACGCGCACTCTACAACAAAGAAGACCCTAGCAGTTATGCGATAACTGGGGCAATCGATTTTTATCGAAACCCAAATAGCGATGCCTGCGTAGTAGAAGTAGTGCTTCCCAAGAGCTACCACGACATGATCGAGGAATGTCGCAGACAGCTCTCCGATTTTAATGAGTGGGTGTTCCCGCTACTCGGAGAGGTGTATCGTCCTCATATCTGCATTCTGGAAGGAGTAGATTTACATGGACAACTACTTCCAAATCTGCAAGAACTCAGCACGATCGCCCCGCCCACCGGTTTCCTGCTCCCTTTTCCAAAGATCATGATGAAAGAAAGTTGTGGGGACTCCTCACACTGGATCGAGTTTTGCCCACCACCACACTGATCACAACGAGGCTTCGGCCTCGTTTTTTGATATTCAGTAGTTTGCTTTTCTGTCGTATACTTTCCATATGAAGTTTTCGCGCGCACTTTTTTTCTTAACTGGATTCTTGGGAATTTTTTTCTTATTCAAAGAAATTGATCGCGAGCATCTAAAAACGGAAAATTCGGACTCAATGACAGCGTCAGTTTTTTTCACCCAAAGCACTCCGACCGCAACACTTCACTCAATTTTTAACGACGCAACAAAAACAGGACGAAAGGTCAACGTCCTCATTGTTCCGGGGCATGAGCCAGATTTTGGCGGCGCAGAATATCAAAACATCAAAGAGCGCGATCTCAATGCCGAGCTTGCGCTCGATCTTGTGCATTATCTCGCCATAGACAACCATTACAATGTAATCCTGGCACGCACAAGGGACGAATGGAACCCTGATCTACAGCATTATTTTGCAACACACGACGCCGACATCCAGTCATTCATTCGTGATCACAAAATGGAAATGGCTCAATTGACTGATGAAGGAAAGCTTACAAAACTAGCGAGTTCTACTCCACACAACGACGCACCAGAAGATGTTGCATTTCGATTGTTTGGTACAAACAAGTGGGCAAACGAGAATAGTATAAATATTATTCTTCATCTGCATTTTAATGACAGTGCCCCGCGGCCAGTCAACGCTCCTGGCGAGTACAATGGTTTTACGCTCTATGTTCCCGAGCATCAATATTCAAACTCTGAAGCAAGTATAGGGATAGCGAAAAATATTTTTGCTCGCCTTTCAAAAATGTTCCCGGTAAGCAATCTGCCCGAAGAAAAAAATGGCGTTATCGAAGACCAAGACCTTATTGCCACTGGCGCGGCGAATACTGTTGATGCCGCAAGCATACTCATTGAGTACGGATATGTCTATGAACCACAATTCAAAATTCCGAGCGTTCGCTCTCTCGCACTCAACGAACTTGCTTTCCGAACATACTTAGGCCTATCAGATTTTTTTGGCGAGAAACCCATCGTTGCAAATTCATATGACAGCACACTGCTCCCCTATGAGGGGACTGCGCCGGTGGAGAAAACAAAATCCGCGAACAAAGAGGTCTTTGCATTTCAAGCGGCGCTTATCGATCGAGGTCTTTATCCTCCAAAAAATTTCAGCGCGAATGATTGCCCTCTTTCCGGACTCTTTGGTAGCTGTACAAAAGCAGCACTCGCTGAATTTCAGCAAAAATTTAACATCACAAATGAAACTGGATTTGTCGGCGTAAAAACGCGCCAACAACTCAAGAACCTTTTTAAGACTTCTCCGTAGTAGAATTTTTGTTTTTCGTTGGGGCCTCAATAGTGAGAGTCGCAAGCAAGCAGCAAACGACATCATACTATTTATTTAAATATGCGATGGTTAACTGTAAACAAGTAGCAAAGGCTCCCCACATGAGATAAGGGATATTTGCGTAGACAACCCAGCGGAGCTCGGGTGCCGTATTCCATAGTGCCCAGAGCGCCCAAACGAGAGTGCCGATTACGAGTAAAATATCAATCGAAGCGAGTATATTATTTTTAAGACCAAATTGGATCGGTGTAAAAGCGAGATTGAAAACCAAGTTGAGCGCAAACGGCAGTGCCACCACCCAAGGAATTTGCTTGGTGGCCGCCTTATAAAATACCGTTCCAAACGAAACTGTAATTATAAAATATAGTACTGTCCAAACAGGTCCAAAAAGCCAAGATGGCGGCGCCCAAACGGGCTTAATATACTGTGTGTATTGTGTTGGTTCATTCATATATTTATTCCATCGGACAGGTACTTTTTCCCATGGCAGCATATAAACCGCACCATGAGAAGACTGCCTCAAAAACTGCGAATCCTGAAAAGAATATGAGGGGTAAGCTCCAGTTTGTGGTCATTGCCCAGAGCAGTAGCG
>JAKAMX010000049.1 GCA_021812665.1 bacterium
AATAACCCCCACACATTTTATTGTTTGTTCTGACATATTTAGTATTAGTAGAGGATATCAAAAGTCTTGTATCCACCCAAGGGCTCAGACCAAAAAACCTCCACGTGCTCGACGCGCGCAAATATTGGACCACGCTTGATCAGTTCGAAAAGTTCATTGAGTTTTTCTTCTTCACCCTCAGCAACCACACGAACGCTACCATCTGGCATATTTTGCACCGTTCCAATGAGACCCAATTTGCGCGCTGACCTTTGCACAAAATCTCTGAACATTACCATCTGGACGCGGCCAGAGACATTACATACGAGACGCTTTTGCATATCTCTTACCCTACCCCCAGGCGCCGCAAAACGCAAGGGACACTTGAAGAGATACGGAGTTCGTGCTAACTTGTGAGGACAAGAAGTAGGAAATATTTGGGCGGTTAGCTCAGTTGGTAGAGCAGCGCTTTTACACAGCGAAGGTCAGGGGTTCGAATCCCTTACCGCCCACAAACATCGGCCGCTAATGCACTGCATTAGCGGCCTTTTGTTTGTGTGGCAGGTAAGGGATTCGAAGGTGAGCGCGGGGCACCCATTCAGTAGAATGAGTCGTGCGAACAGAGTCGAGAAATTTTTGGAGTGGCGACGAACAAAAATGTTCTTGACCGAGAGCTTATCGTCCGCCACAAAAGAAGCCGCCACATTGTGGCGGCTTTCTGTTTTATGTGAACCCTTTCAGGTTTCGGTATTCCACTGGACGACCCTCGCTTTCAGCGCGCTGAATCCCGAACTTCATTCCGCCCGATATACCCAAATCGACATAAACGACTGTTGCATGGGCCAAGCTTCCCCATTCAAGGCCAGCGCCAATTCCAAGTGCGCGCTCGTCTGGAATGCTGTCATTCAGCACACCTTCTTGTGTATACAGAAGATGACTCGCAAACGGAGCCTCCCCTCGAAGGAAACAATCGTGGAGACATTGGCGAGCGTAACGAATATTGCGCTCGATATCACCTGCGTAGGGTGTTTCGACGATAACTCGTCTCATCATGGGTCACCTCATTTCTGAGCCAACTCTACTCTTTGTTGTAAGATAAATCAACGGAATAGAATCTTGCATCGCTTAATGTATCGTGTTAGGGTTTCGGCAGAAAGGAGGGTCAAATGCACCCAAATTCTCACCACCACCCCAGAAACCCACTCAACATACTCTGGGGCATACGACTGAAAAAGGGAGATGTCCCACAAGAGGGCGACTATTACGCCGCATCAAATGGCAGATGGGAGCCTGTCACCTGCGCGGGTCTCCCCATCGAAGATGATGACGGCTACTGGGTGCGCATGTGCCCCGTGCTCGCAAGACCGATTTGCTAGATCGAAGCTGCCACCAAAGTGGCAGCTTTTTATTCTATTTCAGGAAACCCCGCCCGGAGCTTTCACCAAGTAAAGTGTATCTGGGCGAACTTTGGAGGGCGGGGATGAATGGACGAGCCCTCACGCGCAGCGCCGGCAAAGGAAACTCCGGGCGAAGCGGAGCGAGAGCCTGGGGAGGAGGTCATTTATTTTGATATTTCTTGACACAAAAATATTTGATTTTTTATAATGTCTTCCAAACCTTCAACATAAAGGGTTGATAATTAAAAGTTTTAATTATTACAATTTATAATGAAAAAAATCGCATATATTTTTATTTTGTTTGCATTCCTCGGCGCAGTACCAGTACGCGCAGATAGCGGATCATCGATTGCGCCGACCATCAACACGCACAAAGATGCTACGGGAACTTCGATCTACATTAGCTTCCCTGCTGGTTTCAACGGATCAGTTTCAACAACCTATGATGGCAATGATTTTAAAACCACTTACTCAACATCAACAAAACAAATAGCCGAAGATGTTGCAAAAATTCATGAACGGATTATTGCTCAACAAAGGGCGCTTGATGAATTCTTTAGAGCACAACAAAAAATGTTTCAGCAGTTGTGGGGCGATTGGTGGTGGTTTTAAGCTGGGGCGTTAGCACCCTCGGTAGGACCGCGAGTACGCTTATCTTTCCCTACGGGAACGGTATAGGTTTCGCGTCTCACTTCGCCGGGGCTCGTTGCGACATGCTCAACCTTTTCGATTCCTACACGCAAGACATGCAGATGTCTTGCTCGAGGGCACCAAATAAAAAACGCCCCAACTGGGCGTTTTTTATTTGGTGCCCTCGGTAGGAATCGAACCTACATTAGCGGCTTAGAAGTCCGCAGTTCTATCCATTGAACTACAAGGGCAAGCTCGGATGCACTCTACCAAGCTTAACGTGATGGGTCAACCAAAGAAGTTGTAGTTGTCGCCTTCCCGGAAACGATCGCTTCTTTTGCTGCGAGCTGTGTTAGAACTGCCGTTAAGCCGTCACGATTGAGCAGTGGACCGCTTTGCTGCTGCGCCCCAGAACTAAAAAAATTATCGTTGTTGATTTGAACCAACATATAAATGTTGAAACCTACCGATACCGCAATGGAGACAAAAAATACAATAATGAGAATTTTCCAGTCTCGGTACGGGGAAGTTTCGATCTTCAGCGGGTCTGACCCCTTCGATTCAAAAATCTTTTTATTCAGTTTATTAAAATAATTAGCAAGCATATTATTCTTTTAGAAAGTTAAGGGCAACAAGCGATACTTCGACTCGCCAAAGCGGCGCAGAGGTTGCTTTTGCGGTACTACTGTCGGAGGCGTCAGCGGCTCGCTTTAATTGCAAACTTCTCCATTCAAATTTACCGGGGAAATTTTGAAGTAAGATCAAGAACTTTTGTGTGTTTTCAAATTTTCCTTCTGCGTCCAATCGAAAACCAAGCGCTGCCCCACCCCCAGGGACTAATCCGGGATCAAGAGATTCAATGGAAAGTTTCACCCCGGCCTGCGTTCCTAGCGCCTCTAGTTTTTTTGTGAATAACACAATCCCACTCTCTCGTATATAGTATGAGGAAAGCTTCTCGATATCGCTTTTCGATAACTGCAAAGAATTGACAACAGCCGTGTAGCGTGCGTGTTGCACAGAAAACTGTCCTGATTGCGCGGTTAAACTTATTGTTTCCTCTGTTTTGCTTTTCATTGAAACAAAGAAATAGGCATATGTTGCGATAGACACAACGGTGCAGGCGGTCGCAAAAGTAAGAAGAGCTGTTGTTTTAGTCAATTTCATAGTTATTTATTTTTTGCGTGCTGGTGGAGCTATCGCGCGCGTTGTGACAATGGCAAAATCAATATTAGTGCTTTTTACATAACTCGACACCGGCAAATCGACCGCAGTAAAAACATTGCTGCTTTTTAATGTATCCACAAAATTTGCGAGTGCATCTCTATCTGCCGCAATACCCGAAATAACAAGCCGTTCTTGTTGGTTGGTCGCGTCATAAGAAAATCCAACAATTTTTACTGAAGCTCCTTTCATTCCAATAATTTTCGCAATCACATCTGGAAGCGAAAGACGCGGAATACTGCTTGAGCTTTGGAAGAAATCAATTTTCTTGTTGATGTCGTTGACCTGCGCATCTATCTCCTTCCCTTGTGCTCCTACTCCATCGAGGATTTGTTCAGTAGAGATTTGGCTCGTGATGTTGCTGTACTTTGTCTGCACAAGAATATAAGAAGGTACGAGAAGAATCAAGCTTGCGAAAACAACAATCGCCACCAGGCATATCACCACTACAGCAACACGAAGCCGATACTCCATGATTATCTTTCGTTTTTCTTCTTTGGGGAGGATGTTGAGCATAATGTGTATTGATTATTCTTTTTGACGCAACGCAAGCCCAATCGCTGGAGCATAGCGCAAAGAATCGTCAAAACTGATCGCAGGAACATACGAATCGAGGGTGTGTACATTTACAAACACATTCGCGAGTTCGACCTGCATGTGTAGCTCTGATGCAAGATATTCAACGAGGCCGATCAAGTTGGAGTCCCCTCCGCACAAATATATCTTTGAGATGGGGGTATGTTTTTTTCCATATTCATCCTCGTGCGTACTCCAGTACGTCAACTCTCGAGAGATTTCTTCACGCAGTGTTCCCACCGATGCAATCATCGCCGCTTTTGCTTGCTCTTGATCCGAGGCGAGCATTCCCTTTTCACGCTTCAATTTTTCAGCCTCCTCATGCGATATCTTTAGATTTTTTGCAACAAGCTCGGTAAGTATCCAGCCACCCACTGGCACAGTTGAAGTAAACTGCACAGTTTCATCTGACACGATGGTAATCCCCGTACGGAGATTGCCGAAATCAACAATCAAATATGAACTCTTGTCGCCATGAGGAACAACCGCGCGCGCCACAGACTGTGTTTCGATCTCAAGCACGACTGGCGTTAGCCCAGAACCGGAGAATGCTTCGAGATACGAATCAATGAGCGAACGCGGTACGGCAGAAACTGAAACGTAGAGCGCATTTTCCGCCTCTTTTAAAATCTCGTAATCAAAGAGAACTTCATCTGCGCGCAGAGGAATATGCTCCTCCAGTGAAAGTTCTATAGAGCTCCTCACCTCTTTGTACTTCATCGCAGGAAGCTTCATATCAAAAAGGTATGCCTTTTCTTCGGGAAGTGAAACGGAAACATATTCGATCCCGTATTGTTTTTTCATTTCGGCAAAAACCGCGCGAAGCTCAGATGTTTTTTTGATTTCACCAGACTCAATAACGCCAGTAGGGATTGGATGTTCGCCAAAACGCCCGACAACAAAACCTTTGTGTGTTTCAAGGAGCTCAACAAAGCGCATCGACGCATCAGAGATGTCGAGACCGACCGCAGACATTTGCAAAAATTGCGGTGGTGGAAAAAATTTATAGAAACTACTTCGCTCCATTTGATTTAAGTGTACTCTGGTGCGACAACTTGGTCAATTGAATTATGACTATTTTTTACCTCTATCCTTTATTATTTCATACACAATAGTAGCAA
>JAKAMX010000007.1 GCA_021812665.1 bacterium
GACCAGTAACAACGGTACCGCGACCTTCGATCGAGAATACGTCTTCTACTGGCATGAGGAACGCCTTTGCAACGTCACGCTCAGGAACTGGGATGTAGTTGTCGAGTGCATCGGTGAGCTCAAGAATCTTCTTTGCCCACTGGTCATCGAGCGACTTTGCCTCAAGAGCCTTGAGCGCTGAACCGCGAATAACTGGTGCACCTGCGCCGTCAAACTTGTACTTGGTGAGGAGCTCACGAACTTCTTCCTCAACGAGGTCGATAAGTTCTGGGTCGTCAACCATGTCACACTTGTTCAAAAATACGATGATCTTTGGTACTCCAACCTGCTTTGCGAGAAGGATGTGCTCTCGTGTCTGTGGCATCACACCGTCCGTAGCTGCAACCACGAGTACTGCGCCGTCCATCTGTGCGGCACCTGTAATCATGTTCTTGATGTAGTCAGCGTGACCTGGAGCGTCGATGTGCGCGTAGTGACGTGCGTCAGTAGCGTACTCGTTGTGTGAAAGCGCAATGGTAATTCCGCGTGCTTTTTCTTCTGGGGCTGAGTCAATCTGGTCAACTGACTTCATTTTAACTGTCTTTCCTGCGAGGTTAAGCACATTCAAGATAGCCGCAGTAAGGGTGGTCTTGCCGTGGTCAACGTGGCCAATTGTACCTACGTTAACGTGAGGCTTTGAACGATCGAATGCATCTGCCATATGTTTGTTGTACTTTGCAATGAAGGGTTCGCACACGAGAGTGCCTGCGAGCCTTTAATTGCAAAGAAAATTTATTAAATTCCGATAAAAATTGGTAAAGTAAACAAAATACCGCACAAAGCGATACGGAAGCCATCTTACTAGAGGTGCCTCCAATAGTCAAGGGCCTGTGCCGACCCCCAAAGCAGCACACATTCCCCCAGGAAGTAATGCTATTAGGAATTTGACAAAATAGAAATTCGATTTATACTATTAATACATGAAAATTGCTCTTGTTACGGCGCGGAGAGACCCTTTCATCTCCCCCTATGACATGGATGGCGGTTGTGTCGTCCTAAGGAATTACATCAAAGAGCTCTACAAATTGGGTCACGAAGTAAGTGTATTCACCAGGCTAGAGAAGGAATCTGCGCTTAATGACAAGAAAACCAACGCAAAGGCGCGCATGCAGGCAAAGCATGGAATAGACCGAGTAGTCGCCAATGAGGGTGTGACTATTTATCGGATCCCCTACACTCCCGCTTTTCACAGGAACGCAACCGAAGAAGGGCAATTTATCGAGGCGAAATCTTTCACCAAAAATCTCGAAAAACACCTCCGTTCAGAAAATTTTGATGTTATCCACTACTTTCATCTCATGTCGATCGGTGGATGGCTCCTCTATGACACAGAAATCCCGTTTTTGGATAAAACATTATTCTCACCTCTGCTTCTGACTAAAGGTCGGACATTTCAATTCCCCATAGAAAAGCGCATTGAACTCGAGGGCAAAATTTTCCATACCTGCAAATATATTGTTTCTCAATCAAAAGGAGAGCTTGCTGAAATAAAAAAATATTACAAAACAGATGGCCGTAAGCTGTTTAAAATACCACTCGGCATAGACAAAAATATATTTTCGCCAAAAACGACATTTAACTTCGCTAAACGAAACAGACTCGTCATTATTAACCCAAACTCAATACGCCCTCAGAAAAGACAGTCTGATCTCGTCGAGATTACCAAA
Source organism: bacterium (assembly GCA_021812665.1). GTDB lineage: Bacteria > Patescibacteriota > Minisyncoccia > Phycocordibacterales > UBA1550 > UBA1550. The sequence goes on from JAKAMX010000007.1 coordinate 1,707, forward strand.
AAACTAAGAGATAACGGCATTCGCAGCCTGGTGCTATTTGTGGGGAACGAAAGCGACCCCCGGTATACCAAGGAAGTTCAAGATGAAATTGTGGCGAACCACCTAACATTTATTAAACTAAAAAAGTTCTCTGCAAAGAGTTTTGACAAGATAAAAGCAGATTTTGTTTTCTTAAAGGGCCAAAAGGAGGCGGATCTCGCGCCAGTCATCCGTTATTCAGATATAGCCATATTCTCTTCGCGTGACGAAGGGTTTAGCCTTTCGATGATTAATTGCATGGCGTGCGGAACACTACCTTTTTGCTACGATTTACACGCATATGATGATTATCTAATCCAGGGTGAAAACGCCATCGCCGTACCATTAAAGACTGGAGTTCCTGGAATTATTAAGGCGCTTTTGAAAATTGTTACGAACAAAAAACTATTGTTACGCTTGTCCAAGACAGCAATAAATGTTTCAAATAATTTTACTTGGTCAATTCTTATTGAAAAACAGATCGCAATCTATCGGAACATCAAAAACAATAAATCACTCAAAAATATAAAGCATGCTGGTTTGAAAAACTGGGTCAATCTTAGCGATGGCAATGAAATAACATGACCCCACAGTTACTCGAAACAAATAATACACATATTATTTTTCGCAAGAGTCTTGTCTACAAAAGATTCACATCGGGGAACTTCGATGCACGAACGATTAAGGATTTTGTGTTACTCGATAAAAAACTTAACGAAGAACCACTGATTGTACGCACCGAAAAAATAGCAAACTCCCCTTTCAAGAGTTTTCAGACAGCTAAGGGAAGCGCGCGGATCTTAGTGCAGAAGCGTCTGCCTGAAAGAAGCAAATTATCTGCTATCATTACCAAAACAAAAAAACCTGATCATTATCTATCATTGCTTGCAAATGATCTTTCATCGTTTCATTCGAACTCAAAAAAAATAGCTGCCCCCTCCAACTATATCTCTGTTCTATTTAGTAACGATATCGAAATCGTTGTCAGGGGTTCTTCATCTGATCCAGTCCTGTCAGCGATCACAACGAAGCTTCAAAATGCAGTGATAGCGAAAAAACACATCCTCGAGACACGGGAAATTCGAGAACTTCATGGTGATGTTTCCCTCGAGAATATATTTTATGTAAAAAATAAGCTTGCCTATACCGATTTTGGCCACCGGGTAAAGTATAGGACCGATGATATCTCTAAAGATGTCGCAAATATTTATTTAGAATTAAAAGCATATTGCGGTAGCAATCTCGCAAAAAACTTTTTAAAAAAATATATTGAATTATCCGGAGATACAAAGCTCTCAGTTCTCGTGCCTCTTTATACACTGAGAATCCTGCTAGTTAAGGTGGCCGTGTATCAAGGCCACTACGACAAGGAACACAAAAACTCTATAAAACTCGCAAAAAATATAAAGCTGCTTAAAGATTTGAGTAAAAATATATGAAAATTCTCCATATCTCTTCTTTCTCAACAACCACACCTCCTGTGCAGTATGGCGGCACGGAGCGTCTTGTGCACTATTTAGCTAATGAACTTTCTTTACTCGGTGTCGAGTCGCATCTTGTTCGCCGTTCAGGTTCTCGGGGCGGACAGTATACGAGTACAAATGTTGCGCCCAAAATGCTTGTTGCAAAAGTAAAAATGCTCATTGCCAAAATGAAGCCGGACATTATTCATCTGCATTCAAAGAACCAGGAGCTGATAGACTTTCTATCTACACAAAAAATACCTGTTGTTATTACTCTCTACAACAACATTCGAAGCACAAGTAGCTGGACAGACCTGCTCAAAAACCCGCCAAGCAATTTTACTTTCACTGCGATAAGCAAAAACCTCAAAGCGAGAGCATCACAATATGCAGGAAAGCAAAAAGAAAGACAAGTGAAGGTCGTTCATATCCCCCCTTGCTATGATCTTGAAGCATATCGTGTTGCTGCTCGAAAAAATTCAATTCATTCTGCAGCAAGAACTTATTTTGTTTACCTGGGAACAATCGCTCGATATAAGTCGGTAGCAGATATTGCAAAATCGTTTGTGGGGTTAAAAGAAAATCTTGTCATTGTTGGTCCCTGCAATAACCCCGCAGAACAAGCTTATTTTGATGAGGTTATTTCATACACAAAGCATAAAAATATAACCTATCTCGGTGAACCCAAAAACGATAAAGAAAAAATTGCCATTTTGCAGCGCGCAAAGGGTCTCATTATTGCTACTGGCCTAGATAAAAAGGAACAAGATTGCCACGAAGCTTTTGGACTAGTGATGCTCGAGGCAAACGCCGCAGGGACTCCCGTCATCGGATACAAAAAGGGGAATATACCTGACTATATATGCAAGAATAAAAATGGAATAGTTTTTTCAGATGTGGCACAACTAAAAAGTGCCATTAGGGATATACAGAAAAAGGATTGGTCGCGCGAGTGCATTCGCTACGCTGAAAATTTTGACTCAAAAGTTATTGCAAAACAATACGCAAATCTTTATCGAAAAATTATTTCGGATACGAGGTCTTAAACACACGGTGAAAATCGAATTTTAGAATACTCTGTCTAACCTTGTCAGAATCTAACTGTTTTGGACTGTCTGTGTATTGAATCACATTGTCTTTATTGCAAAATGAAAGGTGTCCACCGGACTCAAGTTGGGTTATCACCGTACAACCACACGCCATTGCCTCTAGCGGTGCTAGGCCCCAAGGCTCAATCCATTTTTTATCATCCACTCCAGGCAAAAAGATAAAGTATTTATACTTGTTCAGCAGGTCGACTTTTTGGTCATCGCTTGAAGTTTCTCCGAGATGACGAGCTTTTTTATAACCCTTTAGTTTCTCAAGAAAAAGTTTTTCGTAGGCGCGCTCACTTTCCCTAAAGAGCAACGGCCCATAGAAATCAATCGCGAGGTCGTGCTTGATTGCATACTCAAGACAAGAAAGCGGTGACTTGTGCTGTCCAATGCCGCTGATATACAGAATATCCTCCGTTCGTTCTTCTTTTCTGTCCACAAAGAAATTCGTATCAACTCCGTTGTTGACTATGTCAAAATTTATTCCTGTCGCTTCCCTAAATTCTTTCTGTTGATCGTCCGACAAAACATAGCTCGTTATGTTTTTGAGTGTAGGAAGGTATGAGAACTTTGGAGAATAATTATTTTCCAAAATTAAGAAAACCTGTGGATCGATTTTGTCCAAAAGTTTAATGAGTTGCTCCTCATATCGATAACAAATAACAAAGCGATATTTCTTGAAATCAATATTTTGTATTTCATCAAAAGAAAAGTCGTGAAACTTTGAACCCTTTTTTGAAACGATATCGACTTTATACCCCTCAGCAATATAGGTAAGGTACGCCATCGTAGCCACTCGTTCTATCCCGCCATACCCAACAGGCGGCACTTCGTACATGTCGGGCGCAATGATCAATATGTTTTTGTTGACTTCCTTGTATGTGTTAACCAGAAAAACTGGTTGCTCTTTATTCTTCAAATAAGAAATCAATGCGTCTTTTGTCTCGTTTGGCTTTAGGTTTAGCTCGCTAATCTTATCAAGGTCAACCCATTGGCCTTCGTACTGATCATCTACAGTCATTCTTTCTTTTTCCGGTCCCCCAAGCTCGATCTCTCCTGAAATATAGTCACACTCAAAAACAAAATTTAGGCGACTTGGTGAATCAACGATATAGATAAGTCGCTTTGTTGATGCTTCGATATTAAATTCTTCCTTGATCTCGCGAACACACGCATCCTCAATTTTCTCGCCTTCTTCTACTGCACCGCCGGGAAGATTGTAGAATTCTTCGCCATGGTAAATTTGCTTCATCAAAAGAATTTTCCCCTCGTTTAGCACAACCCCGGTTGCCCTAAAACCTCTCGGCTTATTTTTCAAAATTGTGTATTTCATTTTGTTATTTTCCTATTCTGTCATCGTAGATAGACCTGTGCAACTTGAGCTCATCAAGCGTCTCGGGAGTATGCACAAAATTGCATCGCACATTTTTTTTCTCAAAAGGTATGGTCATTTTAGCCAGATGTCTGAAAACTCTTTTTAGAAATGCGAGTTTTTTCAACATCTCTGGGGTAAAAATTCTGACCTGATTTTCGACTTCGATAACTTTGAACGAGCCAGTGTTGTTGTATATAACTCCGAGGCTAAAGTCTATTTCCTTTTGCGTCAGTTTTTCTGGATTTGCAAAGAACGGTGCAAGATCAGGATACAGTGTTTGCATAAATTCAATATCATCTGACGCAATATTCAAACTATTATTTACTTTTCCGATTTCTACCCCAAAAGAATTGATGTAGTTGAGGAAGGCTCCTCCAAGAATGTTGCACTCATTGATAACCGCGAGCTTTTCAGCTTCAGGAAGCAAAACATTTTTTATTTTCTTCAGACTGATTTCGGGGGCAAATTTTTGATCAATTGTTGAAATATTGCTGGGGAGGTCTACTCTGAACGAGTTAAGCTGCTCGAGTAGTTTATTTACTGATTCAGGTGTTGGATGGAACAATTCCCTTCCGACTAGATAAATATCGCTCTCTCGTGTTTCATTTGTCGAAGGTTTCAGAACAACAATAGGATCCTCCTTCTCGCTCATATGACTCACGCCCTCATGTTTGCTAATTCGATCCATAATTAGAGTATACCACAGGTAAATAGTGTTGATTCTGGTCCTTATCAAGACTCGCGCTCCATACCCAAAAACCACCCTATTGGGTGGTTTTTGGGTATGCGCGATACAACTATTTTCTATTTAGTCGGTGCTGGTTCGACTACGCCGACAACCTGCACGCTGTTTACTGTGAATTTTTCTGTCTTCTGTATATTTTCAGACGAAACGACTGTGATTGTGTCCCCTACCTTTATGTCAGACACTGTTATGTTTTTCTGATAAAACAAGGACGGTGGCGCTTGTACGCTTGTTCCCTTTTTGCTTGCAACAAGCTCAGTCTGAAGCGTTTTTACATCCTTTAGAGTTCGCATGGTAATGCTTGCATCGTTTGCCACTGTTACTTGTCGGATAGCGGGATAATCAAGAGCTATTGGATCTTGAGAGATAAGGATTTTCTCAAGAACTATGGTATTTCCACTGATCGCTTTAACAATACCTGTTATCACATTTGGATTTAGCTGCGGAGGCAAGATCCTATTTATCGCGGCAACCTTATCAGCATACGCAGCCACCGCCGCCTTGTTTCCTCTTGAATAGCCAAACATATAGCCAAACAAAGCACATAGAATAAGTGCAGCAGTGATAGTAGTGTTTTTAATCATAACTATTTGTGGTTTTTTAGAGCCTGCATTTCAGCAAGAAGAGCATCGATCTGCTTCTGCTGGTCATCAATTCTTTTGTTCTGCGCCTCAATCTTCTCATTGAGAGCCTTCACTCCAACAAGAGCTATGCCCGAAGGATCGATCGTTGAGATGGTTGTATTGTTTTCACCAAGCCCAAATATTGCATAGAAATCCTGTGCGACAGGACCCAAGTGAAGAGATTTTTTATCTTCTCGGTAATTCCACTGTGTTATAGGAAGTGCAACAATTTTTTTCAGAATCGATTGGCTATCAACGGGAGTAAAGTTTTCCTTGAGATTTCGATCTGAGGCATTGGTCCAAACACCATTTTTACCGATCTCACCACCATAGCCTTTAAAATCCGCAACTAAACCATGCGCATACATACCAATAGTATCGCTGTTCGCCCCGACGCCAGCATTGGCCGTAGCTCCATATGCAGTGCCGTAAACACCATAGCCTCCGTTACCACTTACGCCAATTGATACACCATACGCATCGACACCATCTCTACCAGAAAACATACCGCCGACCCCTGCTTCGTTGGCATCCACGCCGACGACTCCCCATAGCCCCATTCCTTTTACTCCTATTCCCGCTGGATACATATATCCGCCGCTAGAGTCCCCTTGACCATACACTCCACCAGTCAAGCCCTCACCAGAGACAGAGAATCCGGATGAACCAGTGAGACCAAGGGTTGTAGCGAGAGATCCAGTCATTGTAGTATTTGCCGGTCCGCCTATTGGCATTCCTGCCCCAATACCACTACTAGACATTGCCGACGAACCAGCAGCGGTTCTCATCGTGTTTGCAACTATGTCACCCGCGCTTGAGAGTGTAGCAGCGCCCGATGACAACTGGAGATTGGCGATTGTGAGAGCTCCTCCTACCGTGAGCGGTCCTGCCTTCGTCTGTGCCACACTCCCCACATCAATAAACCCTGGCAAGTTACCACCAGGTGGTTGTGTTGTAGGAACGTCGTTGAGAGCATACACATAGCCGAGTCCCACAGACAAGACTATTGCAAGCGCGGAAACTTTTAACGCATTTAATATTTGTGAGCGCATGATTAAAATTATTATTGATTAAGCTATTACAGTATAGCGCGATGTGTAACATATATGAAGGAAATGTGTGGATAAAAGAAAAGTCCTCCGCGCGTACGCGGAGGACTTGGTGCTTAATGTGCTTGTTGTTGTGATCGAGCTAGAAGCCGAGTGGTGCGAACACCACATTGGCGATGGTACCTGTGGCGAGATTGCTCGGTGTCACCACCTGCATCTTGCCTGTGCCGTCGGCATTGATTGCCCAAAGGGCGTTGGTGGAGTCGTGGTAGAGAATCTTGCCACTACCATCCAACGACCAGTACGGATCCATGCCAGGCCCCAGATCCACTTCAGCGCCACCCGCGAGCGGGACGACGGTGATGTGGGAGACGCCGTTCACATTCTTCATGAACGCCAGCTTGGTGTAGTCAGCATTGACCGACATGGGTCGGGTGCTGTCCATCACGTTCGAGGCGAAGAGGGTGGCAGGCTGCGTAGCGGTATTTCCAGGATCCTTTGCAGGATTGGCAGAGCGTTGCCAAATTTCATTGCCGTTCCTGATGTACAGGATAGTCTGGTAACCCACCGCATCAATTCCTGCAAAAACAGGCGAGGTGTTCACCCCATCCGTAGTAAACTTGAACCAACGCAGGCTACCATCACCGAGCAGCTGAAAAACATCCTTCATTCCTGCGGTGTCCTGCAAGACAACGAGCACGACAATACCCGAATTCGGATCGTAACCGACATCGAAGCTCCCGATAGTCGTACTCGGATATCCGGGCGCCACGACTCCCTGAACGGGAATCGCAGACGTGTATCCGTGGGTGGTCGTATCGAGGATGAAAACACCATCGGTCGGCCACACAGATCCGGCGATGCGAAAGGCGACCTTCTTGCCCGTACCGCGGAGCGGCACGATGTTGTCGATGGTGATGCCCGCGATGTCGCCGAAAATGGGACTCGGCGCGTTGTTCGAGAGATCCATGGAGAAGATGTCGCGGTAGGTATTGTTCATACCCAGGTACATCAGCTTGCCAGTCGTGAGCTGAGGCACCGGAATAGCATCGACAAAATTGATGCCAGTGACATTCGCGTCATTCACGGTCACGCTCGTGCTGGTCGGAGTAAAAACTTCTCCGAGGAACGAGGGGGTGACGATGTAGATGCCATTCGCGATGCCAGCGAAGCTGTACGTGCCGCTCGCCGTGGTCGTAGTGACCACATTGCCCGGGTTGAGCGTCATGGTGACGCCAGCCGCGGTCGCTCCGCTCACGGTACCCGAGATCGAGTAGGTGGCAGGAGGAACGATGGTGGCGACGAAGTTGACGCCCGTGACATTGCTGCTGCTCAGCGTGACATTCGCGCTCGTCGGATTGAACGTGTAGTTCGCAAGCGACGGAGTGACCGTGTAGCTGCCGACCGCAAGGCCGGCGAAACTGTATCCGCCGGAAGCGGTGGTCACCTGGGAGATGTTCCCGGGCGACAGCGTGACCGTCACGCTCGACGCACCCGTCACCGTACCCGAAATCGAGTAGGTGGGAGGCGGAGGAGGCGGGGGCGGAGTCGAACCGCCGCTGCAGGCCACGAACATCAGGGTGAGGATCAGAGCGAAAGCTCCGAAGAGCTTGGAAGACAGGGTTCGCATGGGAACCTCCTTAAAAAGGGTGAGTGAAAAAATGGTGCCATACCCGACTATCGGGTTTGGCGATCCTTAGCTTTGTTGCTCGATTGACAAACAACTTACCTGTATTAATCATAGCACTATTTATTCCAATTTGTCAAGTAAAAGGCCCGGTTACCTCGGGCCTTTTACTGTCAAACGTAGCGAGAGATATTTTACCGAATCGCTGAAACTTGTATTTGTGCTGCAGTAAAGCTTGAGGCATCTAGTATGTCCTCAGAAGCTGAGGCGGTCACTGCATCTCCCGCCTTGATATCCGAAAGACTAATAGTCACTTCGGTAAATGGGGATGGCGGGGCTACTACTCCGGAATGGCGGCTCTGTATTGCTTTTTCAAAGGCAGCCATCTCCCCATTGTATACCGCAGAACTTTTCTGCTGTATTTTAGTTATCTTTGTTGCGTTTGTTATCAACACTTCGCGTGTCGTAGGGATATCTGTGGCAAGAGGACTAAGTGGCGCTACAACACGCTCGAGCATAATACTTTTGTCTGTTGTTCGTGCAACGGTTCCGTTTACTACCAGCGTTTTCGATTGTGATGGGAAAAGTTTCTCTGCTGCGGCAATTTTTGCTTTACCTGAAGCATCTACTGCCTTACCACCTTTCACATATCCGACCCAGTATCCAGCGACAGAGGCGATGATCGCAGTAACAATAATTGTGTTTAAGGTTTTGTTCATAAGCTGATTGAATTGATGCTAGTTACAGAGACCTTTCCATGTAGCCAAGGCACCGCAGGATCCTGGGTCTGGAGGAGGAGGTGGAAGCGGCACATCCCATCCGCAGTTTGGCGTGGGGGCTGTAGCACCCCATGAGCCCCCCCAAACGAGGGAATGTGGCCCGATACACCCAACTCTCCAGTTTGTAAGACTTACCGCGTTTTGAGACGCAAGTGCATTGCAATCAGCCCTCGTCCATGTTCCAGAAACAGTGAAATTTTCTCTGAAATTTGTGCCGTCTACAAACTCACAAACCTTTGGAGAATACGCTGTTATCTGCTGCGTCTGATCTGGGAAACGAATGCCGCTGTTTACAGAGTAAAAATCTGCAATGGTGCCTGTTGCCACAACGCCGACGCCATTCACGCCTGTGCCTTTGCCAGATAGACCATATTGTGCAGATTCACCATACACCCCAGCAAAAGAGCCTTGCCCTGAGATACCAACGCCGGTTGCGTTTGTGGCAACCCCAAGCACCCCATAGCTCTCTCCGTTGCCAGCAATACCAAATTTCCCACCTACACCCTGGACACCAGTACCCGTGCCAGATCCGGCCGCTGCGTTGCTTGTACCCGTAACGCCAATGAGGCCGAGGCCGCTGACACCACTTCCCGCAGTAGCGAGACCATAGAGACCACTCGTGCCATATGCTGTTAATCCGTAATTAGCAACAGGGTCAATGCCGACACCAAATGATCCTAATTTTTTCTGTGCTGTACTTCCAATATCAATAAACCCTGGCAAGTTACCACCTGGTGGTTGTGATTGTGGAATATCGTTGAGAGCATATACATAGCTGAGTCCCACAGACAAGACTATTGCAAGTGCGGAAACTTTTAACGCATTTAATATTTGTGAGCGCATGATTAAAATTATTATTGATTAAGCTATTACAGTATAGCGTGGTGTGTGTTGTGCATACAAGGAGGTGTGTGGATAACCCCCTCCACACCTATCTCGCCATTATTGCATTAAATTTCTGTGAACTAGCTAAACAAGCGTCCAAAGAACCCCTTCTTGGGTGGGGGTGGTGGCACCATTGGCTTGCTTATCGGTCGAACAGGTTGCGTTTCTTTGCTCCATGCATTTTCGGCAGCAAGCAATAATCCTCTTCTACCGCTCTTTATCGTCTCTCCTGGTCGAATATCGAGTTCGATCTTTTTATTAAATTCTGCCTTCATTTCTGCGAGGCGCACGCGATCACTCTGCACACGTTCCCCTCTCCTCTGCGCCTCTATTTCAAGCATTTTTGCAGCTTCAAGCTGAGTGGAGGGTGACACTACTTGCTCCATTTTTTGTTTACTGGTTTCTGTGGATGGTTTATATTCTTCCATAATTGTATTAGTTTTGTGCACTTTAATCTGTTCATTATAACACTTTATTTTGTAAGTATGCAGCAAAAAACCCTGGGAGGTCCCAGGGTTTTTTGCTGCAAGAAATATTACTTTCGTGCTTCGATGATCGATGCTGCAACGTTTGCAGGAACAATATCGTAGTGATCGAACTCCATCGTTGATGAAGCGCGACCTTCTGTCATTGAACGAAGCGCTGTCGTGTAGCCGAACATTTCTGAAAGCGGAACCTTTGCGGTAATAACTTTCATCATTCCACGCTCGCTCATTCCTTCGATTTGTGCGCGCTTTGACGAGAGGTTGCCGGCAACGTCTCCCATGAACTGCTCTGGCATAACCACCTCAACTTTCATAACTGGCTCGAGAATAACAGGGCCTGCGCGGCGAACTGCTTCCTGGAATGCCTGCGATGCGGCGATCTTGAAGGCGATTTCCGAAGAGTCAACATCGTGGTACGAACCATCAAAGAGTTCTGCAGAAATATCTACCACCTTGTAGCCAGCCTGTACTCCACGATCCATTGCTTCGCGAATACCTTTTTCAACTGAAGGAATAAATTCCTGTGGGATAACACCTCCCTTGATGTTGTTGATAAACTCAAAGTGATCACCATCACGTTTAACGTTCTTTGGAAGGTCCTCTTTGTTAACGCCCTTCTCAATAGGTTTGATGCGTAGTTTAACGTGACCGTACTGACCACGACCTCCTGTTTGCTTGATGTACTTGTTCTCAGCTTCAGCTTCTTTGGTAATGGTTTCTTTGTATGCAACCTGTGGCTTACCAACGTTTGCCTCTACGCTGAATTCACGCTTGAGACGATCAACGAGAATTTCGAGATGAAGTTCTCCCATTCCTGAAATAATAGTTTCGAGTGTTTCTTCGTCAGTTGAAATACGGAATGTTGGATCTTCATCCGCAAGTTTCTTGAGGGCCATACCCATTTTCTCCTGGTCTGCTTTTGTTTTTGGCTCGATACGGAGAGAAATAACTGGCTCTGGGAACTTGATCTGCTCGAGAACGATTGGGTGTGCTTCGTCACAGAGTGTATGTGAAGTTTTTGTACTCTTCAAACCTACCATTGCGGCGATTTCTCCAGCGAATACTTTTTTCACTTCCTCGCGCTGATCTGCCTGAAGGCGCACCATACGGCCTACGCGCTCTTTGTCACCAGTCGTTGCATTGTAAACATATGATCCCGCCTCGAGCGTACCTGAGTACACGCGGAAGAAGGTGAGCTGTCCCACGAATGGGTCTGCCTGAAGCTTGAATGCGAGCGCTGTAAATGGCTCTTTGTCTGATGGATTGCGCACAATATCCTCTCCTGTGTTTGGATCGATACCATGAACAGCTGGCATATCAACAGGTGACGGCAAGTAGTCCACCACCGCGTCGAGCACAAGCTGAACACCCTTGTTCTTGAGGGCTGAACCTGCGTATACAGGGAAGATTGCGTTTGCAATCACTGCCTTGCGAAGTGTTGCTTTCAAAATATCCATTGAAATCTCTTTTCCTTCGAGGTATTCATTCATGAGCTTGTCATCATTTTCAACGATACGCTCAATGAGTTCTCCGCGGAGTTTCTTTGCCTCATCCAGGTATGAAGCAGGAATGTCGATCTCAACAACCTTCATTCCCATTTCTCCTTCGAACTTGTACGCCTTCATCTTGAGAAGGTCAACAACTCCTTCGTGCGCATCCTCGAGGCCCATGGGGATCTGCATGCGAACTGCCTTCTTGCTCAAACGATCAAGGATCGACTGGTATGAACGCTCAAATGAAGCACCCGTACGATCGAGTTTGTTGATAAAACAGATACGAGGAACGTTTGCCTCGTCAGCATAACGCCAGTTTGTTTCTGATTGTGGCTCTACGCCCGCAACGCCGTCGAACACCACAACAGCACCATCGAGAACACGGAGTGAACGCTTTACTTCAACCGTGAAGTCGATGTGTCCAGGAGTGTCGATGATGTTGAAACGATAGGGATTGGCTTTTGACTTTGCGAGGTCAGTCTTGTTCCAAAAACAAGTAATAGCAGCAGCAGTAATAGTGATTCCGCGCTCGCGCTCTTGCTCCATCCAGTCTGTGACCGTCTCACCTTCGTGCACCTCACCAATCTTGTGTGTCATGCCCGTGTAGAACAAAACGCGCTCAGACGTTGTCGTCTTGCCGGCGTCGATGTGAGCAATGATTCCAAAGTTACGTACTTTCTCTAGCGGATAATCTCGTTCCATGAATACTATTTGTTAATTTAGTTCTGAGTAATAAGACCGAACACCAAAACTTGCCTTTACCAAGCGAAGTGTGCGAATGCCTTGTTGGCTTCTGCCATTTTGTGAACGTTTTCACGCTTCTTTACGGCTTCACCTTCGTTGTTGCTTGCGGCAAGGAGCTCATCAGCGAGCTTCTCTGCCATCGGGCGACCTTTCTTTGCTTTTGCTGCTTCAATGATCCAGCGAGTTGCGAGCGCAAAACGGCGATCTGGGCGAACCTCGTGAGGCACCTGATAGTTTGCACCTCCTACGCGGCGTGAGCGGATCTCCATGAGGGGACCAGTATTCTTGAGCGCAAGCTCAAAAACCTCCAAGGGCTCGAGGTCCTTTTTCTTTTCCTTGAGGATGTCGAATGCTCCGTACACAATAGAGCGCGCAGTGTTTTTCTTTCCACGCTCCATCACATAGTTGATGAGCTTCTCAACCTTTGTTGATCCATAGACAATATCTTCGCCAACGATATTGCGATTTGTTACTTTTCTTCGCATGTTTAGTAGTTTTCGCGCGCTGTTCCCGTAAGCGAAGGTACTGCACGAAATGTTATTCTAGTAACGCTTACATACTCATAACGAGCAGGGAGATATTACCATATCTTTTGAGAAAAGCAATACAACAGTACGGACGTCTTTTGAACTATACGTTTTCTTGATTTAGGCATAAAGAAAAGGCCGAATCATATGATTCGGCCTTTTCGAGAAATTATTTCTTCGCTGCAGCACCGGTTTTTGGCTTCTTTGTACCGTACTGGCTGCGACCCTTGCGACGAGCGTCAACTCCTGTAGCGTCGAGAACACCGCGAACGATGTGATAACGAACTCCTGACAAGTCCTTTACGCGACCACCACGAATCATAACCACTGAGTGCTCCTGGAGTTTGTGACCCATACCTGGAATGTATGCGGTAACTTCCATACCATTCGTCAAACGAACGCGGGCGATCTTGCGAAGTGCCGAGTTAGGTTTCTTTGGTGTAATAGTGGTTACTTTTGTACAAACACCACGCTTGAATGGTGAATTGTGAAAAACAGGGCGGTTCTTTACGCTGTTAAAACTCTTGAGTAGAGCCTGTGAACGAGACTTCCTCTTGAGAAGTCGGCGTGGGCGCTTTGTTAATTGATGGACTGTAGGCATAATTTGAATTCAGCCGCATAGACGGCCAAGTGCAACCACTCTACTATAGGACGCTAGAAAATGCAACCCCTACCAACGCGGCTGGACACCTCTATAGTGTAAACCCTGTTATCAGGCGGAAAAGCAGAGAAGAAATAGGGGAAATAATGTACTGGGCAAAGAAAAATACGAAAAGAATGAACAATATCCAGTTTTTTTCGAGATAATCGTGAACCTGTTGAAATCTGTAGGGCAAAAAAGCAAAAAGCACTTTTGCGCCGTCGAGTGGAGGAAATGGAATCAGGTTAAATACCGCGAGAATGACGTTGGTGAATACTATAGTACCCAACATGTCTGAGAATGGGCCGCTTACAATGCCAAAAAGGTCGTGGAAACGAAGAATAAGACCAAAAATTACTGCTAGGAAGAGGTTCGCAAGCGCGCCCGCCACCCCAACAAAAACAGTCCCCCACTTAAAATCTCTTAAATTATAAGGGTTATATGGCACTGGCTTTGCCCACCCAAAGGCAAACTTGCCCCCAGAGCCAAGGAGCATGAGCGCCGGAAGAATGATGGAACCAAGCGGATCAATGTGTTTTATCGGATTAAGCGTCAACCTCCCCGCCAAACGAGCGGTCGGATCGCCAAACATCTCTGCAACATATCCGTGAGCGACCTCGTGGATAATCACCGAAAAAATAAGAACGAGGAGAAAGAAAAGGGTTTCTGTATACATTGGGATTTATTATTCTAACTACTTGCCCCCACACCCACTTTGCCATCGCTCTTACTGCAAAAAAACGATGGCTGGCACAAAAGATTCTTTTCACAGAACAATGCCTGCTAAATATGCTCTACTGAGCCATAAAATAATGGCAAAGTGGGTGTGGGGGCTTGCATATTATGGAAATTATGATAGCATGAAGCGACTTAGTTAGGAAACCAAAATCATATGGCAAAATCTTGTCCAATCTGCGCAAAAGGAACAATCGTCTCGGGCGGCTACTCTAACCGTGTTCGTGCTACAAAGTTCAACCCAACTGGGAAGAATCGCAAGTACCCAAACCTCCAGTGGGCACCTTTGCCAGACGGATCACGCATGAAGATCTGCACCAAGTGTCTCAAGATCGGCAAAAACCTCAAAGTTAAGGTCGCGAAGTAAATCTAAAAGCCCCGCTTGAAGCGGGGCTTTTTCTTATTCCATTTCTGTCTGGTCACCGTCAGTTTTAAAAACAATCGTTCCGTGATCGATCGTGCTTACAGATGGAATTTTAAGTGCGGCGAGTAAATCAAGAACTTCTTTATGTGGATGTCCATACCTATTATTAAGCCCTGCAGAAATTATTGCTTCATCTGGATTGACCGCAGAAAGAAATTCGCGCGAGCTAGAAGTTTTTGAACCATGATGACCTAGCTTCAAAATGTTTGCATGCAGTGCACCACCATCTTTTGCAACCAGATATTTTTCAATCGGTTGCGGCGAGTCACCGGTGAACAAAAATGATTCACTGCCATACGAAAGTTTTGCAACAATCGATCCCATGTTTGTCTCCCATCCGCGCACGTTATGATCAGGAAAGATAATTTCAAACACAACTCCATCATCTAAAATAAATCTCTCGCCTCTTTTCGCTAGAACGTGTCGAATATTTTTTTGCTGAATTATTTTTTCAAATGCAGAATACGCGCCTGTCTTCGCACTGTTTTCAGTAGTCACAACTCCGGATACATTCATGCGTTCAAGAACTGCTGGCAACCCACCGACGTGATCTTGATCGGGGTGAGTCGCGAGCACGAGATCTATCGAGTGATCATAAAATGGCATCACGTGGCTGAGATCACGCAGTAAGACATTTGCCGCAGGACCACCATCAATGAGCATCTGGTTTCCGTTTGGTGCTTCGATGTAAATTGCATCACCTTGTCCAACATCGAGAAATGCAACAGTGAGTTCGCCACGTCGATCTGCGCGTACTGCCGCTACCCAAATAAAAATATCGAGAACCACAAAAATCCCGAGGATCAGAAACTGAATGTGTTTTTTCTGAAATCTATTTTTCATTTCGCGAGTTCGACAACATCACACAAGCTAAGAAAATTATTATATACGAGATGACGAGCGCAATGATTCCGAAAGAAGCAACATGCACATTTGCAAAAGACGCACGAGATCCGATATCAACGACGCGCAAAATGTACGCAAGCAAAAGTTGCGTAGGGAATACTACGAGTGCGCCGAGTAGTGGAATCATACTAACGACAGAAACGATAGCGACCAAGAGCATCGCGAGTGGAACAATTGGCAGCACAAAAATATTTGCAACAAAACCAACAAGTGAAAAGTTGCCCATCTGATACAAAAGAATCGGCGCAACAAATAGTTGTGTTGCTATGGTGGTCACCAGGATCTCGCGCAGCACTTCATACTTAACAAACAGAAAATATTTTTCGATGCGTGGCACAAATGTCACGAGCGAAAGTGCGGCCATAAAACTCAACTGAAACGATACATCAGAAAGTAGAATTGCGGGGTTGACCATAACCATCACCCAACCCACAAAAACGAGCACCCGCAGCGCGTCACTTTCGCGACCCACTGCGCGCGCGATAATTATCACGAGCGCCATGAGTGTTGCACGTAACACTGTTGCGCCGCCGCCGACCATGAGTGCGAACAAAATGATTCCAAGCGCAGACGACGCGAGTCGTGCAGTAAATGGCAAAAAAGAAGCAGCGCTCGCGATAACGTTTGCTACTACTGTGATGTTGTATCCCGACAACACGACGATGTGTGCAAGGCCGGCATCTCTAAATTTCTTCATCAATTCTTTTCCGAGAGATTGTTTCGTGCCGAGCACGATACCTCCCGCAAGCGATGACTCTGGCTCGGGAATAATCGAAGAAATATTTTTTAACAATACGTGTTTCACTGCAAAAAGTTTTTGCATTATCCAAGCACCTTTGCCGTGGTCTACAATCGAAATTTTTGAGAATGGCATTTTGTAATAGATGTCATCTTTTGCAAGATACGCTCGATAATCAAAAGCTTGCTGTCCGTCCGCAGGTGCAAAATTTTTAGGCGTAATTATTTTTCCAGAAATTGAGAGTTCATCGCCGTATTGAATTTCTGGATAGGTTGGTGCGTTAACAAGGATTCTCGTAGCATCAACGGTCGTTCCGTTTACCGAATGTGTTTCAAAAATTATATTTGTGTTCGTCTCGCGGGCATCCGGTTCTTCAACCACAACACCATTGAGCTGTACTGTTTCTCCCATAAAACTATCGAGCGAATGCATGTTTCGATTGTTGCGCGAAACATCAGTTCTAAAAATTCCGAGAGAGCACCCGAGTAACAAAATCGCGATGGTGAAACCGCGGAGTGAAGCACCGCTACGTTTGGCAAGAAGCGCGATCAAAACTGAAAGAAACCCAAGTAAAATTGCGAATGGCCAGCCGAGTGTATATGTTGATTCAACTGCAATTCCCAACACAGAACCAATCGTGAAACCAAAAAAATTTTCTGCGGTCGCCATGCGGGGAAGGATAAACTAGTCCCAAATTTATATTCCCCAACTTTTCATTATTGATTTCTCGTCATCAGCGCTCACTGCCTTTTTATATTTCGCGCCTTTCATGCCCTTCACTTCCTTTTCACACGATGCCCATGTTTCATGGCGCGTAAGTTTTCCGTTCACCAAACTCAAATATGAAAATGCTTTCATTTTTTCGCGCGCTTTCACTTCTGGAGATTTTTTTTGTTTAGGACTTATTGCGACTACCTCAAGGCTTTCAAGATCCACATTGTATGTTTCGTACGAACCGCTAAAAAGTTTTTGTTGCTCATCATCAGCGTATCCTGTTGCGATCGCATCGGCACGCTCGTTGCCAGGAATGCCTGAGTGCCCTGGTGTGTAGACCCACGAAATTTTTGAACCGCTCAATTTTAAATCGGACACAACCCCTGCGAGTGCTTCCCACAAATCACGATTGAGCACTTCCTCTTTTTTACTATTTATCCATCCGTTGCGCTCCCATCCAGCAACCCATTTGGTGATGCCGTTAATCACATAACTAGAGTCCGCGCGCACATGCACCACATATTCATCACCAAGATCGCGCACAAATGAAAGTCCTTCGATTGCCGCAGTGAGCTCCATACGATTGTTTGTTGTGTGTCGTTCGCCACCACCCAACTCATTCACTTTTCCATTCCACCACACAATAGTTCCCCAACCACCAGGGCCCGGATTGCCGCGGGAAGAACCGTCGGTGTAAATAATAATTGTAGAATTTTTCTCAGACACCATAAAATCAGTTTAACCTTTTTACTCAACGCTCACAATGCGGAGGCGAAGCTCTCGTTTGTTTCGAAATGTGTTGAGCTCGATCGTTGCGATGAGGTCGACAATGTCGCCTGCATGCAGTGCGCCATGCTTACCATGTTCAGCGTCTTTTTCTTTTGCAAAAAAAGTGATCGCTTTGAGTGCCGAGTTTTCAAATGAAAGTTCGAGGTGTGTTCCCTCTTTACCAAAATAACGCGCGTTCAAAATTTTTAATTTTTCAAAACGAAACACCGGCTTCGGATTACCGACTCCGAACGGCGCAAACTTTTCAATATACTTCCAATTGGTCCAATTCACATCATTGAGGGAAAGTGTTGCATCGACAAAAATCGGCTCCTCGCCTTTTTCACATTTTACTTTTTGATACGCGACGACAAGTTCATCTTCGAGCGTGTGGATGCCATCGCTCGATACAGAAAAGCCGCCAGCGAGTTCATGTCCGCCAACATCAACAAAAATATTTTCAGGAACTGTTGTCATAAGCTCAACAACATTCACCGTACCATCCGAACGACACGAACCCTTGATCTCACCGTTCTCACCTCGTCCCCATACGAAAACTGTACGCTTGTATGCTTCCGCAAGATTGCCTGCAACGAGACCAACAAGTCCTGGTCGCCACAGTGGATTCCCCACCACGATCACATCGCTCACTCCCCTCGCATCCACATGTTTGCGCGCCTCCTTCACCATGCTTGCGACAAGACCTTTGCGTGCGTCATTCAAATGCATCAATTTTTCTGCATACTCTTCTGCTTCTTTTTTTGTGTCCGCCGAAAGCAGTTTAAACGCGTCTACGGGATCACCCATGCGACCCGCTGCATTGATGCGCGGACCGATCATAAAACCAATATCATCTTCCGTAAGATTTTTTTGTTCAGTACCCATCGCCGCGAGAAGCGCAACGAGTCCAGGTCGTTTTGATTTGCGTAATACTGTTAAACCATAAAACGCTAGCGCACGATTTTCCTTTTGAAGAGGAACGAGATCTGCGATCGTTGAGAGCCCCGCCATGTCGAGCAACCACTTTTCCCAACCATTTGGTACACCCCACGACTCGCCACGCTTGGCGAGCAGTGCACATACAAGTTTCCATGCAACCGCAGCTCCGCACAACATTGAGTCGTGGTACGTGTCGCCCACTTGCTTTGAGTTCACAATTGCATATGCTGGCGGTAATTGCTCCTGAGGTAAATGGTGATCGGTGACAACGACATCGATCCCTAGCTCATTTGCATACGCAATCGGCTCAACATCAACGATGCCACAATCAATCGTAATGATAAGGTTCGCTCGCCGCGAAGCAAGTGACTCAATTGCGTTGATACTCATACCATAACCCTCGTTATTGCGATGCGGAATATATACTTCAAAATTTTCATATCCGATTTTCTTCAAAAAATCGTTGAACAGCGTGCCGCCCGGAATACCGTCACAGTCGTAATCAGCAAAAACAACGATGCGCTCATTTTTGTCTATTGCATCTAAAATGCGATCAACCGCCCGTTCCATATTTAGAATCCCAAAAGGGTCAGCCACATCGCGTTCAAACTGTGGATTTAAAAAGTGATCTGCCTCATTCACGTCAGAAATTCCCCTGCTTTTGAGAAGAGTTTGTACAAGTTCGGGATATTGCGAGAGGTCGGACGACATGGGGGCATTGTACCACGAACCAGATAGCTAGAAATGTGTACAGGATTTGCGACTTCATATACAATAACAGCATGGAAAATTGCATTTTTTGTAAAATAATCAGAGGAGAGATCCCCGCGCAGAAAATCTATGAGGACAAGGATATCATCGCATTTTTAGATGTCCGCCCCGTGAATATCGGCCACGCGCTTGTTCTCCCCAAAGCACACTATCTGAGTATTTATGACACCCCCGACCAGCTCCTCGCAGCACTTATGCCTGTCATCAAGAAGCTCTCAATCGCAATAAAAAGCGCGGTTGATGCAGACGGGATCAATGTCGAGATGAACAACGGCCCCGCAGCCGGACAGTTGGTATTTCACACCCACATTCACATTGTTCCTCGTTTCAACGACGATGGGTTCAAGCACTGGCGCGGCGCTCGCGGATACAGCGACCAGGAAATGGAGCAGGTTCAAAATAAAATAAAGGCAGCGCTTGAGTAGACTTTGCTCACCTTCCTGCTTGGTGATACAATGAGCGCACACACATGGACGCTTTTGCAAAGATGGACATTTTCTTTTTTGTGACCACTCTCGCGACAGTTGTGCTTGCGGTGTTTGTGGGTGTGCTGCTCTTTTATGTAATTAGAGCAGTGCGTGATGTTAGTCGCATCACCCATGTTGTACGTGATGAAAGCGAACGATTTGCCAAGGGCACAAAAGGAGCGCGTCGAGAATGGCATCATAAGTTTGAACATACAGCAGAATGGCTTGTTGGACTCGTACAATCGTTTGGCGCAAAAAAATCACGTTCTCGTGAGAAGAAATAGTATTAGCAATATTTAAATAATTTATGAACAAAGATACAAAGAAAACATTGGCGATCGGCGCAGGATTGGCAACCGTAGCAGCACTCGCGGCCGCAGGATATTTCCTCTACGGCAGCAAGGACGGCGCAAAGAATCGCAAGAAGATTCGCAGCTGGATGCTCAAAGCAAAGGCTGAGGTTCTCGAAGGAGTAGAAAAAATGAAAGATGTTACTGAGGCAGAGTACAACATGATCTTGGATAAAGTAGCTACAAAGTACCAAGCAGTAAAAAACATCGATCCAGCAGAACTCGAGCTCATGGTCAAAGAGCTCCGTGGCCACTGGAAGAACATCAAGCGTTCAATCACCACAACGCCAAAGAAAAAGGCGGCGAAACGAGTATAATTAACTAATTAAAAAGGTCCGACCTTCGTAGCTACGAAGGTCGGACCTTTTTAATTGGGTTGCCCGCCGCTCTT
>JAKAMX010000008.1 GCA_021812665.1 bacterium
AAGAGACGGCGCGATCGGCTGTATGCGGTGGGAATGTTGTCCGTCGGGCGGATTCTATTCAGGCAACTGGACCACCGAGGGGTTCAGATCGGCCTTCGGGGTCGAGTAAACTTATCGCCGAGCACTGTGTGCTCGGCGGTTTTTTATTATGATATACTTTGCGCATGAACGACTTTTTATTTTTTGATACCGAGACAACCGGAAACACAGAGAAAGATGTGCTGTGCCAGATCGCATACAAGCACGGCGTTGTCGAGTTCTCTGAGCTCTACAAGCCGGCAATCCCAATCCCACCTGAAGCAAGCGCCGTGCACCATATCACCAATAAAATGGTAGAAAAGCGCCCAGCGTTCCGCGATAGTATTGAATACCTGCGAACAAAAACATTGTTTGAGAAAGGTGGCGCAATTCCCGTCGCACATAACGCGAAGTTTGATGTGGATATGCTCAAAAAAGAAGGCATCGAAGTCCCCAGGTTCATCTGCACACTTCGCCTCTCACGCTACCTTGATAAAGAAAACAAAATCCCCCGCTACAACCTGCAGTATCTGCGCTATTTTCTTGGTATAGAGATAGACGCGCAAGCACACGATGCACTCGGTGATGTGAAGGTTCTTGAAGTATTGTTCGAACGTCTCAAGGCCAAAATGATCGAAGAAACCGGTAGTGAAGAGAAAGCGCTTGAAGAAATGCTCGCAGTATCTGCACGGCCATCGCTCATGCACACCTTCACCTTTGGCAAACACAACGAAAAAACAATCGCAGACGTTGCAAAGATTGATCGCGGCTATCTCGAATGGCTCCTCGCACAAAAGATGCAGAATGAGAATGACGAAGAGGACTGGATCTATACACTGAAACACTATCTAGGTAGAGAATAAACAAAAAAAGCCCCGACTTTGCAGTCGGGGCTTTTCCCTCATTTCTTCTTACGTTTGAGGGAGTAACCAACATTTTTTTCCACGATGTCACAGATCTGCTTGGCTGCTTTTTCGAGCTCGCCATCACCATTGCTGATGATGTTTTTGATTGCGGGGCTTTTCGCGCCAAGCATCTCTTCACGAAGCGCTTTGATGCGCAATTTGAGCAGTTGCTCGTCCGTCTCGCGCTGTTTGAGGCGGCGAATGAGCTGAGCCATCGGCGCGGTGAGGAAAAACGTTTGCGCCTCTGGGTACAACTTTGCGATAGCCTCAACTCCCTGGATGTCCAGAATGAGAAGCACTGCTTCCTTGCAACTGGCTTGGTGGTTGATATCCTCGCGAAGTGTGCCGTACAGGTTCTGGTGAACGGTCGCATGCTCAGCAAATTCGTGACGTTTCAACCGCGCAAGGAAATTTTCGCGGGGCAAGAAACGATAATGAACGCCGTCGATCTCACCAGGCCGGGGTGCTCGCGTGGTACAGGTAATAACCCGCTTCATCGCGATCAGCTGCGACATTGCAGCAACAACTGAAGTTTTTCCGACACCCGAGGGGCCGGCGATCACGAGCAAGCGCTCGCTCATGGGACCTCCCTTGAAAATGGTTAGTAGAACTTTCTACAAATAAGACTACCGCAATATAAAAAGAAGTCAAAAGCAAAACTCTCCTTAACCCAAAATTACAAAATCGTCTACTTTGCGAGCTGTACGGCCTCGTCGAATTTGATCGAAAGCAAACGCGAGATTGCATCTGAGCTCATGGTCACGCCATAAATAATTCCTGCGCGGCTCATGGTCTCGCGGTTGTGGGTAATAACAATAAGCTGAGAGTACTTTGCGAGGGTTGCCACCATATCGCCATACTTCTTTGAGTTTGCCTCGTCGAGTGCTGCATCAGTTTCGTCGAGAACCAAAAATGGCGGTGGATTTACTTGTGACACTGCAAAAATAAGTGCGATTGAAGTGAGTGCGCGCTCTCCACCTGAAAGCATTTGGAGTCCACGAATCTTTTTGTGAGGAAGAGAAATAGCGACCTCGATTCCCTCTTCTGCCTCCTCTTCATCATCGATATCCTCCGGCATATCCTCGGAAATTTCTGTATCAGAACGCTTCTTTTTCTTTTCGTAATAAACATTGAGCGATGCCGAGCCGCCACCAAACATGAGCGCAAAAAATTCGCCAAACTGTTTGTTGATTTTTGTAATACCTTCTTTAAATTGCGCACCGAGTGCCTCCTGAAGTTCAGCGCATAGTTCGTGTAGTGAGTCAGCACTTTTCTGAAGGTCATCCAATTCGCGTTCAAGGAATGCATCGCGCTCAACCGAGTCCTGATACTCCTTCATAATATCCTCACCCGAACCACCGCCCATTGCGTCCTCGAGACGAATCTTCAGGCGCTCTATCTTTTTCCTTCGCGCTTCCTGTTCGCCACGAGATGCCGCTGTAGTACTCTCTGGATCGACGGGCAACTGTGTGTAGTCGAGGATTGCGCGCCCAACGAGGATTCCACCCTCACGGAGCTCCTCACGAAATGCAACCTCCTCACGACCAAGATTTTCGATGTGCTCGCGAACCATTGATAAGCGAAGATTGATTTCCTGCTTTTTCGAACGTGCCTCAAACGAAGCGCGCTCTGCCTCTGTGGTTTCGGTACGCTTGCTCTCGATAACTACCTCAAGTTTGTGGGCGTTATTTTCAAGTTCACTAATTTTTGCGACAAGCGTTTTTTGTGTATCGAGCAAGGTCGCATGCTCTGTACGAAGTGCTTCGAGCTCCTCAAGTGCTCGTGTATCTGGTCCTTCGGTGCGTACCTCATCACCACGAAGTGACTCCAAAAACTGCGCCATTCGTGCACGTGCATGACTGAGCACTCCTTTAATATGCGAAAAATCATCACTCTTTTCTGCCTGCAAAAATTCGTCGTGAAGTGACTGCGCAAGATCCTCCACCTCGCGCGAGGAGATCATTTTTTCTTGTGGCCCCTGCTCTTCTGGAACTGCTGTTTTTAAGCGACGCTCTTCATATTCGATCATTCCTTCAAGACGACCGATCTTGTGCGCAAGTGCATCTCTTTCACGACGGAGGTTGCCCATTTCCTGTCGCACATGCATGAGCTCAGTGTTCTCGGCGCTTTCTGTGTGCTTCGATCCACGTAGCTCTTCTGCGCGTGCCAATGTTTCCTCTACTGCATGAAGCTCATGATCCAACTTTTCTTTTTCTGTATGAAGCGTCTCGCGGGTGTGCTTGAGGTATGTTTCCTCGCGTTTTAAATAGTCTCCATAGAGTCCGGCGAGTTCCTCGCGCATTGATCGTGCTTGTTCCACTTTCTCTACCTGCTTCTTCAAAAACTTTATGTGTGGAGCAATCTCGCGACGAAGCGATTCTGTCTGTCGCATGTTCTCCTCAGTTTTCTCGAGCTTCTTTTCGCTCTCGTTTATTTTCCAATGATAGATCTTGAGACCAAGGGCGTCCTCGATCATCGCTTTGCGCTCCTTTGGAGAAGTATTCAAAATTCTGTCTGCCTCGCCTTGAGAAATGATATGGTGCCCCGATGCGCCGATATGCACCGCTGAAAGAAGCTCGATAACATCTTTCAAGCGTACCGGAGAATCGTTGATGAAATATTCGCTCGATGCATCACGATGAATTACACGCGCGATGGTCACTTCGTCATAATCAATCGGGAAAGATTTGTCACGGTTATCAAAAGAGATAGCGACACGTGCGCGATTTTGCCGCTCCACACTCTTTGAACCATTGAAAATGAGGTCCTCGGTGCGCTTTCCGCGCATAGACTTGAGCGACTGCTCACCGAGCACAAAGCGGAGTGCTTCAGCAACATTTGATTTACCGGAACCGTTGGGTCCCACGATTGCTGAAATTGGCGAATCAAACTCAAAAACGCTCTTGCGAGCGAATGACTTGAACCCAGATATTTCGAGACTTTTAACGCGCATTATTTGCTATTTTACCATATCCTGTCGCCTGATGCGACAAAAAGAAAGGGCTGCCATCGGCAACCCTTTTGGGAAATCGTCTTGTTCGACGTTAGTCGTAGAAACCAACAAACCACATGCCAGCCGATACAAGCGCCATGACGAGGCTCATGATGAAGCCCCAAGCAAACCCAGAGTTGCTGGGATATCGGCTGATGCCAGCCGGCTTGGTCACTGTTTCGCCATCCTTTCCGCTGTGATCGAGGAGCGTCTGCCGCAGTTTAAGCAGCAGGTTCGATCGCTCGAGCTGCGAAGTTTCCGGCTTCACCTTCTCCAGCTCTTCGAGGGAGCTCTTGAGGTTGACGTACCAGAAGCCTAGATCTTCGTCGGGGGTGTTGTAGAACACGGACGTATAACCACTGGTCATTCCGTTGTCCTCGATGTACTTGACGGACACCTTGAGCTCCTGGATAGCGAGCTGGATGGTGTTCGCGTCAGCGGCCCTCTTCAGATGGCCACCGCAGTCACGGTTGAACATGACCGTCCTGAAACCAACGATGGTCAGCCAGATCACGAGCGGGATGAAAAACAGAGTTCCGAGGAACTTTTTCATGAGACTTTCTCCTTGTGAAAGGTGCGGTTCTCGACGGCGACGTTGCCGAAGAGTTATTTTGATAATTCTTTCGCAATCATACTAGTAAATGTATGTTTTGTCAATATGTGGCGCAAAAAGAAAAGGCCGCTGCGGGCGACCTTCTTGAATTCATATTTTGTGCTCGATTGTGATCAGAGCAGTTCCTCGCACTCGGGGCAATGGAAATGCTCCCCCTCGCTCTGCTTGGAGCAGTCGGGATCCTCGCACTTCACCTTTGCCACCTGGATACGCGGGCATTCGTCGTTGCCGCAGTACCCGACCTCGTTCATTTTGATACCCACAGTCCCTCCTGAGAAGTTATCCTTTCGTCACACTATGCCAACAGGCACAAATGGTCAAGTGACCCAACTGTTATTTCCCCCACCCTTTCTTCTTGAGCCCATCAGCGGCTGCAGCCTGCTCTGCGTCTTGCTTGGACTTCCCCTCACCAGTACCAATCAAATCGTTTTCAAGAAATACTCCAACGGTAAACTTTTTATCATGGTCTGGTCCTTCTTCTTTGAGAACTTTGTACGAAGGAGTAATGCCGGTATGCTCCTGTGCTTCTTCTTGGAAGAAACTCTTTGAGTCGCGCCAGAGTTCTTTCTTTACGATCTCCTCAGTCTTTGGCATTAAAAATTTCTTCAAAAACGCATCAGCAACTACATATCCCTGGTCGAGATAAATCGCTCCAACGAGTGCTTCAAACGCATTGGCGAGAATAATCTCGCGCGCTTTGGTACCACGGTCTTTTGCTTCGCCTTTTGACATCAGTAGAAATGGCTCCATGCCAATCTCGATTCCCAAGTTACCAAGCGTCACTGCATTCACGAGCGCCGCACGATAGCTGGTCAAATCCCCTTCGTCTGATTTTGGATATTTTTTATATAAAAAGTCTGTAGTTGAAAGTTCAACAACCGCGTCACCCAAAAACTCGAGTCGTTCATTGTGCTCGAGGCCGCGCTCACGTGTCTCATTGATATACGAGCGATGCGTAAAAGCTTCACGCAAAAGAGCGCGATCTTTAAACTGAATGCCTATCTTTTCTTCGAATGCGCCAAACTTTTCTTGCATGATAAATCTATTTCTTTAGTAATGTGGTGACTGCTTTAGTCAAAATAGGGAGCATGTCGTCGTACAGGTTGAGATCGAGGATGTCTGCGAGCTTCCACCACTTTGCATCATCGAGGCCTCCTCCTGTTTTCTGAAGTGCAATCTCGTGATATGGTGCCTCCGCCAAGAAGTAGCGCACATGCTTGAGCATTTTCCCTTTTTCTGGATGGGATGCAACGTATTCGTTCTCTCCAAGGAGCTCGCCGATTGTTACCGGCAAGCCAATCTCTTCATTCACGATACGCGTAAGCGCTTGTTCATCATCCTCCCCTTCTTTGTAGTGTCCTTTTGAAAGCGTCCAATGACCAAAAATGTCATGCACGAGACCGAGAAATACTTCGTCGCCCTCGCGTGCATACACCACTGCACCACCGAGCTTATCGAGTGGAAGAGTCTTTGGGTCTATGACTTCTTGTGGATGCTTTTTTTTACTTACCTCATCTTTTCCTGGCTCACCAAGTCCTTTATACACGGCACCAAGTACGCCGTTCACAAATTTTCCGCTCGTCTCGCCGCCGTATATTTTTGCGAGCTCAATGGCTTCGTTGATGGCAACCTTCGCAGGCACCTGAGTGCGGTCCTCAAAAAGGAGCTCGTACAAACCGAGACGCAAAATATTACGATCTACAATTGCGATCTTTTCAATCGGCCAATCGGGAGCAGCTTTTTGAATAATATCATCGAGCTGTGGGCGCTTTTCAAAAACGCCACGGAGGAGCTTGCGCATAAACGCGAGATCATGAACTCCGGGAGCAAATTCTTCTGCATCGCGAACGAGAGACTTTTCAATTTCGAGATCCGTCAAAGCACCTCCACGAAAATCCCATTCGTAAAGGACTTGCATAACAATACTTCTGGAAAGGTGCCTATTGGCCATAATGATCGTGATTTAAAAAGTGCTAAGCGAAACAAAAGAAAACAGCAGCAAGTAATGCTACTTTGCTGCCGCCTTCTTTGCTACTTTCTTGTCGGTCTTTGCGGCAGTTTTTGCCATCTTTAGAACCGCTTTACCGCGGTATGTTCCGCAGTTTGTGCAAACAGTGTGACGCAAGTGAAGCGCTGAACACTTTACACACTTGGAGAGGCGTGCTCCCTCGAGCGCGTGGTGCGAACGGCGATTTGCCGTATGCGCGCGTGTATGTCTCATTCGTACTACCATAGTTGCCACAATATAGCAGAGCGGCCGCAAAAAATCAACCCCCACGTCAAAACTGGCATTGTGTCTTTACTGCTCGTCGATTTTTTAAGGGTAATTTAGCTTTTGCCGTAAGTGTTATTGATAGTCCAAAATTTTAGATGACACAATTGCAGTAATGCCAGTATTGGCGTGGGGGTCAAGGCATTGCCCTACTTTTCTATATTTTTGAGGAAACTCTTGCGGTGGTGGGGGGTCAGACCATTCTTTTTGAGGGCCGCATAGTGCCCCCGAGTCCCGTAGCCCTTGTGCTTTTCAAAGCCATATTGTGGATATTTCTTTGCCAAAAGGACCATACGCGAGTCCCGAGCCACTTTGGCGACTATTGAAGCGAGGGCGATAGCAAGCTCCTTTTCATCACCCCTAATAATTGTTTTTTGCAGGAGGTATTGTTTTGGTGCATGCAGTCCCCCATCAAGTAACACTTTTGTTTTATTTGCATCATGTTCAATTTCGGAAAGTGAGGTATCGATTGCAGACTGAATTGCAGCAGTAAGCCCCTTTTTGTCGATGACCGACGGCGCAACGAACGACACCGCACACGACAAATATCCCATCCTTTCTGCGTCATGGATTCGAGCACGCCACAGCTCTCGAGCCTTTGAGGAAAGTTTTTTTGAATCTTTTACAACAGGAAAAAAATTTTTTACACGACGAGCGTGTTCTGCCTTGATACACACAGCGCCGACTGCTACAGGACCGGCAAGCGGCCCGCGACCGACCTCGTCGATACCGATCATGTATTTAATTTTGGGGGCATTCTTCATATCGATCCAGTATACAGAAATCCTAACGCGCGAGCGAATACAGATATTTGACCCCTACGCCAAAACTTGCATTTCTGTATAGCGCTCCGTTCACAACACCTAGATAGGTTAGACTACTTTACAATTATAAGTCGCCATCATTAAATGACAGTACAGCAAAAACACGATGCGAGTATTGGCGTGGGGGTTTGACAAACTGCTACATAATAGGTAGGGTGAGTTTTAGTTCTTTCAGCCATTCAACCCCATTCCCATAAACTCAGAAGGAGGTCCGCCCATGCCCACAACCAACCTTGATGTGGATGCACTAGTGAATAAGTGTATCGCCTTCATCAGTCGTAGCGGAAAAGTCACGAGCATTCCTGTGCGACCAGACATCACCTGTTTGCTTATGGAGTATCACGATCGTGAAATGGACGTCGAGGTCGAAGTTCTGATCTCGGAAGGCTCCTCGCATCGCCTCTGCACGATCTACCTCCTCGCATCGGGAGGAATCAAGTTCATGGCAACCGGCTTGTTTAGCACCAAGGCAAACAAGATGCGCGCGCACCTATACTTCCCTGATAAGTGGGAAGAAAAAATCTGCTCATAACAGAGCAAAAGCCCATAGCCCCGCCGGATGCGCGGGGCTTTTTTTATTGGTTTTTCTTACTCTGAATTGTTCTGGTATACTACCCGAATATGGAACAGCGCGAGAAGTCATTTATCCACCTCCACACACACAGCCATTACTCTCTTCTGGACGGACTTTCGAAACTTGATGAAATGATCAAGACTGCGCGGTCATACGGAATGAATGCGATCGGTCTCACCGACCACGGCAACATGTACGGTGCGATTGAGTTTTATAAAAAATGTAAAGCGGCTGACATCAAGCCTATCATCGGCGTTGAAGCGTATATCACCCCTGGCTCTCGACACGACAAACGTCCAGGAATCGACACCACCCGCTACCACCTCACCCTTTTGGCTAAAAATGCCCAGGGTTATAAAAACCTTGTTCGCCTGGTAACCATTTCGCAGCTCGAAGGCTACTACTACAAGCCACGCATGGACAAAGAAGTCTTGCGGAAATATAGCGAGGGCATCATTTGTTTGTCAGGATGTTTCGGAAGCGAGTTTTCTCACGCGCTTCGTAATCGAGATGTCGATGAAGCAAAACGTGTCGCACGCGAGCATCAAGAAATTTTCGGCAAAGAAAATTATTTCTTAGAGATTATGCACCACCCTGGCGTGGGTAACGGTATCGAAGAAGTGCGCCAAGGCATCATTGCGCTTAGCAAAGAGCTCGATATTCCTCTCGTCGCGACACAGGACTCTCACTACCTTCACCACGAGGATCAGCGTGCACACGAAACGCTACTCGCAATTCAGACCAACGGTGACCTCAATGATGAAAATCGTTTTTCAATGGAGTCTGATGATTTTTCTTTTATCAACACGGAAACCGCACTCGAATATTTCAAAGATACACCCGAGGCAGTTTGGAATACACAAAAAGTTGCCGACATGTGCGACATCGAGCTCAAGCTCGGTACGTGGGTCTTCCCTGACCTGAAGATTCCGGACGGCACATCATACGATAGCGAGTTGCGACGACTCGCATTCGAAGGAATTGCGCGACGCAACCTTAGCCCCGACGACGCTGATGTACTCAAGCGACTCGAATACGAGTTGGGCGTGATTAGTACCAAAGGCTACTCACCATACTTCCTCGTGGTGGCCGACCTGCTGCGTTTTGCACGTGAAAATGACATTTTGACCAACGTTCGAGGGTCGGTTGCGGGATCAATCACGACCTATCTCCTAGGCATCACCAACGTAAACCCACTTGAGTACAATCTTCCTTTCGAACGCTTCTTAAACCCAGAGCGACCAAGTGCCCCCGATATCGATATGGACTTTGCCGACATCCGTCGCGACGAAGTTATTGCGTATGCTCGTGAAAAATACGGAAGCGATCACGTCGCTCAGATTGGAACATTTGGTACTATGATGGCCCGCGGTGCTGTGCGTGATGTTGCACGAGCCCTTGGCCACCCCTACATCATCGGTGACAAAATTTCACGATTGATTCCTGAAGGCTCACAGGGTTTCCCGATGACTATCGACAATGCGCTCAAGATGACACCTGAGCTCAAAGAGCTTTATCAAAACGATCCGACAACCACGGAGATTATTGACCTTGCAAAACGCCTCGAAGGTTGTGTGCGTCACATTTCCGTACATGCTGCTGGTGTGGTGATTGGCCCTTCCCCGCTTTATGATTTCACACCAACACAGCTCGACCCTAAAGGTGGAAAAATTATTACGCAGTACGACATGCATGCTGTTGAGGACGCCGGCTTGCTCAAGTACGACTTCCTGGGCATCAGGAACCTTTCGATCCTCGGAGACGCGGTGCGCTTGGCGCGTGAACGCCATAATGCCCAAATCGATCTCGACAATATTGATATTGCTGACAAAAAAACTTTTGAGATGCTTGCACGCGGAGAGACTATGGGCCTCTTCCAGTTGAACGGTGCAGGCATGACACGCTACCTGAAAGAGCTGCGCCCTTCAACAATCCACGACATCAACGCCATGGTTGCGCTCTATCGCCCTGGCCCACTCGAATCAATCCCTGAATACATCAAGCGTAAACACAACCCAGCGCTTGTTTCATATCTCGATCCACGCCTCAAAGACATTCTCGCAATGTCACACGGGGTGATCACCTACCAAGACGACGTCATGATGATCGCCATCGGTCTCGCTGGCTACTCATGGCTCGAAGCAGACAAGCTCCGCAAAGCCATGGGAAAGAAGATCCCCGCAGAAATGCAGGCGCAAAAGGAAAAACTTTTGAAAGGTTTTATTGAAGGCGGCTTGTCGCAGAAAAAAGCAGACGAGCTCTGGGCGCTCATCGAACCGTTTGCCGCATATGGATTCAACAAAGCGCACGCTGCAAGTTATGGCCGACTCGCATACCAAACAGCCTACATGAAGGCAAACTTCCCTGTGGAGTACATGACAGCCATCCTCACCGCAGAATCGGGCGACACTGAAAAGATCGCAGAAATCATTAGTGAGTCAAAGCGCATGGGCATCCCTATTCTTCCGCCAGATGTAAACGCAAGCTTTGGTGGATTTACGATCGTTGACCTCGGCGATAGTCAGCGCCGCGCTTCAAAGGACGTTGCGCGGCATGATTTCGCTCAATCAGAGATTCGTTTTGGACTCTATACTATTAAAAATCTTGGTACTGATATTTCAGATGCGATCATTGCCGAGCGCACAGAAAACGGAAAGTTCAAATCGCTCGAAGATTTTCTCCAGCGCATTCGTCATAAAAATTTAAACAAAAAATCATTTGAGGCACTCGTAAAATCAGGTGCAATGGATGAGCTCGGCGAACGTGGTATCATGCTCGCCAACACAGAGGAAGCGCTTGCATACAATCGCGCGCAAGGAAAAGAAGCATCAGGACAAGAGTCCCTCTTTGGACAAATGGCAGACCAATCAACAGTTCCCTCACTAAAGCTCAAACCTGCAGCTCCTGCACTAAAACGCGACTCACTTGCGTGGGAGAAAGAGTTGCTCGGTCTCTATGTTTCAGGCCATCCACTTGAAGATCACCGAGAAAAACTTGCCGCAATTGGTAGCACTATCGAAGGCATCAAAACAATGCGCGACGGCATGGTTGTTGTGATCGGAGGTATCGTAGAAAACGTTCACAGTATCCTCACAAAGAAGGGCGATAAAATGGCCTTCGTAAAACTTACCGACGCAACAGGCACACTTGAAACAGTACTCTTCCCCGAAGTGCTCGCTTCCAACAAAGAACTTTTTGAAACCACTGACCGTTGCATCAAAGTGAAGGGTAAAATCTCCGAGCGAAATGGAGAAAAGAGCCTCATCGTAGAAAAGGTAAAAGAATTGTAAAACCGGGCCCAAAAGTGCTAAAGTGGAGAGACTATGGAATCATCAGAAAATCTTCACAATATCCGCCATTCTTTGGCCCATTTGCTTGCCATCGCAGTACTAGAAAAGGACCCGGGAGCAAAGCTCGCCATTGGGCCCGTTATTGATAACGGCTTTTATTACGACTTTCTTTTTTCTGATGGCTTCACGCCATCTCCAAAAGATCTCAAGGATTTTGAAAAGTCGATGCGAAAGCTGGTAAACCGCGGGGTACCATTTGAAGGGCGCGAAGTATCAGTCGCAGATGCAAAAAAGCAATTTTCTGATCAACCATTCAAAACTGAACTCATAGAAGAATTTTCGAAAGAAGGCAAAACACTCACTCTTTACAAGACCGGCGACTTCACTGATCTTTGTCGGGGAGGACATGTAGAGAATACTAAAGAAATTCCAGCAGATGGTTTTACAATCAGTCATACCGCAGGTGCATATTGGCGCGGCAGCGAGAAAAATCCAATGCTCACCCGCATCTACGGACTAGCGTTTGAGAGCAAGGAGGCGCTTGATGCATATATCGCCCAGCAAGAAGAAGCGAAAAAACGCGACCACCGCAAGCTCGGCAAGGAGCTCGAACTTTTTACCATCATCGATGAAATCGGTGCAGGTCTTCCCCTCTTTTATCCAAAAGGTGCACTCCTTCGCAAAACTATTGAGGAATTCATCGGCAAACTACAAAAGGAGCGTGGCTATAAAGATATTTGGATTCCGCACATCACCAAAGGCACGCTCTACGAGATTTCCGGTCACCTCGATAAATATGACGCAATGTACTCACCGATGAAAATCGATGACGTCGACTACTACTTGAAGCCCATGAACTGTCCGCACTTTATGATGCTCTACAAGACGCTCCAGCATTCATACCGCGAGCTTCCTGTGCGCTACACATGCACAACGACCAACTACCGCTATGAAAAATCAGGTGAGCTCTCGGGCCTTACCCGTGTACGCTCTTTGACTCAAGACGATTGTCACGTATTCACGCGTCCTGACCAGATTGAACAAGAAATCGACCTCATGCTTGATACGATCAAAGAGGTTTACGCTGCGTTTGGGCTCAAGGATTTCTATGTCCGTATTTCACTACGCGACTCAAAAAACAAGAGTAAGTACATTGGCAGTGATGAAGTGTGGGATATGTCCGAGAACGCACTTCGCAAGATTGTAAAGAAAACAGGATGGAAATACGAAGAAGCAGAGGATGAAGCAGCTTTCTATGGTCCAAAGCTCGACTTTATGTTCAAGGATGCAATCGGCCGCCAGTGGCAACTTTCAACAATTCAGCTCGACTGGAACCTTCCTCAGCGCTTCGAGCTCGACTACATCAATGAGGCTAACGAAAAGGTTCGACCTGTGGTTATTCACCGCGCAGTGCTCGGTTCGACAGAGCGCTTTATGGGCATCATGATTGAGCACTTTGGTGGCGCATTCCCACTCTGGCTCTCACCTGTTCAGATAAAAGTTCTCCCCGTCAGCGAAAAGCATGCGGCGTACGCGCAAACAGTTCTCGAGTCGCTCAAGAAGAATGATGTTCGTGCAGAGCTTGATGCAAGCAATGAAAGCCTTGGCAAGCGCATTCGTACCGCCAAGATGGAAAAAGTTCCGTATCTTCTCGTTCTTGGAGACAAAGAAGTTGAAGCAGGCACAGTAACAGCAGAACGACGCGATGGCGAGCACCAAGACGCTCAACCAATCAACAGTTTTGTCGAAAAAGTTAAAAACCAAATTGACATCAAAGAAATTTGGTAGTCTCAAAAGAAAAAGCGCCGCGAATGTTTCGCGGCGCTTTTTCTTTTAGTACTTTATTTATTTTCCTCCTGCTTACACATCTTGCACTTGCCCATCATTCCACACATCATGCCATGACGGCAGCCTGCGTGTTTTAGAGCAAATCCGAGAATGATCACTACCACTGCCCAGATGATACTTGAATCAACAACCTGGATAAGACCGATTGCTTTCAAAAGCATAACGACACCCACCCAGATCAATGTAATGCCAACCAATTTCATAATATTTGTGAATTAGCCTCTAATAATTACTGCACAATAATTGTACCACGATCTACATTATTATTGCGATTCGTATATACCCAAATCCCTGGGTTTACAAAAGAGAAGTCGTAGTAGCTACCCTTGCCAACAGACTGCTCCTGATTTAATGTTCGATACGTTTGGCTGTTTTGGTCCACTGCAATAATGCTCATTGCACGCGTCGAGTAGTTAAAGAAACGAACGCCGGTGCCACGCTTAATTGTAAGCGTTTTAGGAACAAAGCCTGAGTTCATGTAAGTTACCAGGTATTCACCGTTCTTAAGAATAGTGGGCACTGAGGCATGACTTTTCACTGGGAGCGTGGTAATCGTAGTCGTTGCTGTCGTTGTGGCCATACCGGTTGTATCTGGAGCTGCAGGGGCAATTGCTGAATTCTTACTGATAAAAAAGCCCACTAAAATGCCGACTACGATTATCAAACCGCCAATAATATATCTTTTTTTCATAAAGCAATAGTACTACGAAAGGGCACTAGCGTCAACGAGCGTCCCGAGCGGGTAGATTAGTTTGGGACTAACCTCTAGATGATTTCACCACGAGAGAATGCTGGTATTTTTTCTGAAAAATTCTACCCAAAAGCCTAGACACGAGAGGGAGATTTATTTTTTTTCTCTGTTCAATCACTTCCTTATACGAGATAATTTTCCCGTAATCAATCAGGTCATCAATCACCCAGTCCATCCGACCAAGATTGTCGTCCCACATTTCTTTCAACTTTTTGGTACGAATTGATACAAATTTTTTTAATTTGGGAGCGAGATTTTTTTTGTCAGATGATAGCTCTTTAAGCTGCTGGTATACAATTTTTTCAAATTGCGCCGAAGCATCCTTCGGAATATAGGCATGGAATCGAACATACCCAAATGAGTTCGCGATGACATACTGATAATCATATTTATATATTCCAATATCACCGAGCGGCTTTTCTAGTCGTTCAAGCAATTGTGAACAAATAAACCTCATCGCAAAGCGTTCTGCAGAATGATTTTTGAGAGATAATCCAGGCCACATCATTGCAATGTGAATATAATCAGGTTCTACTCCGTGGTGAGCAACAACTTTTTTCGTGATCTTAGCTATTTTTGTAACCGGTTTTGGAGACTCGACTATAGCGCCTGTGGTTTTTATGAAGTTTCCAATCAATTGTTCTGCTACTAGGCGCTTTGATTTTGGTAACTTGTGTGCACCTATCACAACACCAATAATATTATGTCTAAAAAGTTCGTCCCTTAGTGCACGCAGATTCTCAATTTTTATGCTCTGTACAATTTTGCTTTGAATCGCTTTATTCCGAGTCACGATATCGGGACCAGAGTATAAGCTTGCCAATGCTTGCTGCTCTAAAAATCGCTCATTTTGAGCATACATTTCATCAATTTCAATTTTAATACGCGCCTTTTCCCTCTTCAAAAAATCAGAATTATCTATTGGATCATCCTTGAGCGTGGTGAGCGCATCTCGCAACTCATTTAGAAATTTTCCCTTGGTAGATTTAATATCAAACTGCATCGACCTATTGCTTATTGAAGCCGATTGAATTGGTCTGCCGATCTTGTCATCAATTCTAAAGCCAAGATAATGCTCCAGGAGGTGCCCAGTACCAAATTTATTTTGAGGCTCATTGTAATATCCATAAGAAAATAGTACGGATATATATACATTCGTATCCTTTTCGGGAAGATCCACAAAATATACTTTCGATTTATTCTTTCGCTTAGGCATACTCGCATTATACACTTACTGCCAAAATTTATTAAAAAGCGGCCAGACAGTGAGTCTAGCCGCCCAGGGTGCTGTACTTAACCCCTGTTCCCTTTGGGGACACGCGAATGTTCTTCGGCCTCCTTGTGCGCAACATTGCGTTCGCGCTCCGACTGCGACGGTTTCGGACTATCTCCGTCCCTGCGACCGTGAGCTCTCTGGAAGCTATCGTCCTTGTCATCGTTGACATGTTTCGTCGACACGAGCCTCACCTCCTTTCTATTTCAAAGATGACATATTCACAAAAGTATTTCAATGCTATGCCGCGTGATCGATATTTGCCAACTTGGCGTTCGATTGAATAAATGATTTACGCGCAGGCACATCTTCACCCATGAGCACATCAAAGGCTCTGTCTGCGTCTACTGCGTCGTCGATAGTGACTTGTTTCAAAACACGAGATGTCGGGTTCATGGTAGTTTCCCACAATTCCTCTGGGTTCATTTCTCCGAGACCTTTGTATCGCTGAATAGAGATTTTTTGCTCACGCTTTTTGCCTTTTGTATCTTCTTCAGCTTCTTCTGCCTCTTCTGCTTCGCTTGCTTCCTCAACAACTTCTATTGAGCTAGTATCTTTACCGAGTAGTGCGAATTTTTCTTCTTCGCTGTATGCATATGCGACATCCTTTCCTCGCTTAATTTTATAAAGTGGTGGCTGCGCAATGTAAATGTACCCCCCTTCAATCACCTTCTTGAAATATCGGTAAAAGAGTGTGAGCAAAAGAGTACGGATGTGTGAACCGTCGACGTCGGCATCGGTTGCAATGATCACTTTGTGATAGCGAAGTTTTGAAATATCAAAAACATCTCCGATTCCTACACCGAGCGCAACAACTAGCGCTTTAATCTCTGCTGACGCGAGCATCCTATCGAGGCGTGCACGCTCTACGTTCAAAATTTTACCCTTGAGTGGAAGGATAGCCTGTGTCTTACGATCACGACCCTGCTTTGATGAACCTCCAGCTGAATCTCCCTCCACAATGAAGAGCTCTGAGTCTTCTGCCTTATTGCTCTGACAGTCAGCGAGCTTCCCGGGGAGTGTCATTCCTTCAAGCGCACCCTTGCGAAGCACGCTGTCCTTTGCAGCCTTTGCAGCCTTGCGAGCACGGAGCGCCAAAATAACCTTATTTACTATGGCTTTTCCGTCTTCTGGGTTTTCTTCAAGGAAAATACCGAGTGCTTCTCCAAAGACTTTCTCCACGGCTCCGCGCGCTTCGACAGAACCCAACTTTCCTTTTGTTTGTCCTTCAAACTGGATCTCGCGAAGCTTTACAGAAACAGCAGCAGTCAAACCTTCGCGCACATCGTCAGCAGTGAAATTATCCTCGCTCTCTTTAATGTAATTATTCTTGCGAGCGTAATCATTGATACGACGCGTAAGTGCAGTACGAAAACCTGTCACATGAGTTCCACCCTCCATGTTGTAAGTGTTGTTTGCAAATGCGAGCTCGCGAGAGGAAATATCGTCGATATATTGGAACGCTACTTCTACCATCACATCATCGGCTTCTTTTTCAACATAACAAATATTTTTATGAACTGGCTTTTGGTGCTGGTTATAAAAACGAATAAGCGACACGAGGCCACCATCAAAATAGAAAGTCATTGATGGCACTTCGAGCTCGAGGTCGTGCATGTACACAACTTCGTCGAGGTCCAGTTTGCCCTCATACTTGCTTGCGTCCACGATATTGATCTGGAGACCTTTTACCAAGTACGCCTGCTGGCGCAAGTGCGAAACAATCTGATTCCAACTGAAATCAATCTCTTTAAAAATTTCTGTATCTGGCTCGAACGTTACAATCGTGCCGCGGAAATCTGTTTTGCCCACCTTCTTAACTGGCGCTTTCTTTTTCCCACGTGCATACTCCTGCATGTGAATACCACCGTCCTGATGCACACGAACTTCAGTAAACACAGAGAGTGCATTTACCACAGATGCTCCTACTCCGTGAAGACCGCCAGAAACTTTGTAGCTCTTGCCTTCGAACTTTCCTCCTGCATGAAGTGTTGTCATCACCGTCTCAAGTGCAGATACTTTTGTTTTTGGATGTATTGCAACTGGGATACCACGACCGTTGTCGACGACGCGTACACGATTGCCCGGGAGTAGCGCGACCTCAATATGATTTGCAAAACCACCCATCGCTTCATCGCGTGAGTTATCAAAAATTTCCCAAATAAGGTGGTGGAGTCCTTCGGGACCAGTTGACCCAATATACATTCCCGGTCGTTTACGTACTGGTTCAAGCCCTTCAAGGACGACAATGTCCTCTGCTCCGTACTCGCTCTTTTTTTCTTCTTTTTTGGCCATATTGGGTTGGATAAAAACAAAGGATCGCCCACTAGCGGGCATCTCATATGTGCTTATATTGTACCAAAATTATGAATAAACACAAAGGGAAATTTGTGCAAAAAAGCCCCAAATTATGGGGCTTTTCGGGAAATTATCACTTAGCAAAGACTTTGCGCACCCAGTCGCCTGGAACATGAACGGAAACTTGGGTTGCGCTGACAGAAACAATGTCGACGGAACCAGAGGCAACGAACACCAGAGTATCGTTTTCCTCAACACGGAGTTCAAAGAAACCCACCACGGGCTCGTAGAAGGTGAGGGTCGAATCTACACGAAGTCCAGAATCTTCGTACACAGATCTCCCCCAGCATTCCTCACCATTATCCCCGCGGGCAGTCATCGTTCCTTTCTCCTGCGCAATAAGAATACACGCTTTGATAATTTCAATTTCTGCGGGTGAAGCAACCCTTGGTACCATGACAGACCTCCTTTTCTGTAATTAGCTTACCAGAAAATAACAAAAACTGACAACTACTTCCCCACAAACACAGCCCTGCCACGCCAAGACTTATTGAATGTTTCGATCTCGCAGCACCTCCCTTCACCCCCTACCGCTGGATCTCCTGGCACACTTGCTATGGTTGCCTCAGGTTCATGATAGTAAAAATGGGTTATTCCACCTTGTTCGTTTTCTTTATATCCAATAAGGAGTACCGTGTGGAATTTTTTTTGTTCCAACACAAATTTTGTAATTGAAACAATAACAGGATTGCCTTGTTTTAAACTATCTACAAGGGGAACAATCGTGTCCAGCTTATCTTTTGTCTCAACATTTTTATATCGCCAGGATTTCAGCCCTTCCTTCTCAAAGAAAGAAATCACATAGTCATGGCTTGTGCCGTTCAGCCGAGTATAGCCACCCTCGACCCCTGCAGTTTTCATGAATTCTAAAATATCAATTTTTTTTCCTTTGTGATACTCAAGCGCCATAGCAACACATGTTCCCATGCATGAGCCAATGTTCCACTGATAATCTTTTACCTCCAAATATTGCGAATGATAAGGCACATTGAGTTTAATCTCTTTCATAACTATTCTTATTATCTGACTTCAAGTCCCTGCGCAGAAAGCTTTTCGGTGATGCGTGCCATTACTTCATTAATTTCAACATCTGAGAGTGTGCGCTCGTATGATTGGAATACTAGATTGAATGCGTACGAAGTTTTTGATTCTCCGTCAAAATCTTTAGTGAACACATCAAAAAGGCGATCACGCACCAAAAGCGGACCTGCCTCAGTTCGTATAATTTCTAGAATCTGATCTTGTGAAAGTTTTCCATTTGACCACAGCGCAATATCGCGGAGCATAAATGGGTAAGATGAGATTGCGCGATATGGTGCATTCACTTGCGATGCAATAAGTGGTTCATACGCATCGCCTTCTCCAACATGCGCAGGAAGTACACACTCCCACACATTTCCTTCTTTGTGCCACGAAAGCTTGTCGGAGAGCGCCCTAGAAAGTGCCTTATCGGCAAACGAAAGAATTTCGTTTTCGCGGGCCTCTTTTTTTGATTGTTTTATCGATTTTGTAACTGTTGCTCCGAGAGAAATGTGCAGCTCTTCTTTCTCGATACCCAAGAACACAGTGCCGATTTCAAACATCACTACTTCATCTACGCCGACGAGTGGTGCGTTGCGCGCATTGAAAACGAGAGCGTCTTTCATGCCATGAGTGAGGTTGTCTCTCAAAAAGCTAATTCCCTCCGCCATCGGGTTTGCAACTTCGACTTTTCCTTCACGACGAAAAACATATGTAAAAATTTCAGAAAAACCTAGTGGCAGGAGCGCATTGTGTGCAAGTAGGGTTGCATTATAAATACCGTTTTTGCTTGGTTCAAATCCAGTATTTTTGAGTGGTATTGTCGGAACCTTATCGTATCCCATGAGGCGCACTACTTCCTCTGCAATATCTGCACCGACACGAAGGTCAAATCGTCCCGCAGGAACAGTGATCAAAAATCGTTCCTCTGCAAGCTCTTTTATGCGTCGTACACCGACAATGGTCTTAAACCGCGGGCTCTCCGATAGCTCTTCAATTGCAATACCTCCATCATGCCCGGCATCTTTGTTGTGTCGAGATGAATGAATCACCATTCCGTTACCAAGATACAAACCGACATGATCAATGCCTGATTTAGGAACTTTTGTGCCAGCCAGCCATTCTTTACTTTCGTGATACTCACTACCTGTTTTTTCGCCGACTGAAAAAATCAGGTCCCCAGGCTGCATGTCATTTGTTGAGACTTCTTCTCCAAAAACATACTGATCCACAGTCATGCGAGGAATCCTTACACCAGCCCCCAGGAACAGATAGCTTACAAACCCAGAGCAATCAAATTTACGTGGTGCGTCAAAGAGTACGCTTGCCCCGTAAACGTATGGAACACCAACAAGCTCCTGTGCGCGCGACACAATACGGTCTGCGCCATCTTGTATTCGTTCATATGAAAAATTGAGTCGATCGAGATCGCGCGAGAGATCGCTAGCTGAGTACGAGACACCCAGAAGACGTTCGATGTCTTTTGGAGAAAGCCCTACGCGATACGGAGATGCAGGGCGAGGATAAACGTCCACAACTTCTCCTGCTCGCGCTTCGGGGAAAATCTCAAGCAAAAGTTCTATGGCGCGGTCCATCGCTACGCGTGTAATCTCTGGAGAACGGTGGTGCTCAAAACGGCGCGATGAGTCGGTGGTTATACCTACCGCGCGCGATGTCTTGCGCACCGCAACAGGATTGAATACTGCCGCCTCGAGAACGATAGTGCTCGTTTCATCACCAACCCCCGCGTAGGCGCCACCCTTAACGCCCGCGATAGCTAGTGGACGCACGCTGTCCGCGATAACAAGCGTATTTTCAGGAAGCGCAATATCCTTTCCATCGAGTGTCTCGATTTTTTCTCCAGGATTTACTTTGCGAACATGAATAGTGATTCCATCGTTTTCTTCATGACTTAGTTTTGCGGTATCAAATGCATGCATTGGCTGGCCAGTCTCGAGCATTACAAAGTTTGTAACATCGACGATAGCGTTGATACTACGCTGACCCGATGCTTCGAGTGCATCACGAAGCCAAGCTGGTGACTGTCGATCGTCTACGCCCTCAACCACCCGTCCAATATATCGAGGACACAGTTTTGGTTCGTCAACCACAACGGAAAGTTGTGTCGTAGGCACTGCGTTAATTATTTTAGGGGTGACATCTTTTATCTTTGCGCCGCTGTACACTGCCACCTCGCGCGCAATCCCCCAGTACGACAAAAGGTCTCCACGGTCTGGCGTGACCTTGATCTCGTACACCGTATCATCGCCGTGCATTTCGGTGCCTTCAACTTCACAAATATACTGCAAAAAAATATCCGAAAGCTTTTTTGGATCAGGAATCCCGTCGAGATATCGAGAAAGAGTTTTGTAAGATACGGGGATATTCATATTAAAATTGATTTACCAAACGAAGGTCGCCAGAATAAAGTAAGCGAACATCCTCGATACCATATTTGATCATAACAAGACGATCAACACCCATACCAAATGCAAATCCACTGTACTTGCGTGGGTCTACACCACCGGCAAGAAGCACGTTTGGATGCACCATGCCGGCACCCATCACCTCGATCCAGCCAGTACGCTTGCAAACTCCGCAGCCTTTTCCGTGGCAAAGAAAGCACGAGATGTCTACTTCAACACCCGGCTCGACGAATGGGAAAAAGCTTGGACGCAAACGCATCACCACATCATTGCCCAAAAGTTTTTTGAAAAAAGTTTCGAGCGTCCACTTGAGTTGGCCGAGTGAAATATTTTCACCAACAACGAGACCTTCAACTTGATGAAACTGTGTTTCGTGCGTTGCATCAGTTGCTTCATAGCGATACACCTTGCCTGGCACCACGATAGAAAATGGTGGCTTATGCTTTTCCATGTAGCGCACCTGCACTGGTGAAGTGTGCGTGCGAAGGACAGTTTCCTTTACTCCTTTTATCCAAAATGTATCTTGCACATCGCGAGCCGGGTGATCCTTTGGTACGTTGAGCGCGTCAAAGTTGTAATGCTCGTTTTCGATTTCGGGACCCAACGCGACCTCAAATCCAAGCTCTACCAAAATACGCACGATTTCGTCCATCGTGCGCGTAAGCGGATGAATATGCCCCTGCTGCTGCTCC
>JAKAMX010000050.1 GCA_021812665.1 bacterium
TGTCCGTGAGCATGGTATCTAAGAAAAATAAAGGCTTCACGCTTATCGAGCTTCTTGTTGTTATTGCAATAATCGGTATTCTTTCAACGGTCGTGCTCGCCAGCTTGAATGCCGCACGCGCAAAAGCTCGTGATGCGCGCAGGCTTTCGGATATGCATCAAATGCAACTTGCGCTCGGCCTTTATTTTGATACTTTTGGCCAATACCCGGATTCAGATTACGCTGGCTGTGGCGGATGGGATTCTTCAGGAACACCAGTAGGAGCTCCGTCGTTTACAGCACCGCTAGTAACAAATAAATATCTTTCTGCAAATCTTCTCGACCCAAGCGTTAATGACTTGTGCGGAAATTATGCTTATTATCGTTACCCAGCTGGTAACGCTGGCTGTGATACAAGCAGGGGAGCATTTTATGTGCTGGGCGTTCGCGATATGGAAACAAGCGGGAACCCCTATCCTTCTAGCCCTGGATGGAGTTGCCCTGGTAGAAATTGGCAAGGTGAGTTTGAGTGGGTGACTGGGAAATTTGAGAACTGAGGATTTTGAGGTATTGACATAGACTCAAAATATGTTAGAATATGTTCGGACAAATTGAGCCACTGTCGGCCAATTGAACCTTGAAGGAGGTATCGTGAATCAGTATCTTGAAGAAGCAAAACGGCAGTTGGCCATACTCCAGTGTGGTACCAACCAGTACGAGGAGTGTCTCTATCGGCTCCGTGAGGCCCTGAGGAAAGGTGGGTGCAGTCTCAGCGACTTGGGCCAGACCGAGGGGTCGATCGGCCAGCTGCGGGTGTACTGCTGCCAGATTTCGGCTCGTCAGCTCTTTGATTCACTGGTCTTGTCTCAGAGTCCTGAGCGGTACGACCAGGTCTACAAAGAAATGATGAACCATCTTGAGGTAGGATGCCTCCCCCTCGCAGCAATTCCGGTCGTCACCGACGAATTCAAAGCGATTCGTCTGAGCACTGCTCACAAGATGATCAAAAAGCTCAAGGAGGGTGGCGCAAAGCAATATCTCGTCGATCAAGAGGCGCGCCGCTACCTGAAATGGGCAGGCCTCGAGTCGAACGAGATCGAAGGAGAAATCCAAAAGATTCTTCCACAGACCAGTCAACCGCCCTGCCTCTAGGAGGCACAGATGGACGCAACGCGCAGCCTTCATGGTTGCGCGTTTTTTCTATTCCAGTAAACCCCGCCCCGGAGCTTTCACCAAGTAAAGTGTATCTGGGCGAACTTTGGAGGGCGTGGATGAATGGACGAGCCCTCACGCGCAGCGCCGGCAAAGGAAACTCCGGGCGAAGCGGAGCGAGAGCCCGGGGAGGAGGTCATTTTTGTTTGCTATTCATCCCAGTTTCCGATAACCTTAGATTAGAAAGGAGGGTGATATGCGCCAACGCTTGCTTGTAATGTCGTGTGGGAGGTGCCGCAACGAAGCATCGTGGGTTTGTAGAGACGAATCCACTGGTGGAGTTCAAGTTTTTTGCAATACTTGTGCGAGGAAAGAGGCAAGTTTTGGAAAAATTAGTAAAACGCACACGTGGCTCCGCTTCAAAGCGTGGGCAAAAAACAAGCGAGGAGTACCGTAAAATGCGGTGTATTCTTAAGACAAAAGAGGGTGCGCTATTCTAATGGCTAACCCTCTTTTTTGCCGAAATAGCTAAAATCTGCTATACTCGCCCCATGGATCAGGATTCACGCAAGATCGACGAGTTGCTTGAGCTTACACGTGATAACAACAAAATCCTTCACGGGATGCGTCGGGTGCAGCGCTGGAACTCGTTCTTTACCTTTGTGTATTGGGCGGTTATTCTCGGGTCCATCTTTGGAACGTATTACTACTTGCAGCCAAGGATTGAAAAGTATATAAATTTGTTTCAGACCTCGGCTGGGACACTCCAGAAGCTCCAGAAGGGGGTTTCGAGTATTCCTACTGATGCCCAAGCTATCAAAAATTTGATAGGGAAATAATAATATGGGAAGCGAGGATTAATTTAAATTAGAATGCTGAGGTGGCTGTTTTGGTAGGTTCCGCAGAGCACTGACGCAAGATGGTTTGTTTGATAAAATGGTAGGAAAATTTGCTGAGGTAGCTCAGTTGGTAGAGCATTTCCCTGAAGAGGAAGGGGTCGCCGGTTCGAGCCCGGCCC
This sequence comes from bacterium, assembly GCA_021812665.1. GTDB lineage: Bacteria > Patescibacteriota > Minisyncoccia > Phycocordibacterales > UBA1550 > UBA1550. The sequence goes on from JAKAMX010000050.1 coordinate 2,150, forward strand.
TCAGCACACAAACAAGAAAACCCCACAAACCCTGTGGGGTTTTTTTGTTTGACAAAAGCCATATATATATGATATAATACGGAGAGTTAAAAACATCAGTTCTCCTACAACCCATCTTTTGGAGTCACCAGTGTTCAAGTTCATCTTTGTTGTCCGCTTCCTCAATTTCTGTAGCCAACTCAAGAGGCGTATCGTTTCTGAGTCCGTGCTGGCGCCTCACGAGGAGAAGCCTGTTCTGACCAAGGGGGCCATCAAACATTCGCGAAAGAGCGTTGAGTGCCCGCGAGCCCCCATTCCCAACACGATGCGGGACAGCATCAAGCGGAATCAGAGGAATCAACAGCGCGAGCGTTTGCCTCGGCGCTGCTAGAAAACCCAAAAAACTAAAGAGCGACCTCGCGGTCGCTCTTTTTTGTTACCTAGATACTCCTAATTTTAACTGTCTGCGTGCGTCCTTTGTCGATCTTCGGAAGTTTCACTGTGAGGAGTCCGTGCTTTTCAGTTGCCTCTGTTTCTTCTGGCTCAACCTCTGTGGGGAGCAAAATTGTTCGTGAGAATGAACCCCAATAAAGCTCTTGGAAAAAATAATTATCGGGCGTAACACCTTTTGGCGCATCACGCTTGCCGCGAATGGTTACCATTTCGCGCGTGACTGAAACCGATAAGTCTTCGGATGAAACTCCGGCTACCATTGCCTGTACAATGATCGCATCGTTTGTTTGATATACGTCTACCGTCAGTTCTCCCTCGGCTGTTTCTATTGGTTCTGCTTCGTTTACAATCGCAGTGTGTGTGATATCAGCACCGTCAAAGTCATCACCAAAATCAGATGGAGATTTTTTTAGTGTTATCGTCCCGGTAAGTCGCTCAAAAAAAGATGGTTTCATTTACTATGCGTTATTAACCGGCCGTTTAATATGTTTAATGAGTTCAAGCAAAACGATTATGCCGATGATCGCTGCCCAGTATGGAGTGAACGCTATGAGTACATTGAGCGTTCCCTTGGTTCCCATTATAGACAAATTGAAATATGCATGCAATAGAGATGCTATCGCGAGACCCAACAGTACTGCAACAAATTTTGTGATTCGGCTTTGATAGAATGAAAACGCGATGGTGATACCAACAATTGCCGAGGAAATTGTGTGCAGTATGGTCGCGCCGATAAAGCGAGAACTTGCGTTGAGGAGTGCAACCAGTGATCCACCGTGGTTGAAATCTTTGAGAAGGTAAAGAATGTTTTCCATTGCTGCAAACCCGAGAGCGGCAGTGACCAGGTAGATGACGCCGTCCATGGGCTCGTCAAAATAACTGCTTTTCAGCGCGATAACAAACACTGCGGCAAATTTTGCAACTTCCTCTATGACTGCTAAAAGTGTCGCCTGGAGCGTTGGTTGACTTGAGGGAACTAAAAGAACGGAGAACTTTTGGAGTGGAAGCACGAGATACACAGCGGCCATCCCGAGACAAAATGAGATGATCAAAAGGCCAGCTGGTTCCGGAGATTCTTTATCCTCCTGAAGCCAAAACCAGAGCCAAATCAACGAAGGTATGATACCTCCCGCAACTGCGATGAGCAGGGTCTTGAACGTCGCTGAATTTATAATAGTTTCGGCCATGGCTCAACGATGAGAAGCGATTTACTTTCTTTTGGAAGCATGCCCCACAATTCCTCGGTAATAAATGGAATAAATGGATGAAGCATCTTCAAGTTTGTCGCAAGTATGTGCAAGAGAACCCACTGTGCAGCTTTTTGATCATCAGATTCGCTCGTGGTCAAACGTGGTTTCATCTCCTCGATGATGACGTCTGCAAAGGTGTGCCAGAAATAGTGGTAGAGCTCTTCGCTTGCAAGGTGGAGGCGCTGATTTTCGAGGTGTCCGCTGATGCTCTCGATTGCGGCATTGAGCTCGGTGATGATTGCTTCGTCGCGTGCGCCGAGGTTTGGTTTTGGTGTGTCGAGCGTAGTGTCGCCAATGTTTGAAAGCACAAAGCGTGTTGCGTTCCAGATTTTATTACAGAAATGTTTGTATGCTTTAACTTTGTCTTCCGAAATGCGACTGTCGGTGCCGGGAGTGTTGCCCACAACGAGCGCCATACGGCCAGCATCTGCGCCAAACTTTTTTGCGATGTCGATTGGATCAATGCCGTTGCCGAGAGACTTGGACATTTTGCGACCTTGCGCATCGCGCACCGTTCCGTGGAGGTACACAGTGTGGAATGGAATATCGCCGAGCACGTATCCTGACATGAGGATCATTCGGGCAACCCAAAAGAACAAAATTTCGTATCCTGTTTCGAGGACGTTTGTAGGGTGGTAGATTTTGAGATCGTCGGTCTTTTCTGGCCAGCCGAGGGTAGAAAAGGTCCATAAACTCGATGAAAACCAGGTGTCGAGGGTATCTTGGTCCTGCTCCCATCCATCGCCCAGAGGGGCTGTTACGCCGCAATAAACCTCTTCCTCGCGGTACCAGACAGGGATACGGTGTCCGTACCAGATTTGGCGTGAAATACACCAGTCGCGGAGGTTCTCGATCCAATGAAAGTAGGTTTTTTCAAAGTGCTCAGGAATAATGCCGATCGCTTTTCCCGCGACC
>JAKAMX010000009.1 GCA_021812665.1 bacterium
GATCTCCATGCTAAATAATTTATTCTCAATGATTGATTCTTTATTGCACGCTTAAGCGGCGTAAATGGATTGAGGCTCACCGCGCGAGTGCTCAACATTGTGTTTGTCTCTACGAGAAGAAAGAGTGCAAGAATGCCATTACCAAATGCGAGAAACCCAACGAACCAAAACGGAACTGTGTTTCCGAGGTGTCCCAAGACACCGCCAAGCATCGGTCCCACGATAAATGCAATTCCCCAGATTGCTCCGATGAAACCCATGTTTGTCGTCCTCTCTTTTTCATCCTTTGCAACATCAGACAAATAACTTTGCGCAATCGGCAAGTTGCCGGCCATTATCCCGTCCAAAATGCGACCAAGAAACAGAAAAGGGATACTTGGAGCCCACGCAAAAACAAACCAGCCGAGTGCAGTGCTAAAAATACTCATGATGAGCATCGGCCGACGACCAAAGCGATCAGAAAGTGCCCCGATGAGCGGAGCGCTCAAAAATGCGCAGAGAGCATACACAGAAAATAACGACGTAAGGAGTAGCGCCGAGCTACTGTATCCAGCGACATAAAACGGCAAAATCGGTATGACGATACCAAAGCCTATCACGTCGATGAAAACTGTCAGTAAGATCGTTGCTTTTATTTTTGACATGGCTTGAGGTGGATAAATATATTGTATTTCGGTTTAGTGAGTATACAATACTATATGAATACAAATAATATGAATACAACAGAAATACAAGAATCGGCATTTTCAAAGTTTATTTTCAGTGATATTCGTTTTTCGTGGTTTTGGCTCTTTGTACGTGTGTACGTAGGATACGAGTGGTTTATGGCAGGGTGGGAAAAGCTTGGGAACCCTGCATGGACCGGTGCAAATGCAGGAGCGGCTATCAATGGCTTTTTGAGCGGCGCGCTTCAAAAAACAGTTGGGCAGCATCCGGATGTTTCAGGTTGGTATGCATTCTTTGTGCAAAACGTTGCACTCCCCCACTCGGCGTTTTTTTCATATCTCGTCACGTTCGGCGAGATTGCTGTTGGCGCGGCCCTCATATTAGGACTTTTTACCGGCATTGCAGCATTCTTTGGGTCGTTTATGAATCTAAACTATCTCTTGGCTGGAACAGTGAGCACAAATCCGGTACTTTTTGTTTTGCAGATCCTTTTGATCCTTGCATGGAAAACTGCTGGATGGATTGGGCTTGATCGTTACGCTTTGTTCGCACTAGGTACACCGTGGCAGCCCGGAAAATTGTTTAATAAAAACAATCCACAATAAACAAAAATGCCCCGAACTAGTTCGGGGCATTTTCTAATTAAATACTTCCTCGTTTTTGCTTCTTTTGAGCCCTGCTTACAAAATTCTTTACAGAACCTTCCATGCGATGAGCACCCCACATTTGCGTACCTCGATATCCTCCTTTTTGGGTGCTCCCTTTTCCCATGATCATTTTGTTGTTCATAGATAAAGTATAGAATCGATCAAAAATAATGCAACAAAAAATGCGACACACCTAGACGATGTGTCGCATTTTTAAAAGAGGGTTACTACTTTGCTGGGCAAGCAGCGCGGGCTGTTTTTGCTTGGCTTGCGGCATCCTTTACTGCAGATACGTAAGCTGCACGAGCATCTTTGATCTGGCCTATGTATGCAGTCAAAGCTTCACGTCGCGCTGTCTTAAATGCGCCATTTGCGGTCTTGATCGCAGCGCGATAATCACGGTATGCAGACCTTAGAGCAGCCTTGCGAGCTGATGCATCAGTCATTGCCTTTGCGGCAGTGAGCGTATTGTCGCGTGTGGTCATTGCTGCACCCTTGGCGGTATCACGAGCAATCTTTGCTGCAGCAATAGCGTTATCGCGTGTTGTCATTGCAGTTGTTTTTGCTGTATCGCGAGCTGTTCGAGCTGCGGCAACAGAAACTTGTCGTGCCTGGCCTGCAGCAAGAAGACACTCTTTACGAGCAGTCACTGTTGTCGAGGTAGCGGTGCTTGAAGCGGTCTGCGCAAATGTAAGCGAAGGGAGAACGCTTGCGGCGAGCACTGTTCCGAGCGCCAATTTCTGAAATGTTTTCATAATGAATAGATAAATGATTATTAATTAAGTTTGTATATTCAGGTCAGCTATAATCGCACTAATTTGACCTTCACTTGTATATACGCCGCCACTTGCTATATTGTTTCAATAATTCATGCTGCCTCAAAACTCTCCAAACCATCACGAAAATACCGAGCTTCTTTCGCGCATCGCCACTGACGAACATGTTTTCGAGGAGATTGTACGTACCTATGAAAAGCCTTTGTATAACCACCTCATACGCCTTACGGGCAATGTGGACGAAGCTGGCGATCTACTCCAAAAGACATTTATCAGACTTTATAATTGGCGAGACCGCATCGAAAAAGACGGCAATCTCAAAAACTGGCTCTACAAGGTTTCAACAAATCTTGCGTACGATTTTTTCAGAAAAAAGAAGCGTGAAAACCTAGCCCCCCTGAACGACCAAGCTGATGATGAAACAATATATCCAGAACTGACGTATTCTAGCTTAGAGCACGACATCTCAGTAATTGACCTTGAAAATGCTCTGCGCGAAATAGAGCCGCACTATAAAAATATATTACTCCTTTATTATCGAGAAGGCTTTTCATATGAGGAAATCGCCCACTTGCTCGAAATACCACTGAATACTGTCAAAACGCACATTCGCAGAGCAAAACAGGCATTAGCAGCGCTACTCAATGAAACATACGGAACCAACTAAAACTACAAATATTATGGACAAATTTCTCATCAATGCATTTAAAATGCTACCTTCACGCAAGGTTCCCGACGAGCTTCATGCGTCTATTATGCGTGCCGCAATGTTTCAAAGATCGTGGCGCTATGCGCGCATTTTGACCCTCGTCCTTGGAGTAATGTTTGTATTAACTCTTTGGAATCTCTATTCAAGGAGCGTCGAGACTGAATCAATTTTTACTATCAGGACTGTGTTCGACACCTGGGACCCGACATTTGACTCTATCGTGGATTCACTCCGAACACTTTTTGAAAACTTGCCGGTTCAAGCGATCATGATCATGGCTTTCAATTTTGTTGCACTGGTATTCATGATGTTTGTACTGAACTCGTTCAACAGGATTCAGGAACAGTTCAGACTTTCATAACAATTTGTTAAACTACTATGCATATGGAAGCAGCACCAACAATGGACTCGACTGATGTAGGCGCAATCATCATGGAAGCTATCGCGCGCACGGAGGCAATGGGTGCGAATGACTCTGAGCGAAGCGTGCTTCTTGGTATCCTTCGAGACTTTGAACAGAAAAAGATCTCGGCACAAGAGGCAATAGAAAGAGCTCATGGTGTCGTAGACTCAAAGCAGGATTATCACTAATTCTCTACAGGAAAGCTCGCGTTGCCAGGATTACCGTAATAATAAAAACTACTTGGGAGAAAACTCCGAGTAGTTTTTGATTCGCAAAATTATTTTTTGCATGGATCCATTTATGAAATTTTTGAAGTGAAACCAAGGGTTCATGTTTGTAAATCGAATAGACAAATTGCAATGGATCCGGCAACATTCCCGCAAACGCTCCTGTCAGCACGAGCCATATTGGAATTTTTGCAGAAAAAACAATGGTTGCAATTCCAGTACCCAACAATGCATCCCCTCCAATTCGTAACAGGTCAACAAATAGCGTGCGGTCTAATCTAAACTTTCCGCCGATTGCGGGGTCAATAGAGCTAGAAAGAATTGCATAATCGTAATGAGGAATTGCGTCTACTACAAAATGACTCATGAATGCAGCGCATACGCCCAAAAGTGGGTGCTGTGGAACCAGACTCACTACTGCTGCCCCAACAATCGCATGAGATGTAAGTGTCATTGTTTGAGTATAACAGTATGTTTCAGCAGCCCAAAACAAGAGTAGTCTGTGGTACCATATATATGCAATGTTCAAAGCATTTTTAAACGACCTCGTTAAAAGCACTGCTGATACTTTTAGAAACGGCAATTGGTTTTGGCATCTTGTCTTTATCGGTTTAACCTATTTCTTGGTTTCCAGTGGTTTTGATTGGTGGTATTTTGAGCACACGAGAATTCCTCTTCTCATACAGATAGCGATATTTGCTGCTCCGGTCGGCTTTATTGTTCCAATTATCTTACCATTGGGACTCTTTGCTATCGGCGATTCACGCAAAGATCTGAAGATGAGATCTGCGGGGATCGCCGTAGCGCAGGCAGCAATCACCGCTATTATTCTAACTGCTGCATACAAAGCATTTACCGGCAGATTTCAGCCTGAACTTATTCTTCATCCGCCCGTATCGATTGATATAAGCGAAGCATTTCATTTTGGTTTTTTGCGTCACGGCATCTTTTGGGGGTGGCCCTCATCTCACACCTCTGTCGCATTTGCAATGTCGATAACACTTGCTCTTTTGTACAGTAAAAATAAAAAGTTGTTGTTTACCCTCACGCTCTACGCGTTTTATATTGGCCTCTCGGTTTCTATGACAATTCACTGGTTCTCTGATTTTGTCGCTGGAGCCATTTTGGGTACCATCATTGCGTTTGTTGTAGCGAGAAGGTATAGTGCTCTACAAATTAAAGATGCAAACCATGATCGAAAATTTCAGAAATAATGAAACTACTGAAGAGCAAATTACCAAGCAATTAAAGGTGTTGCTTCGCTCAGCGTATTCGGGTCCCAAGAAGTTTGAAAATCACGAAAAAATTACAGAATTTGCGCAAAAATTGCAGCGCGAATACCCAGAAGAGTTCTCGAACTATTTGTTATACCACCTTGTCGCGAACAGTACTCCCAACAAACAAAACCCACCGGCACTTTTTGATTTTCCCGGCGAAAACTCTGTTCAAAAATTTATTGAGGAGCTAGACTAGCTGTTGACAAAAGACTAAAAATTTGCTAAAATGTCGCCAATTGTAGCTACGGTGGCTACAAACTCGTTCTTTATAAGGAGCCGTAGTGAGCATCAACAAGAATTTCATCCTTGCCGTTCTGATGACCTTGATCACCACGAGCGTCTGCGGCCACCTCGGGTATGCCCTGAACTGGAAAGGCATCCTCGTTGTGTTTCTCATTTCGTACCCATGGAGGGTGCAGAACGGGGACGTGTACTCACTCTGGGGAGGTTTTTCAAAGGAAAACATCTACTCCATTTGTGCAGTGATGCAGGTAGCAGAAACCAAGGCGGTCAGTCTTTTAGGTGTCAATCTCTACCAAAAAGCGCTCGATGTTCGTCAGGGTATCGGCATCAACTTCATCCAGCGTGGATCGAACAAGGTCGACCACATCGTCGGTTTTGTCTTCTACCAGGATGGACTGATGATCAAAGACAGCACAGCGAGCATTTCACTGATTCGGAGGCTGCGTCAGCTTCCGGTCATCGACCTCGACAAGCTCAAGGAATAGAGAGGCGCAGCCCGCAACAAATGCGGGCTGTTTTTATTTACTATTTCTTTGTTTTACAAGGCGTACAACGACAGCCGTATGGTGTTATAAATTCGTCGGTGTATTCCTTTCCGTAGTCGTAGGTAAGCTCCTCCCCCGCCTCGATACGTTTTGTTGCTTTGATAAAAACTCGGCCTGCAAAAATTTCTGGCTCACAGTTTGGTTTACACGAGTGATTGATGTAACGTGCTGTATTTGAACGCGCACTACCATCGATCATGCGCGTCTTGCTTGTTTCGAAAAGATATTTGTTTCCAGGATGCTCGGTAACTTCTTTGCCATGTAAAATCTTGCCGACATATTCGATAATCCATGTTCCGCGTTTGATTGGTTCGGTTGCAAACAGCCCCAGACCTGCGCTCGATCGTTTAACTTTGTATGAGGTTGTTCCTATTTTGGGTATTGGCATATAACGGTCGAGATTGTATCAAATATCGGCAATGAAGTAAAACGCGCTGGCAATATTACCCGCGTTCTCTGATATAATAATAGAGTCAAACATGAACATAGAACGCCAAAATTTTAAGAAAGAGTTTTTTCTCGAAATATTATTTATTGTCCTATTCCTCTCAGGCCTTCTCCTTCATTTTACGGATTCGATACCGGAACAATATGAGATATTGGCTCTCGGAGTCGTAGGGATCCTGGGAATCACCCCGGTCATTCGCAGCGCGATAGAATCATTGCGTGAGAAGAAAATCAATGTCGATCTGCTCGCGACCATTGCGCTATTGTTTTCGTTTCTTGGAAGGCAGTGGACCTCGATGCTCTTTATCAACCTCATGCTCACGTCTGCGCGCCTACTTGATCTCTATACAAAACGACGAGCAAGAATCTCCCTCGAGCATTTGGCAAAGTTAAAGCCATCTAAGGCTCGCGTCATTCGAGAAGACCAGCTCGTCGTTGTTCCCCTTACAGACATTAAGCCTGGAGATATTGTGGAAGTAGGACTTGGCGAACAAATCCCTGTTGACGGTTTTGTCATAAAAGGAGAAGCGACAATCGACCAATCATCACTCACCGGCGAATCTGTTCCTGTCTTGCGCGCAGTCAATGATCGGGTTCTATCAGCAACGGTCGTCGCGTCGGGAAATATCGCAATTCGCACCGAGCGAGTTGGGACAGAGACAACCTTTGAGCGAATGATCACCCTCGTTGAATCTGCGCAAAATGCCAAAACAAGAATGAAAACATTGGCGGAACGATTTGCAAGCTGGTATATCAGCATCATGCTTGTAGTGGCAGTCGCCCTCTATATGATCTCGAAAGACGTTTCGCTTGTTCTTTCCGTAGTACTCGTCGTATGCGCTGATGATATTGCGATCGCAATCCCTCTTGCGTACATAGTAAGTATCGGCACCGCCGCAAGGCACGGCATCGTCGTCAAGGCAGCAGATTTTCTTGACCGAATGAGCAAGATATCAACCCTCGTCCTCGACAAGACCGGCACAATCACCATTGGTAAACTGGTGGTTAGAAACGCCCGCTCTTTTGAAGGCATGCCACTGGCCACCATGCTTTTTGTCGCAAGTTCTCTCTGCCAAAGCTCCACGCATCCAGTTTCAAAAGCAATACGCGCCTATGCCGAAAAAGAAAAAGTCGCGCACAAGCCGCCAGAACACTATGAAGAAAAAGAGGGGCGCGGAATCAAAGGTACCGTTGAGGGGGTTACGGTTACTCTTGGAAGAATTGAATTTCTTAGAGAACACGGCATACAAATGAACGACACAGTCGTGAATGCAATCAAAGAAGCAGAAGCACTTGCCAACAATGTAACATTGGTAGCTATCAACGAAAAAATTATTGGTATGTTTAGCCTCGCGGACGAAATTCGAGAGGATATTCGATCCACTATTTCTTCTCTACGAGCTCGAGGCGTTTCAGAAACAATAATGTTAACCGGGGACAACGAAGCCGTAGCAAAGGCAGTTGCGCAAAGCGCTGGTGTCGACACGTATTACGCAGAACTTCTTCCCGAAAATAAAGTTTCAGTACTTGCCGAATATATCAATCCAAAGAAAACTGTTGCAATGGTTGGAGACGGCGTGAACGATGCCGCTGTCCTCGCGCGTGCCGATGTGGGAATCGCAATGGGTGGGATAGGATCAGACGCAGCAATCGAATCAGCAGATGTTGTTCTCATGACTGACGACTTTGAGAAGATTATTGAGCTTCGTGACATTTCAGACCGTGTCCTTCGTGTTGCGTATCAAAATTTCGTCATCTGGGGCATCGTAAATTCTATTGGTCTCTACTTTGTTTTTACCGGCGTACTTGATCCGCCAAGGGCAGCTGCATTTAATTTCATTACTGATTTTATTCCGATAATGAATTCTTTGAGACTGGTGTATTACCGAAGACAACACTGAGCCCAACAGACATGATTAAACTTAAAAGCTTCAAAAAAATTGAGCGTGATTTGAAAAATTTGCACTTGTTCCACTCCAACAACATTCTGATGGTTGCGCTTATTGTCGCACTCGTTGCGCACTATACTGCAATTCTTCCATCAAACGCCGATACATTTGTTTTATCTGCAATCACGTTGGTAGCAGTCACCCCTGTCGTTTGGCGAACAGCACTTGCGCTTAAAAAGAAAACAATAAGCATCGATCTTTTAGTCATCGTTGCTCTTTTTGCTTCCCTCATCGCAAAAGAGCTTGTGTCTGCTGTGTTTATTTCACTCATGTTGACCTCTTCGCGAATTCTAGCCCTATCAACTGAGGATCAAGCCCGTCGAGCGATACAATCCCTGCTCAAATTAAAACCGCAAAAAGTTCGTGTAAAACACGGAGATCGCATAGAGGAAATTTCACCCGAAAATGTACAAAAGGGAGACATCGTAGTTGTCGAATTGGGAGAGCGGGTCCCAGTTGACGGTACTATTACAAATGGAACAGCAACGGTCGACCAATCCTCGCTCACCGGTGAATCACTTCCACTTGAGAAAAAGGGGGGCGATTCGGCACTCAGTTCAACATTGGTTGTTTCGGGTAACCTTGAGATTCGCGCCGAAAAGGTTGGCAAAGAAACGGCGCTCGAAAAAATCATTGAGCTGGTCGAGAAATCTGAAGTAAATAAATCAAAAATCTCAACGTTCTCAGATAATCTCGCTATCTACTATTCAATTGTTGTTGTCCTTGGCACTGCACTCATCTATTTTTATACACACAATCTCGCTTTGATTTTGTCTGTGATTTTGATCGTGAGCGCTGAGGATATTGCTATTGCGATACCGCTCGCGTTTGTTGCGGCAATTGGACATGCGGCAAAACGCGGCGCGGTGATCAAGGGTGGCAACTATCTAGAAGCGCTGCGAAGAGCAAAGGTGCTTGTTGTCGACAAAACAGGAACACTCACAAAAGGAAAATTGAAAATTGAGAATGTTTTTACGTTTGGAGACATGGACAAAAAGCGTTTACTCTCGCTGGTTGCGCCCATTGCCGCTCAATCAAATCACCCAGCTGCTATTGCTCTTTTGCAATTTGTTGAGACAGAAAATCCTACCCATCAAACCGCCCACTCGTTTGAAGAGCAGAGTGGTCGCGGAATGCAAGCACTTGTGGATGGCATAAAAGTGATGGTGGGTAGGCAGATCTATTTGGAGGATGCAGGTATAATGATCGACCCAAATCAGCTAAATGAAATAGTAAAAGAAGAAGAAAATGGCGCAAATGTGACACTCGTTGGTTGCGACGGCAAGCTCGCCGGCTTCTTTACGCTTCTCGATGAGATCAAGCCAGGGACAAAAGAAATACTTACAGAGATGAAACAGCTAGGAGTTAGCAGGATCGTCATGCTAAGTGGCGACAATGAAAAGATCGCTGCTCGTGTGGCAAAGGAGGTTGGCATTACTGATTTTCACGCCGACCTCCTCCCTGAAAACAAAATAACGTATTTGAAAAAATATTTACACCACCAGCATACAGTCATTGCCGCAGGCGATGGCGTAAATGATGCTGCCCTCTTGAGTGCGGCAGATATTGGTGTTGCAATGGGTGGCATTGGTGCAGAGACAACTATCGAATCGGCCGATATTGTTCTCATGCAAGACGATCTTGCAAAATTGCCCGAACTTATCAAGCTGAGTAGATTTACGATTGGGGTTGCCTATGAAGACTTAGCAATTTGGGCGGCGGTAAATGCACTAGGTCTCTATTTGGTTTTTAGTGGCATTCTTCTCCCGACAGGGGCAGCAATATACAATTTTGCTGGTGATTTTCCGCCACTTTTAAATTCAATACGACTACTCGCACTTCACAAGAAAGCTGCAAAGAAGGGGTCGACCAACTCTGGTCACCCGCAGCTTGTGGTATAATAAAATTACAAATGAAAACAGTAATTGAGCTACGATCATCATTGAGAAACCTCTTTAGGGGAGAGTTGTTGGACGATAGCGAATCCGTCACAAAGGCAGCGACCGATGCAAGCGTTTTTAGGTCTGTCCCCCTGCTTGTTGCGCGCCCGCGCGACGTGGAGGACATCAAAACACTGGTCCTCGCATTGTCTACGAGCGAGGATCCAGAGTCCAACCTTTCACTTACTGCACGTGCCGGCGGTACCGGTATGTCAGGCGGCGCATTGACCGAGTCAATCGTACTTGATGTTGCAAATCTCAATAAGATCAAGGAGGTTACTGGCGATTATGCTGTTGTGGAACCAGGAGTTTATTATCGCGACCTAGAAAAGCAAACGCTCACCCGAAACCGCATAATGCCAAGCTATCCTGCATCAAAAGAACTCTGCGCCGTTGGAGGAATGGTGGGAACAAACGCCTCTGGCGAAAAAACCCTCGTCTATGGTAGTACAGACACCTATGTAAAAAATCTCAAAGTAATTTTGGCTGATGCCCACGAATATTCTTTTGGACCACTCACCAAAGAACAGCTCGAAGAAAAAATGAAATTACAAACCTTTGAGGGGGATGTATACCGAAGGACGTATGATCTTATCGAAAAAAATTATGACGCCATACAAGCGGCGCGACCAAAAGTCTCGAAAAATGCTGCCGGATATGCACTCTGGAATGTGTGGGACAGAAAAACATTTGACCTCACAAAGCTTTTTGTAGGTTCTGAGGGAACTCTTGGTATCACAACCGAGATTACATTTGGTCTCGTTGAACCAAAGCCTATCAGCAAACTCCTTGTCATTTTTGTTACTGACCTTTCTTCTCTCCCCTCACTGGTTCAAAAGGTTTTGGCGCACAAGCCGGAAAGTTTCGAATCGTATGATGACAATACGTTCAAATTTGCTATCCGCTTCTTCCCTGACATTGTAAAGTCAATGAAGGCAGGATTGTTCACGCTTGCCTATCGTTTCCTACCAGAATTCTTGATGATACTCAAAGGCGGTGTGCCAAAGCTCGTACTCTTGGCAGAGTTTACAGGCACCGACGAAGCAGAAGTTCTCGCACGCGCTGAGCAGGCAGAAAAAGATATCGCATCCTTCGGTTTCAGGACAAATATTTCAAAATCTAAAAAAGACGCACAAAAATACTGGACAATTCGTCATGAAAGTTTCAATCTCCTTCGACATCATGGCGGGAAAAAGCGCACGGTCCCCGTATTCGACGATATCGTCGTAGATCCACAAAAGCTTCCCGAGTATTTGCCTCGCCTAACTGCAATCATGGACGAATATAAGCTCGTTTACACGATTGCGGGACATATTGGCGATGGAAATTTCCACATCATCCCACTCATGGATCTCCGCAAGGCGCATGAACGTGACATCGTTATCGAACTTGCTCAAAAAGTTTTTGCGCTCACGTTCGAGTTTGGCGGTTCAATGTCTGGCGAACACAATGACGGTTTAGTGCGCACACCGTTTCTCAAACAAATGTACGGCGAGGATATTTATCGTCTATTCGAAAAAACAAAAAATATTTTTGATATGCGTCATATCTTCAACCCGGGTAAAAAAGTTTTTGGCGAGGACCTCGAATATCTCAAGGTGCACATCGATCGAGTATACTAATTTTAAAAAAACCGCACAGAAATGTGCGGTTTTTTTAATTTCGTTTTGAGACCAGAAGACTCAGCAGAAAAACAGAAAGTGCAACGAGCACGATAGCTCCTCCTGACGCAAGGTTCAGATAATACGAGGCGAAAAGGCCAGTGATAACAGAAAAGAGTGAGAACATAACCGACAAAAGAAGCGTTGTTTTAAAGCTTTTGCCAAATTGCATTGCAGAAATGACAGGGATAACCATAAGCGCCCCAATAAGAAGCACGCCAACAATACGAATTGAGAGTGCTACGGCAATCGCGGCAAGAACAACAACCGCAAGATTCAAAAATTTAACTGGCAATCCGCTTGCCTCCGCGAGCTCAGGATCAAAAGATGCGAAGAAAAGCTCTTTGTACAAAAGTACGACTGCAAAGAAGACTGATATGGCCAAACCAAGGGTAACCCAGAGATCGACCACGGAAACCGTAGAGATACTACCAAAGAGATAGCTAAACAGATTCGCATTAAAGCCCTTTGCTAATGAAATGATAACCACTGCAACCGCAAGCGACCCAGAGAGAAACAGCGCCAAAACAGATTCACCAAAAATTCTCCGTCTGTTGTTGAGTGATTCTATACCAAATGATGCAAAAACAGAGAGACCAATTGCTGAAAAGATCGGGTTGATCTGCAGCAGTAGGCCGAGCGCAACGCCAGCAAAAGACACGTGCGCAAGTGTGTCTGCCATGAGAGAATATCGACGCACCACCAGAAACATTCCGATAAGCGGAGCAACGATGCCTATTGCGATCCCTGCCTCAAACGCATGGATCATGAAGTCGTATTGAAATATATCAAGCATGATGATGTTCTCCCTTCTCTGTTAAAACTGGACCCTTGTCATGAGGCGCACGACGCACATGTTCTCCATAAAGCTCTCGCAGAAGTTTCTCGTTGGCTAGTTCATGAGGGAGTCCATGGCATACAAGCTCTCTGTTCAAGCACAAAACCGTTTTTGTTTCCTGAGAGATCATATCGACATCGTGCGAAATGAAAATGATCGTAAGATTTTGTTCTCGATTGAGCGACGCCAAGAACTCATAGAATTTCTTTTGAGCCCCGATATCAACTCCGACAGTTGGTTCGTCAAGAATAACAACCTCAGGACCACTTGCGAGCGCGCGCGCAATAAACACACGTTGCCGTTCTCCTCCTGAGAGGTTGCCCACCAGTGTATCTCGATATTTTGCTATCCCCGCGCGTTCCATCGCGCTCTCTACGGCTTCGTTATCGTTCTTGGAAAATCTCTTGAGGAGTCCCAAGCGGGGGATGCGTCCGCTGCGGACAACTTCGTATACAGTTGCAGGAAAATTTTTATCTGTTTGCGTCACCCGCTGTGGAACATATCCGATGCGATATTTGTCGCGGAAATCATGCCGATCTTGTCCAAACAATTGTATTGTGCCAGATGTGGGGCGCAGGAGGCCCAAAATAATTTTAACGAGCGTTGTTTTACCACCACCGTTGGGACCAATGATACCGAGGTATTCACCTCTGTGTATGGAAAAGGATAGATCCTCCAAAACAGGGCTACCTTCGTCGTATGAAAAACTAACATTATCTAGTTTTATGATAATATCATCTTGCCTGCTCTCCATAAATATCTATAAGTATAGCACGTTTATGCCCGTTCGACTTCTTTCAGCACGACCTCGCGGCCGATTTTAGTTTTTGCAGAATACGCAATTGGTGTAACACCAAGCGCAGCTTCGATGGCGCGCAGACCATGTGCGCGCTCCGCCTGATTCAAGCGATCAACTTTATTTGCAACAAGAATAAACGGAGTTCCCTCTTTTCGAAGAAGATCGGTCATCTCTTTATCGTATTGTGTGGGCTTCACGCACGCATCTACCACCAGTACCACCAGTCGAGGATGGGCCTCACCGCTCGTCAAATACCATAGGATCAATTTTCTCAGTTTCTCAGCATTTTTTACCGCCATTCGAGCAAAGCCATATCCAGGCAAATCAACAAAGTGGTATTTGCCATTGATCAAAAAGAAGTTGATCTCCTTTGTTTTTCCTGGCGTAGCACTTGATTTTACGAGGTCTTTACGGAGCACCAAAGAGTTGATAACGCTTGATTTCCCTACATTCGAACGCCCCACAAAGGCAATTTGTGCGCGCTTATCGCCTAAAATCGAATCTGATCCAATAATCCCCCTCTCAAATTCTGCGCTTAGGATATTCATGGCTTTATTGAACCACACTCCGGTCAAAACAACAATTCATTTAGACACAGGCAATTTACTGTATTGCTGGTATAAATGGTATACTATCTTTCACATACTTAATAATTTAACAAATCATGGAAGAAGAAAAACAATACACAGCTGAGAACATTGAGGTCACGAGTGCGCAAACAAAAAGTTCCTCGACTCAATCGTTAGCGATTCCCGTTGCGATCGTTATTGCCGGCCTTGCTATCGCAGTAGCTATTTATTGGGGTGGCAAAGGATCTTCGCAGGTCGCTGCAGCACCAGCTCAAAAAGCTCCGAGTGAAGTATCAGTCGATCCCGTAACTGAAGCAGACCACCTCTTGGGCGATGCAAATGCAAAAGTTGTTATCGTTGAATATTCTGATACCGAGTGTCCATTCTGCAAATTGTTCCACCCTACGCTTAAGCGCATCCTGAGTGATACAGGAACCAGTGGCAACGTCGCATGGGTATACCGCCACTTCCCACTTCCGATCCACTCAAAATCACCCCGCGAAGCGCAAGCTGTTGAGTGTGCAAACAAAATTGGAGGCAATACAAAGTTCTGGCAATACCTCGATAAAGTTTTTGAGATTACTCCAGCAAACAATCAACTTGACTCAGCCGAGCTTCCAAAGATCGCCAAAACAATTGGGCTCGATGTTACCAAATTCAATGCATGCCTCGATAGCGGCGAAATGAAAACAGTCGTCGATAACGATGTTGCAAGCGGTACACGCGCCGGTCTCCAAGGCACACCATACTCTGTAATCCTCGTAAACAAAAAAGTTGTCGGATTTATCAATGGCGCACAACCATATGAAACGGTAAAAGCACAAATCTTGGACGCGCTCAAATAATTTTCTTAGGCAAGCAAAAACCCTTTATTTTATAAGGGTTTTTTGCTGCACTCGGTTCATTGACATCCGCCGCCAGAGCAGCTAGAATCCAGGCAGGAATTGTTCCTACTCAATCGCCCAAACGGAGGATGCCGTGTCCGATCGATCATTAAATGAATTCCCTCTACTTTCGTTGTTCTCGCCGAATGACGGCAAGTTCATCGTCGTCATTCTGAGCGACAATAAAGGAGCTCAGAAAACTGTCGTTTGCGGAGGAGACAAGAATGACCAGCATTACAATCTTTTTGAAAAGTTCAAAGAGATTGTGCATGAATACAACTTCTCCGCAACTTGCATTGGTGGCGGAAAGTATCTTATTGTCCCAGATGAACGCGAGGTGTTCATCTGGTCAGAAAGTTTCCATTTTGGCAAAGAACCAGACCGCAGCGTAACCCTCGCCATCTTCCGCGAAACATGCCCTGGATTTAAGGTCTCAAGCCTCAATTTTTCGGAAATGTACACGAAAGGGCTCAATCTCTAATCGCAAAGCCGCCTCACAATTGAGGCGGCTTTCTTCTTTTACTAATAGTTTCTTAATTTATCAACCTTGTCATGTGCGCGGATCTTTTCAATCGCTTTTGCTTCAATTTGGCGAATACGTTCGCGTGTCACATTGAACTCGCGTCCAACTTCTTCAAGTGTGTGCACAATACCGTCGGCAAGACCATGACGCATTTCAAGGATCTTACGCTCCTTTTCTGAAAGGTCAGTAAGAATATCCTTTACTTGATCAGAAAGAATTCGTTGCGCAGACTCCATATCGGGAGAAAGAATTTTGTCGTCAGCGATAAATTCTCCGAGTGTTGATTTTTCATCATCGTCGCCAATAGGCTTCTCGAGAGAAACAGTGTCCTGGTTAATATTTTTGATGTTATAGATCTTCTCTACCTCAATACCCATCTCAGTTGCAACTTCGCCAGGAAGCGGTTCGCGTCCGAGGTCCTGCGACAAGCGACGCACCACTTGTTTGTATTTTGAAATTGTTTCAACCATGTGAACCGGAATACGGATCGTACGTGATTGATCTGCGAGGGCGCGTGTTACCGCCTGACGGATCCACCATGTTGCGTATGTTGAAAACTTGTAACCCTTTTCCCAGTCAAATTTCTCAACCGCCTTAAACAAACCGAGGTTTCCCTCCTGGATCAAGTCGAGGAGTGTGAGATTGGCACTGCGTCCTACGTATTTTTTTGCGATAGAGACAACGAGGCGGAGGTTAGCGCGGGCAAGAAGATTTTTGCCCTCTTTGTCGCCCTGTTGAATGCGCTGCGCGAGATCGCGCTCGTCAGCCGCAGAAAGGAGTGGATACTGACCAATCTCCTTGAGGTACATCTGAATTGAGTCGTATGAAGAGTCACCACTCTTGTACACATACTTCTTTGAGGCAGTCAATTCTTCGGGCTCAATTTCCAAAAGCCCGCCACTTTCTAGCACATCCACGCCTGCATCGTTAAGTTTCTCGTAGAGGGTATCAAGGAACATGACATCCTGCTCGATCATCGGAAACTCTTTCAAAATTTCATTATACGTAATGAAACCACGCGTTCGTCCTTTGAGAATAAGGCGATTTGCCTTTTCCTCCCACCCTTCCGTAGATTTGCCTCGGTGTGGGCCTTTTTTAACAACATTTTTAGCAAGCTTTTTTACAACCTGCTTACCCTTGGTCTTAGACACAACCTTCTTGGCGTGAGAAGCGGTCGCCTTTTTCTTTGCCTTTTTTACTGCAGCTTTCTTTGGCGCAGATTTTTTTACTACCTTTTTCTTTTTTGTCGACGTATTTTTTTTAGGCATATGGTGGAAATTATTTTGTTTTTTTATTTAGCGTGTGTAGTTCCTTTGAAATTTGTTGACACTCAATCAGAAGTTTTTCCGCGAGCGGTATGTTTCCTGCCTGCTCCGCGCGCTTAAGCTCATTCATCTTCTCCGTAAATTGATCTTTCAGAATTTCTTCAGTCAAGCCTATGAACAACTCTTCTATCTCCTTATCTAGCTCTTCGCTTCCCTGAAACCTCGTCTCAACCTCAAAGATGACAGAATCCTTGAGCGCGGTCTCGGTTGGCGGACTACCCTCAAGTTTTACTAGTCGGGCACGATATTCGGGAATGTTATTGAGCGTAGACGCCTCCAATCCTTCCTGCCATTTCAATATTCCATTGATGAGGTTACTGATGCGGGTGCGTCGAGCTGTTTGCTGTGTAGCTGGCTTGAGTTTTTGAGCGCCGTCAACCGTACTGGTTGCGTGCGTAGACTTTCTGACCTCATCCCACACAGCCTCCTCTTTTATACCCAGAAGTTTAGCGGTCTCTCCGACATAGTACCCTTGGTCGATCGAGCTTTTAAGCAATGCGATGAGTGGTATCACAATTTGAGTGACCCGCGAACGCAGATGTGCTTTGTCCTTGTTCTTTTCAGGAAGAAGCTCGAGATAAAAGTCTATCACCTGCTTTGCCGTCTCCACTGCGCGAACCCAAGCGGTCGGATCTTTTCGTACCATATCAGCCGGATCAAGCCCGTGTGGAAGTGCTGCGATTCGCACATTCATATCTTGAGAGAGCGCAAGCTCGATTCCTCGATGGGCAGCAGCAATGCCAGCATCATCCGCGTCAAAAGCAAGGATAAGATTTTTGGTGAATCTTTTGATAAGTTCGATATGCTCTGAAGTCAGCGCTGTCCCGGATGAAGCAACAGCGTTTTCTACACCAGACTGATGAGAAAGAATGAGATCCATCTGCCCTTCTACAAGCACACATGCATCACGCTTGCGCATTGCATCTTTTGCTGGGTAGAAACCAAAGAGCGCGCGAGATTTATGGAAAACCTCGGTCTCTGGACTATTCACATATTTTGCAGAAGCGGACGCACCGAGCGTCTTCCCTGCTTCCTCTTTCATGATACGCCCCGAGAATGCGATCACGCGTCCAGAACTATCAGTGATAGGAAACATGATTCTGCCTCGGAAGCGGTCGTAGAACCCTTGCGGTGATCGAACAATGAGACCCGCCTGCTCCATTACTTGCTGAGATATTCCTTTTTTTGTAAGGAAATCACCGAGCGCACGCCATTCGTCAGGCGCGAAGCCAACACGAAACTTCTTCACGGTCTCACTGGTGAGTCCCCTGTCTTTCAAGTAGGTTTCCGCTTCGGGAAACTTTGGGAGAACGGCTACGTAGAATTTTGTCGCAAGCTCTAATGCGAGATAGATCGGCGCGCGATCATCCTTTTCACTAACTTTCTCACGAGTAAGAGTCACTCCAGCGCGGTCGGCAAGAATCTTAAGTGCACCCTGAAAATCCAACCCTTCCATTTCCTCGACAAACGAGATGATATCTCCACCACGACTGCAACCAAAACAGTGATAGGTTTGGCGACCCGGCGAGATGAAGAACGAGGGTGTCTTTTCGTTGTGGAACGGACAACACGCCTTGAAATTACCTCCAGCTTTTTCAAGCTTGAGATATCCCCCCGCGATATCGACGATATTAAGTCGTGATTTGATCTCTTCAATTACTGAAGGCATAGGGACAAGATTTTTGAATACATAAATTATGTATTCAGATTAGCAGCAATTAAGACTACGCTTTGCTTTCCTCTTCTGCTTCACCAGGAAGCTCTGGACCTCGATGCTTTGCATTGAAACCAGTTCCTGCTGGAATAAGATTGCCGATGATGACATTTTCCTTGAGACCACGGAGTGTATCTGTTGCACCGCGGATCGCAGTGTTGATGAGTACGCGTGTCGTATTTTCGAACGAAGCCGCAGACATCCAGCTCTTTGTAGTAAGTGCAACTTCTGAAATACCGAGAACGATTGGCTCGCCCTTTGCTTTCTTTCCTCCAATCTTTTCAATATTCTCGTTTTCTGCTGCGAGTTCACCCTGCTCAACAACATCACCCTGGTTGAAGCGTGTATCACCAGCGTCCTTGATCTTGCGGCGTGAGAACATCTGACGAATGATCACTTCGATGTGTTTGCGTGAGATTGATGCACCCTGGAGTTCGTAAATCTTGAGAACCTCAGTCGTGATGTAATGCTCTGCGGCGTGTTTGCCTGCATACGCAAATACTTCTGCGATATCAGCTGAACCATCGGACATGAAATCTCCTTTGGTTACATTGTCACCTGCTTTAACAAACGGAGTTCGTTTTGCTGAAGTGATGTATTCAACTGCCTCACCTTTTTTCTTTGTTGAACCTTCTGCAGGAAGAACCTTGATTACGAGGTCCTTATCATCTCGCTTAACTTCAAGTACAACACCGTCGGTGTGTGCAATGAGTGCAAGACTCTTTGGTGCGCGACGCTCGAAAATTTCTTCAACACGAGGAAGACCCATCGTAATGTCTCCACCTGCTGACGCAATACCGCCGGCGTGGAATGTACGCATGGTGAGCTGAGTACCTGGCTCACCGATTGCCTGTGCGGCAACGATACCTACTGGCTCGCCGATCTTTACGAGTTCGTTGCGGGCAATATCAAGCCCGTAACACTTGCGACAAATACCGTATGCGGTCTTGCATGAAAGTGGTGAACGAACCATTGCTTCGGTAATACCTGCTGCTTCTGCTGCCTTTGCATCACGGCTTGTCATGAGGTGGCCTTTTTTGAAAAGCACTTCACCGCTCGCTGTTGCAAGATCCTGTGTCAAAATGCGACCACGGAGGTTGCGTGCGAGTGGAATATCAAATCCAACAAGGTTCTCCTTGCGAATAAGTTCTCCTTCTTTCTCTCCGCAATCTTCCTCGGTGATGATTGCATCCTGTGCAACATCAACGATACGACGAGTGAGGTAACCGGCCTTTGCGGTGTTGAGGGCTGTATCGGCAAGACCTTTTCGTGAACCGTGAGTAGTAATGAAGTATTCTACTGGCGACAAACCTTCTTTCGATGAAGGAATAATTGGGAAGTCGATTGCGCGACCGGCAGTGTTGGTGATAAGACCGTACATACCTCCCATGAGCACAACCTGCGAGATAGAACCGCGGGCACCTGACTTCAACATGTCTTCAACGGAACCGTTCTTCTGAAGTGTTCCAGGCATGTGTTTTTCGATTTCAGTACGAGCACCCTGCCATACTTCGATCGTGCGGCGGTAACGCTCATCTTCTGAGAGCAAACCTTCGTTAAATTCACCACGAATTTCATCTGCTTCTGTCTGCGCTTTCGCAACAATACCCTTCTTTGCTTCTGGGATCTTGATGTCGTCGATACCCCAGGTGATACCTGACTTCATCACATACTTGAATCCGAAGTCCTTAATTTTATCGAGGATCGCTGGTGTCGCATCTACACCGTAGATGTTGATGAGTTCATCGATAAGACTCTCGAGCTCCTTCTTTGTGATTTCCTTGTTTACGTATGGGAAATCAGATGGGAACACACCGTTGAACAAGAGACGACCAACTGTTGTCTCAAATACCTGACCGCCGAATGCGGCGTACTTTGGAGTGTTTGTTGCCATCACCTTGATCTTTGCGCGGTACGAAAGCTCGTTGAAGTCGTACGCAGTGATTGCGCTGTTTGGTGTTGGGAACATTTTTCCTTCACCCTTTTCACCCTCAACAATCTTGGTCATTGAGTAACAACCGAGAGGAATATCGAGCTTCGGGTTTACGATAGGATCGCCGTTTCCAGGACCGAGCAAGTTCTTGTTTGATGCCATGAGTGCACCTGCTTCATCTTGCGCAACGCGGAAGAGTGGCACGTGAACAGCCATTTGGTCTCCGTCGAAGTCTGCGTTGAACGCCGTACATACGAGTGGGTGAACCTGGATTGCGTTTCCTTCGATAAGGATTGGGTGGAACGCCTGAATACCGAGACGGTGCAAAGTAGGAGCACGGTTCAAAAGAACGTACTTGCCCTTGATCACCTCTTCGAGGATTTCCCAAACTTCAGCAACGCTGTCGTCGATGAGCTTGTTTGCGCCACGAATGTTGTATGCGAGTTCGCGCTCAAGAATTTTTGAAATAATAAATGGACGGAAAAGCTCGAGTGCCATGTGTTTTGGAAGTCCGCACTGGTCGAGGTGGAGTTTTGGTCCAACAACGATCACCGAACGACCTGAGTAGTCCACACGCTTTCCAAGAAGGTTCTGGCGGAAGAGACCCTGCTTGCCTTTCAATGTGTCTGCGAGAGACTTCAAGGTTCGCTTCTGTGCCTGATTCATTGCAACTGACTGTACGCGACGAATCGAGTTGTCGATAAGTGAGTCAACAGCCTCCTGGAGAATACGCTTCTCGTTGCGGAGGATCACATCTGGTGCGCCGATTTCCTTGAGCTTCTTCAAACGGTTGTTGCGGTTGATCACGCGACGGTACAAATCGTTGAGATCTGATGTAGCATGACGACCTCCTTCGAGAGCAACCATTGGGCGAAGTGCTGGTGGGATGATTGGGATTACGGTGAGGAACATCCACTCTGGGCGTACGCCTGAGCTGATCATCGACTTGATGATACCGAGACGCTTGTGAAGTTTCGCACGCTCAACAGCGCCAGCTTTTTCAAGCTCTGCTTCGAGTTTCTCAGCAAGCTTTGTGAGGTCAAGCTTCTTGAAGATGTTGTAGATTGCCTCAGCACCGATTCCAACTTCAAATGCAGTACCGTAGCGCAAGCCATACTTGTGGTATGTTGCTTCGTCGATAACACGACCAGCAACGAGTGATTCGATTTCGCGCTTTGAGTTGAGCAAAAGCTCCTTCAATTTTTCCTTTCCTTTTTCGTCAGTAAGATTCTTTGACTTTGTCTTGTACTCGCTGTCGAGATCCTTCATGAGGCGCTCACACTCTGCCTCATTCACGCTCGTGATGATGTACCCCGCAAAGTAGATAACTTTTTCGAGATCTACGATAGGAAGGTTCAAGATGAGACCGATGCGTGATGGGATTGAGCGGAGGAACCAAATGTGTGCAACGGGTGTTGCGAGTTCAATGTGGCCCATGCGC
>JAKAMX010000051.1 GCA_021812665.1 bacterium
TCTAATGGCAATGCCGACAATTGCAGAAGAAATTGTATGGAGAATCGTTGCTCCGATGAATCGAGAGCTCCCATCGAGAAGTGCCATAATCGTACCACTATGTGCTAGGTCTTTCAGTACGTAGAGAATGTTTTCCATTGCTGCAAAACCGAGTGCAGCAGTAACAAGGTAGATGACAGCATCAATGGGCTCATCAAAGTACCTGCTCCTGAACGCGATAAAAAGAACTGCGGAGTATTTTGCGATCTCTTCTATCGTTGCAAAAATCGTGATTTGTGCGGTCTGAGAAATAGTTGGAAGTGCATAAACTATAAATTTTTGAACAGGAAGTGCCAAGTACACTACGGCCATTCCGGCTAAAAACGAAATAATAATAAGGCCAGTTGGCTCTGGAGATTTACGGTCTTCTTGGAGCCAAAACAAAAGCCAAATGAGCGAAGGCACAATACCCCCCGCAATTGCGATAAGAAGCGGTTGCCAGTTTATTGTAAGTTCGGCCATGGTTCAATGATTAGTAGCGACTTATTTTCTCTCGGTAGCATACCCCAGAGTTCTTCGGTGATAAACGGAATAAAGGGATGAAGCATTTTAAGGTTTGTTGTGAGAACCTGGAGAAGCACCCACTGAGCTGCTTTCTTTGAGTCAGCATCACTCCCATTTAAGCGCGGTTTCATTTCCTCAATAATGACGTCAGCAAATGTATGCCAGAAGTAATGATAGAGCTCCTCACTTGCAAGATGCAGTCGCAAGTTGTCCAAGTGTGTAGTGACGCTTACGGTGGCTGCCGCGAGTTCTGTCATTATTGCTTCGTCTCGCGGAGTAAGAACTGGACGTGGGGTATCGAGGGTGACATCTTCTGCATTAGCCAATACAAAACGTGTTGCGTTCCAAATTTTATTTGAAAAATGCTTGTATGCCTTTACTTTGTCTTCAGAAATGCGACTATCGGTTCCGGGGGTGTTGCCAACGACGAGTGCCATACGGCCAGCATCGGCGCCGAACTTTTGCGCAATCTCAATTGGATCAATACCGTTGCCAAGCGACTTAGACATTTTGCGGCCTTGTGCATCGCGCACCGTGCCGTGAAGGTATACCGTTCGAAAGGGAACAGTGCCGAGTGTATAGCCGGTCATCAATATCATTCGTGCAACCCAAAAGAAGAGAATTTCATAGCCAGTTTCAAGCACATTGGTGGGGTGGTAAATTTTTAGGTCTTCCGTTGCATCAGGCCATCCAAGAGTCGAAAAGGTCCATAAACTCGAAGAAAACCAGGTATCAAGGGTATCAGGGTCTTGCTCCCATCCAGCGTCTGTAGGGGCTTCTAGGCCACAATAAACCTCTTCATCGCGGTACCATACGGGAATGCGATGTCCGTACCAGATCTGTCTTGAGATGCACCAATCACGGAGGTTCTCAATCCAATGGAAATACGTTTTTTCAAAATGTTCTGGAATGATGCCAACGCCTTTTTCTGCGACTGCGGCACGCATAATTTCTTTGAGTGTTGTTTGTGAACCTGATGCAATACCAGAAATTTCAGAGTGGGGGATAGTGAATGGTTTGTTTACTGCAACCCACCACTGCAATTTTGGAAGTGGCTCAACAATACCACCCGTTCGCTCAGCCGTTGAAATATTTTGCGCAATTTCTTCTTCTTTGATGAGCAAATTTTCGTCGCGTAAGCACTGAACAATAATTTCACGCGCCTCAGTCGTTTTCTTTCCGCGGAGCTCGTCATTATCAACCATCATCTTTGCAAACTCATTGATAACTTGAATAACGGGAAGGTTGTGGCGCTCGCTCATTTCCCAGTCTATTTGACTATGCGCGGGGGTGACGCCAAGCGCACCCGTACCAAAGGCAGGATCAACTTCTTTGTCGGCGATGATTTTGATATGAAGCGGTACGCCACAAAAAGTAACGTGGTATTCTTTTCCAACAAATTGCTGATAGCGTGCATCATCAGGGTGAACTGCAACGGCAGTATCGCCAACTTTTGTCTCTGGGCGTGTAGTTGAAATAGCGATAGGGAAGTCTTTTGAATATTTAAATGTGTACATCATCGCCTTCCGCTCCTCGTACACAATTTCGTCGTCAGAAATTGTTGTTTGGCCTTTTGGATCCCAGTTTACGATGCGGTGCTTGCGAACAATAAGACCATCGTCGTACATTTTCTTGAAGACAGTATTTACGGCACGATTGCGTGCTGCATCTAAAGTGAATGCTTCACGGGACCAATCACAGGATGCACCAAATGATTTTATTTGAGAGACTATTGTATCGTGACTTTCCTGTGCAAATTGTTCAATGCGACGAAGAAGTTCTTCCCGACCTAAATCATGACGAGACTTGCCCTCTTTTTTATAAATATCTTTTTCAACTTTTGATTGGGTAGCGATTGCGGCGTGGTCGGTACCAGGCAACCAGAGGGTGCGTTTGCCACTCATGCGTGCATAGCGAATCATTACGTCTTGAATCGTAATCATGAGCGCATGGCCCATATGGAGGATTCCCGTAACGTTCGGCGGGGGAAGGACAATGGTGTACGGCTCAGCGTCGGGCTTTGTAACACCCTTTTCGATGCAAGTATCTGGGTTAAAAAAACCGCTCTCTGACCAACGTTCATAAATGCGCGCTTCAGTGGAAGTTGAATCGTAGGGCTTTGAAAGCTTTTCTGGTAAATCTGCCATTATAGGGCGATTTTATCACATTTTTTTCTTTTTTCGTAGCTCTGCGAGGGTAGGATGACGGCTCGATTTTGCAAGGCGCATGGTGCCCTGGGCGCGAATAGTTTTTTTAGGTTTACTTGCGCGGAGGAATCCTGCAACGCCAATCATGAGACCGTTGTCGGTTGAAAGCTCGTGACCTGGAATAAAGAGGGTAGTTTCGGGGAAATTCTCAGCAACCGCATTTTGGAAAGCAGCACGAATTTTCTTGTTTGCCGTTACTCCGCCACCGAGAACAATTTCTCGCACTTTATATTTTTTTGCTGCCGCAAGTGTTTTTGTAAGCAGGATTTCTGTTGCCGAGTCCTCAAATTCTTTCGCAATACTTGCCTTGATCTCAGGAGTGAGATTTTCAATTTTCTTTACAGTATAGAGTACGGCAGTTTTGAGTCCAGCAAAAGAGAAATCAAAGTCGCCAGATTTGAGCATTGGGCGTGGGAGCGGATACGGCGGCGTCGCAAGTTTTGGTGCGGTCTCTGCTATGCGAGAAATTTCTGGACCACCAGGATACGGGAGGCCCAACATTCGGGCAACCTTATCAAATGCTTCACCTACAGCATCATCACGTGTCTGCCCGAGAATTTTATATGTGCCTGCACGAGGCATTAGAACAAGCTCTGTATGTCCGCCTGAAATAAGAAGCGCAAGAGTAGGAAATTTTGGTGTGGTTAGTGTGAATTTATTGTTATTTTTTGGAGAAAGAAGTGAAGCGAGAATGTGTCCCTCCATATGGTTTACCGGAATGACAGGAATGCTCCAAAGAACGCCGAGCGCTGTTGCGGTATTTATGCCAACCCAGAGTGCTGGCTCAAGGCCGGGGCCGGCGGTGACCGCGATGGCATCTATCGCGGGAATTTTAATAGAAAGCAGCGCAGCACGAAAGTCATCAAGAAGTACGGGCTCCTTGTGGAATATTTTTCCGAGTGTGCGTTCTTCCCGCATAGTGAGCACACGAGCTTTCTTTACGGTTTTTGTTAGCCCTGCTTCTTTGAGGGCTTGTATGATGACGGGGATGATTGCCTTTGCGTGTTCACGTCGGGCAACAGCAGGGAAGACCCCACCATATTGTGCGTGAAGAGATGCTTGCGACAAAATAATATTTGAACGCATCGTAATAGAATGAAGGCGGTTTCCCGTCTCCCGTGATTCAAGTATGGCGATGCCTGTTTCGTCACATGAAGTTTCAATAGCTAAAATTCTCATATAATTTGTGGGTGGCGATAGGGGAAGTTCGCTTCACTCTCGTATCGGTTACGCATAATTTTTTGCTAAAAATTTGCGCAACCCCAACTCGGCGCCGTCGCGCCTGTGTTTTTCGATTCCCTCATCGCCTCAAAAATAATAGCTACCAAATGCTACACATCTAGTAGCTTTATTTTGTGGGCGATGGGGGAATCGAACCTCCGACCTCTACAATGTCAATGTAGCGCTCTAACCATCTGAGCTAACCGCCCTCTTTTGTTTTCAATTTTTTACAGTATAACCGTTTTTGATATCAAGTACCGCTATTTATTTTCCAAGTAGTCAACGACCCCCTTTTTTTGTTAGCGAGCTCTCTATCTCCTTAACCTTGATATTATGAAGTTGGTGGTCATAAAGCTGAAGCAACTCAACGTTCTGCGCTCCTTCGCCGATAAGTCTGATAGCTTCTCTATCGAGTAAGTACTCAACTTCATCAATATCGATAACAATATCCTTCTTGGGCTTTAAAAATTTTTTAATATCCATATTCTTAAATTCCCTGCGGAGATGGTGAGATTCGAACTCACGGTACGGTTTCCCATACGACGGTTTTCGAAACCGTTGCCTTCAACCGCTCAGCCACATCTCCATTTACGCGGTGCAAACTATGAACGGAAAACCTTCGGCAATATAGCACTTTTTTGCATTTTTGACAAAAATTGGTATACTGCCGTAGTAATTAAAAGGCCCTATCGTCTCACGGGTTTGTCGTGGTA
>JAKAMX010000010.1 GCA_021812665.1 bacterium
ATGAAGAGATCATTCGTATGCGTGGATGGCTTCTCGAAGGGTACAAAGGAAGACTATCTGACGTACAGCGCCTTCGTCTCGACGAGGCCATCGAGGATCGCCTTCGTGACATTATCAATCGCGACAACTTTAGAAGTATTCTTGAATTGTCCCGTACCGAATTTGGTGTAGGATTTAGCACTGCAACGGCGCGCTCGGTATCGGAGCGAATGGAATCAGTTCTCGCCGGCAAAAAACTTGAAATTAGCCCCGTCGCCCTATAAAAATATATGGAACAAGAAGACAAGACAGCAGCAGCACAGGAAATTCTCGATAAACCAGAGACAAAACAGTTTTCCGGTCTCTCTATGTGGGATCTTCTTAAATTGTCCCTGCGTGTATTTCGCACAAAGCCGACACGTACCATTCTTACCATCCTTGGTATGTCAGTCGGTATCGGTACCGTCGTCTTCTTTGTGTCCTTGGGATATGGATTGCAGTACATTTTGATCGGCAGACTTATCACGAGCGAAGATTCACTCATCACCGTCGAAGCATCGTATCCGAGCGAAAGCGGTAAATCGATCGACCTCGATACCATGAGTCAAATTCGACTTCAAAAGGAAGTGGACAATATCAGCCCCGTAGCTGAGTTCCCCGGCGAAATGTCTATCGGTGGCGGCGCACCTGGCATCATCCCCCTCACCCGCATCATTCGACCAACATATTTTACTTATTCAGGAACGACACCCGACATTGGAAAAGCATGGACCGACACAGAACCTGGCGTTGTCTTGTCTTCGCAAGCGCTCAAACTTCTCGGGTTAAAAGCTGACCAAAGTATCGTAGGACGAGAAGTAACAGGAAAAGCTTATTATCCAAAACTTGACGGATCCACACAGGAGGTTGATATTTCAGCACTCAAAATCTCTGGGGTTATTACTGACGAAAACGAACCTCCTATCGCCTATATCCCCTACAGTTCTGTTTCTATAGAGCCAACAGCCTTCAAAAGCATGCTCGTCAAGGCAAAATCGATCGATCTGGTTGTCTCACTCCGAGATTCGCTTGAGAAAGACGGTTTTTTAATCAATGCAAAGATTGATCTAGTAAACCAAGCAACAAAGATCACCAATGCAATCACGGTAGCACTCATGGTATTCGGCGTTGCCGCCCTCACGGTGTCTGCTATCGGAATGTTCAACACAATGATCGTCGGATTCCTCGAGCGTATTTACGAAGTAGGTGTAATGAAAGCGCTCGGAGCAACTGACGCTGACATTAAACACTTGTTCCTCATGGAGTCTTCGGTAATCGGTCTTCTTGGGGGAGCAACTGGTGTGGTACTAGGAATGACCGCCGGCGCAGGACTCAACTTCCTCATGAGTACGCTATCACAAAAACTCGGTAGCAAGGCGCTTTCCCTTTTCATCACTCCATCATGGTTCATTATCGCCGTTCTCGTGCTTTCGGTATTCATTGGCATCGTCTCTGGATTTTGGCCAGCGCGCAACGCATCACTTCTTTCTCCCCGCGAAGCATTCGTCAGAAAATAAAGAGCACCACGTTATTCCTGCTCATACAATTTACTACGATATATTGTAGTAAATTGTATATTTAAAATATAAAACGTGCCTCATGTTTCAAGCAAAAAACTAGACAATAAATTTTCGAGTAAATTATTTGGTAAATTGCTCGGCATACTTGGTCGCGCACAAAACGGTAATGTGCTTCCTTTTGTGGCCGACGAGCTATTCACCGACACAGAAAAGATAATGCTCGCAAAGCGAATTGCGGCTATTCTGATGCTCGACAATGATATTCCTCAACAAAAGATCACGGAGATGCTTCTCATGAGCCCCTCTACCATTTCTAAAATATCACTTAAAATCGAGCTCGGAAAATATGATTCAATTCTAAAAATCTCAAAACAAGAAAAAACTGATATGAAAAAATTGGTCTGTGACTTACTTACCGTAGGAGGAATCATGCCGCCAAAAGTTGGAAGAAGGTACTGGCTCAAGAACTTATAGTGAGGCGCATAATTTACTACGATTATGGTGAATGGTTACGAGTTTATATTTTAAACTCAACCACATCCCCATCTTTTACGATATATTCTTTGCCTTCTGTGCGCACGAGACCTTTTTCTCTGGCGATGCCATAAGATCCGGCATTGAGCAAGTCAGTCCAGAAAATTACTTCAGCACGAATAAACTTATCCTTGAAATCAGTATGAATTGCCATACCAGCAACTGGGGCCGTCGAACCGACCTTGATAGTCCATCCGCGCGTTTCATCCGCGCCGGTGGTGAAGTAGGTAATAAGTCCGAGCATCTCATAACTTTTCTTGATGAGATTGTTCAAGCCGTCATCTTTTACGCCAAGCTCACCACGAAACATTTCTTTTTCTTCACCTTCGAACTGTGAGAGTTCGTGTTCTACGCCTGCATCCACAACCACATACATCGCACCACGTGATCGCAAGTACGAAAGAAGTTCTTCATATCGTGGGTCATTTGTCTCATCAAGATTTTTACCGCCAGCTTTTTTATTGAGCACGTACAGAATCGGCTTCATCGTGAGCAAATGAAGACTTCGCACGATGGCTGAATCCTCGTCATCGAGAACAACAGCGCGCGCAAGTTTTTCGTCTTCAAGCGCAAGCTTCATACGCTCGAGAATCTCTTTCTCTTTCATCGCCTCTTTCACACCACGCTTCACATCCTTTTCTATGTTTGCGATACGCTTTGTCACCGTTTGGATATCGGTCAAAATAAGCTCTAGATTTATTGTTTCGATATCAGATACCGGATCAACTTTGTCATGCACGTGAATGATATTGTTGTCTTCAAAAATACGCACTACTTCCGCGATCGCATCAACCTCGCGAATGTGTGAAAGAAATTGGTTACCGAGGCCTTCGCCTTCGCTTGCACCCTTTACGAGACCGGCGATATCGACAAACTCGACTGCGGCGGGAATTGTCTTTACTGAGCTTGAAAAAACAGAGAGTTTTCCGAGTCGTTCATCAGGCACTGCGACGACGCCCACTGATGGGTCGATCGTGCAAAACGGATAATTTTCTGCTGGGACAGATTTTTTCGTTAGCGCGTTAAATAATGTGGATTTTCCTACGTTTGGAAGCCCCACAATGCCGATAGCAAGTGCCATAGATTACTGATTATACACAGGGACCGAACAAAGTAAACAATGAGCCTTTAGGCAGCGATGCTTTTTTTGATCTCCTCAATGATGTCACCCATTTTGTGGTTGGACTTTACAAAATATTTTTCTGCTCCCAGAGACATATAGGATGCAACTTTCTCCGGTGTTGCGGTGTTTGAGACGACAAAGATTGGAACGAGCTTGCACTTATTGTTTCCATCTTCGCGGCACCATGCAACAAAATCGAGGCCATTTTCCCTTCCCAACAAGTAGTGGTCGAGCCAAATCGCGTCAACATGAGTTGTGGTACAGAGTTGTTCCTTTGCCTCTTCGACAGTTCGAGCAGTTATTACCTTAAACCCATTTTTCGTAAGGCTGAGACGAACCGCCTCGAGAAGCGGTTTCTCATCTTCAAGAACCAAAACTACTTTCGGAGATGCTCTCATATATGGATATATTATACCGTACACACGTTATAAATCCAATGTCTTGGTTCCTTCTTTCTTTTTCATTCCCGACACTGGGAATGTTACATAAAATGTGGTTCCCTTGCCTGTCTCGGAATCAAACCAAACGACCCCTCCCGACTGGTCAATGATTGATTTTATAATATACAGCCCGAGTCCAGTTCCTTCTGTTTCCGCCTCGCGAGCATTATCGGCCCTGAAAAGCTTCGAAAAGATTTTGCTTTTTTGTTCAGTCGGAATACCAATACCCGAATCAGAGACAGATAGCGCGATACTTTCGAAAACAACGTCCACTGAGCCGACCTTGCCACCCTGTGGAACAACCTTGAGGTCCACCCAAATGCTTCCTGCATCGTTTGTGTATTTCACTGCATTTGAGAGCAGATTCTGAATGATTATACGGAGGAGTTTCTCGTCAGCCTGGAACTCGGGAACATTTTCTCCATAGTGCTCTTCGACTTTCAGCTTTTTGTGTGTGATCTCTGGCTTTAATTCCTCCACCACACTCTTGGTCACCGCAACAATATTGGTAGGCGCAGTGTCGATCATAAATGTTCCAAGATCGAGTCGCGAGACATTGAGGAGTGCGTTAACAAGATCGATCATTCGTCGATTACCAATCGACACCTCCATGAGATATTTTTTCTGCTCTTCGTTGATTGGTCCCGCATCTCCATCTAAAAGCATTTCTGTATACCAGTTTATTGAGGAAAGCGGTGTACGCAACTGGTGTGAAGCAAGGGAAACGAATTCTGTTTTTGCTTTGTCGACCTCTTTTTCTCTTGTCACATCATGCTCGGTCGCAACGAAATATAGAAGTTTTTGATTTTTATCTAAAACAGGCGCAATACTAATCTGCGCAACATACAAATTGCCATCCTTTCTTTTATTTATTATTTCTCCGATAAATACCTGCTTCTGATTTTTTATAACATCCCACAAATGCTCGTAATACTGTCTATTCATCGGCATTCTCCATAAGGTTCCCGCTTTTTTGCCATAGGCCTCTTCGACACTATATCCTGTTATCTTTTCAACAGCGGCATTTGCATAGACAACAATACCTTCTGGGTCGGTAATAATTACTTGATCCTGTACGCTATCGACGGCAAGTTTAAACTTCGCAAGGTCTGCAGCAAGTTGCTCTGCTTTGAACTCTTTCTTTTGAATGTCTTCGAGAATATTCAAAATGGCGCTGCGTTCCTTTGCAAGATCGTCAGCTTTTTCTTTGATTTCAGCGGTTTGCTGCTCAACTCGATTGTTGAGTGACTCCTGTGACGTGCGTACGAGCTCAGCCATTCTTTCAAATGCTCCAGCGAGTGCTCCAAATTCATCACCAGATTTGATGTTGAGTTTGTAGTTAAAACTATTATCTGCAACAGCGTCGAGCGCTCTATTAATATTGAGAATTGGTTTAATAATGATCTGCTTGAGAACCAAGTAAACGACGGCAAGCAACAGAGCAACGATGAATAGATATATAGCGAGCAAATTGATAATCGAGGATGTAATAGCGGCGTTTACGTTTTCAAGAGTAAAGTCAACTTCAATGGTACCGACGACTGCACCAGAAACATGCACGGGAGTGACAACTTTCAACATTTCATTTACACCAAACCCAACCAATGAGTTGGAGCGTGTATCACTTCTGAATGCTCCTTGGTTATCAGCATCAGCCACTTGTCCTGCCATTGCGCTATCACTTGAAACAGAAAGAACGAGCCTGTCTCCTTGTAGTTTATAAAATTTAACACTCTCGATCTCCGAGTCCAGCAACATACTTTTTTGTATGTTGAGCGAAATACCCTGTGTGTTTTCAGCCTCCTCGCGACTCTGGATAGCCGCTTCAAGGGAGCTGGCGGTAGCAGTAGCTCTCTCGGTAAATGCCCTGGTAAGATTTTTCTTTTGGCTGTTATAGCTAACGAATGCAAACGATAAAAAAAGTACGGCAAAAATACCAATAAGGAGTAGTAATATTTTGAATGATAATTTTAATCTCATCGCCTTAGATCCATTTGTTTCTTATCTGATCCAACCGCCCGTCTCTCTTCATCGCCCTCAAAACTTCGTTGACCTTATCAATGAGCGCAGTGTTACCCAATTTTGTTGCAACACCATAGAACTCTTGAGTAACTGGATCACCTGAGATTTTAAATGACGAATCTCTTTTTACTATTGATTTTGCTTCTATGTAATCAACGATTAAGAACCCTATTCTGTGTTCCCGTAACGCCCTGAGAGCATCATCAACATTTTGGTACGCAGTTATCAACTTTTCACTTGCATACTTTTTCGCAAGCTCGTATCCCGTTGTATCGACTTGCGCGCCAATTTTTTTACCTGCAATATCGTTTGGAGACAGTATGAGCGCATCTCCAGAGTTGATCACAATAGCTTGACCTCCAATAAAATAGGGCGCACTAAACAGAATCTCCTTTTGCCGCTCCTCTGTGATGGTAAATGCAGAAAGCGACAGGTCTACTTCCCCGCTCTTTACCGCGGGAAGCAATTTCGGCCAGTCATAGTCCTTGAACTCGAGTTTCACCCCGATTGCCTTTGCAATTTCTTTTGCTATATCAACATCAACACCAGCAGGATTTCCAAACTGATCAAACAGCTCCATAGAGCCATACGGAATATCAGAGCCCACCAAAAGAACACCTTTTTGCTCCACCTTCCAGAGTGAGGTATCTCCGTCTACTGGCTGCGAGGAGGTACGAGTAAAGCGATATGCCACAAGGCCTCCGATTATGATGATTGCGACTAATGGAATAATTATTTTTTTCATTATGATTTTTTTTCTGCTGTTAACTCCGCTATTTGTTTTTTAAGCTCGATCATTTCCATTTCACGGCCAACCATAAACTTATTGAGCTTTTCTGCGTCCTTTAGGGACTTTGACAAGCGTTCTTCGGCCTCACTCAACTGTGCCGTACGCTCTTTGACCTTTTCATCAAGATGACGATACAGACCCTGGAGCTCTTCGGACATTTTATTTGCTGAGACGGCAAGATCCTGGAACTCATCGTTGGTGTCAATTTCCGCCTTGTTAGAAAAATCTCCCTGGCTTATTTTTTGGAAAAGAGTTTTTAGTTTTTGGAGCGGATTGATGAAAACAGAGAATGATTCATAAAGAACGATCGACATGAGAACATAGCAAATGAGCAAAATTGAGGTAATAATCAAAACCAGAGAGACAACATCTGCTCGCACATCGTCCAATCCAATTTCTGAAACTAAGTAGAACGGAAATTCGTGTAGTTTCTGAACTGTTATAATTTCATCCTCTTTATCAACTACATCATAAATTTTTATGGTAACAGGATTATGATAATCGCGAAGAAGGTTTTCCGCTGATTCATATTGAATAGCCGGGATATCCCTACCAAGATATTTGTTACTTTGGGCCAACTTTTGCTTTTCAGCTTCGGTAAGCGGACCCAAACTGCTCAAAATTCTATCTTTGTTATTAGAAAAAATAATAATACCAAACTCGTCAGTAAGCATCATCGTGCTTGCTGACGAAAGTTTAGTCATCTCTATCGCTGCGCTCGTTTTTCCTCCCGCAGACTTTACCACCAGAACTCCAATAACATTCATATTTTTATCGAGCACCGGATGAGCAAAATAATATCCAAATTGGTTACTCGTCATTCCGAGGGCGACACTTGCAGTAGCCTTGCCGATAATGCCACTCTTATAATAATCTCTGAAGCTATAATCTTGATCTTGAAATCGTGGGTCTGTAGATACTATAGCGTGGCCACTTTTATCCAAAAGATAGATCGCGAGAATATCTTTGTCCTCGCTCGTATAACTTGAGAAAAAAGTAGCCAAAGATTTTCCTTTTGAGACTGTTTTTGCTTCTAAATAGTTCGAAACAGCACCATTCGTTGCCAACATTCTAGCAAATAGTTGCTGACTGTGTATGATTTCAGCTGACTCATGCACTTGCTCCCCTGCCACAGAACTTATTTCATTGACGCGTCGATCGGTAAGGACTCTAAACAGATAGTAGTACATGAAAAGACCCATGATCGAACCGAAGAAAACGCCAGTTACTACTATCGTGGTGAGTATCTTAAACTTTACGGATTTGATTTTCATGCTTTTGTATAATGAACTTTTCGGGGTGTCTCGGCGGCTTGCAAACAAAGCGCCTATGTATGAACCTGCTTCACTCGCTCAACAATCTTTGATAATGGTGTGTCAGACTTTATAAAAAAATCTACTGCCCCGAGTTCGCGAACTCTTTTTTCGTCTTCCGCTTGTCCCAGGTTACTGACCACAATCACCGGAATTTTTATATCGTTATCACGAAGTAGTTTGAGAACTTGAAAGCCGTCTACCACTGGCATCATAAGATCGCAGAGAATAAGCGAAAAGTCGTTGCTCTTTAGGGTATCCAAAAGCTTTTCCCCATTCGAAAGATTAACTACCTCAAAGCCCTCGTGAATAAGCTTGAGTGTCAGTGCACGCGCAAGCGCCTTGTCGTCCTCAATTATTAAAACCTTCTTTGCGTGCATATCCATATTGCTTTATATATTACGCTCCTATTATAGCACTATTATTGCTCTGTGTACCTAGCTAGTTGGTCAGCTCCGACCAGGAAACTGAGGTTATTTGACCGAGCTGATTTGCTGTGACGGTCGTACCGCCGTCCAGGAGGACCGAGGATTGTATCCTGCGTACGCTAGACCCCATGAGCCCTTTGGATACAATAATTTTCGGATCTGCTGATGTCCCAAGTCCTGCCGAAACAGAAACCTTCGCGCAGCTTGTTCCGGCAGCACAACCTCCTGCCGCAAAATCTACAGAATAGCAATCAGCGGTACTGCAGGTATAATTTTTATTTCTCGCAATTCTCGTAAGCGCGTCGCGGGCACCAGACTCAGCATAAAAAAGAGCGGCAGATGATTGAGCGCCTGCCTGTGAGATGAGTAATTGATCAAACGTCATGGCGGTAATACTCACCACAACTGCAAGCGCGATGAGCCCTATGACAATCACTGTCGGCAATGTCGCGATCCCCTGTTTTCGAGATTTGTTCATAAAATTAATTTAATACAAATTAACCGTACTTTGCAGCGACGTTGTGTAGTTCCAGCTAGGACTTGTTGAGTTGTAGGCAAACGTCATCTTTATTTGAATCGAAATGTCCGTCGCGCTAAATACGGTGTTGGTATTTTCAACCCGAGTGAACGTTGGTGAACTGACCGTAATATTTGAACCCGTTATATTTTGAGGTGCTCCCGCGTTGACCGTTCTGCGGAGCACGCCGCTTGCAACATCATACACAATTGTTGCACCACCGCGCGTCAGCGTGAGAGAAGAGCTTGATCCACCACTCGCTGGAGTCGTAATCGCAGATGCATTTTTGATATCCTGTTTGATGAGCTCCGCGGCAAACTTGAGCGCAGAATCAACCTCGCTCCTTGCTTGCGACTGTCCGCTTCCACGCGAGAGAGAAATAAATGTATTGGCAACAATGACCACGAGGACTGCAAGGATAGCAACGTAAATTAAGAGTTCTAGGAGACTGAACCCTTTGTTTCCCGTCAGATTCGATTTGGTGAAATTATTTTTCAATGGCGTAGAAAATTAAGGTGCCCAGTTTACCACTACACTTGTTACATTCGGGCTCGCGGTGCTGCCCGTGTTTGTTACACAGTCATTTGTGCAAATCATAATCTTGTACCTAAAATAGCGCTGATTATTGAACGGAGGCAAACAGCTTGTCCCCTTTAATTCAACCGGGCTATCCGGACTTGGCGCGTTATACCAATCCGCGGAACCGCAAGTGGTGCCTCCATAATACGACCAGGGCCCCGTCGATGAGTTTGAGGTGGCGAGTTGAAACTTGACAGTCCCCGGAACTCCCGTACCCTGAGTACCTTTCCACATTATTGAGTTGTATCCTGCCGGAGTTCCAATCGCCGTTGAATCGAAAACTGACGAAGTGAGGACCCCGCTTACCGGAAGACCTCCAGACGGCGCTGCTGCTGATGCACAGATTTGAGTAGGATATGCACCGGGAATCCCAACGTGAGCGTTGGTCACACCAGACATTGAACCAAGGGTCGTATCGTAGGTCGGTGAACAGCTACTTGCATATCCAACACTTGCCGTACCGCCAGTTGGTGGAGAAATACAGACACTGTTGGTGTATTTTACGTTTGTATTTGTTTGGCTCACGTGAGCATTTGTCGAACCAGCAAGCCATAGTGCGGTTGGTCCCGTCGCGCAGGAGTTGCCGAGCGTGCCCCCTGAGATGCTGCAACAAACAAGGTTCGTATACCCGGAGCCAGGAATTGCAGCGTGTGAATTCGTGGTATTTTTCATCTCATATATCTCGACTTCCCCAGCATTACAAGTCGAGGTTCTCACCGAACACGAAAGCGTTCCCGCATATGCAGTAGACGCGGCCATCACAAATAAAATTGCAATAAGCGCTAAAACATATGCACCGCTATTGCTCAGTAATGCTTTTTTCATACTAGCAAAGATAGTTTGGATTAGTAGTCTGTATCAATATAGAAAGAGGCAACGTCAAGACCGACAGCGAGAGCCGTAGTGTTGTTAGTTCGCCATGCGCGATGTGCAAGCAATGTCGTTGACAATGGGAGCTGCGTTCCTGGCGTTGCGGCTGTTATCAATCCTTCTGAAACATCGTTGGTGTTTAATCGCACAACTTTATATCCAACAGTGTTGTTTGTCGCTGGCGAAGCAAATAATGTGAGTTCATACATATCTGTTGAGCGTGTTTTTGCGGGAAAGTTTACGCCGAGGTCAATCGGTGTCTGCGCCGCTGACCCACCATAATATAATTTTAGGTTAGTGTCAGCGGCGCCGTGTCCAACACCAATACTGTTGGTAAGCGTACTCGGCTCTACGTTTGTCGGCGCAGCAACACTAGAGGACATACCAACAAATTGACGCGAAGTAGAAACGGCTGCTGCATCACTAGTACCAAAACGAACAACATAAAAGAAACCACCGAGGCCGGCACCTGTTCCAACAGTATACTGTGCAGCCGTCGTATATTGCCCTGCAAGACTTCCGGCCGTCGCAGCAGACACGTACCCAAGACGCTTCATACGCGTGAAAAGGTTCGTTGTCGCCACGTTCCTAGCAGTAACCGTACCCACTGCAGTCGGCGCAGTAAGCCCGAAAACTCCTGGAAGTGTCGTGGAGTTGCCTGGTGGGTTCCATATACCAATTTTATCTTTAGCAATAAGTGGCTGTAGCTCAAAATCGAGACCAGACGGTCCAACCCACTTTGGCATTATTCTGCCAGCAATACTTTTTGCATACAAATAACCAGTTGATGCTGGTGGAGTGGATGGCTCGTTTGTGATAGCTTTAAACGAGATTTCTGTATCTGCGCCATTCAAAAGAAGCGTATTCGATGTTTTATCAAATGCGAAGTCGGTGCTTCCTCCCATAACACCATTGTCATTTACCTGGACTGCAGTGTTCGTACCCGCAGGCGCTGCAGAAGCGGTGGGCGCAGCCCATGTTCCATCGCCACGCCAGAAAGTGCTTGCCGACGCCCCTGTGCCCCCTCCCAAGTTTGCCACCGGCAAATTCCCCGTGACGGTTGTACTCAGGTTTATCTTTCCCCACGAGGGCGCAACTCCGGCTCCATTAGAAATGAGCGCATTGCCGGTTGCTACCGCAGCAAGTCCAGCAGCAGTGTCAGCGGCAGAGCCGTATACAAGATCTCCTGCAGCGAGCCCCCCACCGATTTCCGTAAGGTTGTGTCCGGGGTTGGGAGCCAAGGCTAACGCAACTTGCGCCAAAGTAAATACAAGGGCGACTACTAAAAAAATACTGAGGATTCTATTTTTAAAATTAATTTTCTTAAATAAATTTTTCATATATACCTGTATTATACGTTTTTTAAATGATAGCTCCAATCTGTAGGCAACTACTGAAGATGTAATCCCCCCGTAACATTTACCGCTGCATCCTTGACATCATATGTTGCCGCGGTGCACGGCTCTACGGTATTGCCGGTACCCCCCGTAGTCCATGCCGTTTGGGCGCAAGTAAGATTTTTCCATCGGAAATAGTAGTTTGAAAACGTAACCGAGGCAGCACTGCCGGTGTTCCAGCTCACGGTCGTTGAGGCCTGCTGTGTGCTTGGGTCATCGTCTGCAGCGATATATGTAGTTTCAATATTTCTCGTAGTTGTGTCGCGACTGACATTTCCGATCGTAACATACCTTGTATACGCAATGCCGTTTTGTGTTACCACTTCATCTCCTGCAACTAGCGTCCACTTCCCTGCTGACTGCGCAGGATAATAGTGTTGCGTCCATTTTGTAAGACCATACAGGTTGGCCCAGTTTTCCTCGGCTACCGACCGGACGGCCTCAAGAGTTTCTGCCGCAAGAGCGTTGGCAACATTGCGCTCGCCGGAAACCTTATTACTCCGCATGCTCAAAAAAACGCCGTTCGCCGCGACAGACATAACGACAGCAAGGAGCGATATTGCGATCAAGAGCTCAAGTAAAAGCGCTCCCCGCTTTTCACTCGCCGTCATTTTTTGAGTACTATTTTTCATCATTGAATCGTAATGGCCCCAACACTCGAAACTGAAATCGTCTTTGAACCACTCTGGTTTGTGATAACAACCGAGGACCCAGTCGTACTGCCTGATATTTTGTTAAAAATAATATCAAGGGATGACGCGGTCGCGGGTGTGGTAAATTTTACGCTGCTCGCCAGTGTGGTAGTAGCAACAACAACCTTCCCAACATCAGCATAATTCGTCGGCGTTGAAAAAATTTCGTAATATTGTTGCGGTGATCCATTCACAAAATGTAGACCCCAGAGAAAACCACCCTCCCCTACCATCGATTTTGATTGCGCCAATTTGAGATCAAATGAGACAGACTCGGCTACTGAATTGAGCTCAATGCCTCTTCCATAGTTCGCATAAATCCCTGAACCAATTGCGCCAATAATCGCAAGAATTGCCATAACAATAAGTATTTCGAGCAACGAAAACCCCGATACCCTTGTTGGCATAGTATTATTGTTGCGATTAAATATTCCCATAATTATTGTGGCTTCTACACGAAGTGGCCGACCAGTTGATAGATTGGAAGAATGATTGAGATTGCGAGCGCGCCGATCAAGAGCCCCATGAAGAGGAGCAGCACCGGTTCCAAAACAGCGGTGAGCTCCTTGAGTGTATTGTCGACTTCTTCTTCGTAAAAATCTGCAAAGGTTTTGAGGATTTCCTCGAGTGATCCGGTTCGCTCGCCAACAATTATGAGATTTATCAGAAGCGTAGGAAATAATTCCTTGTATTTACCAAGCGCCTCAGACACCGGAATACCATTTTGGACATCCTGTATCACTGCTTCTATTGCAGCAGAATAGTGCACATTGTTTATAGACTCTGCAGAAAGGGTGAGTGAATCAATAACCGATAACCCGCTACCGACAAGGTTGCCAAATGTTCTCGCAAATCGCACCAGAGCGACTTTTTTCACTAAATCGCGAGCGACCGGTGTGTGAGAAGCAACTGAAAAGAAAAACTTTTTGCCGGTCTTTGTAGTGCGGAAATATGCAAAAAACCAAATGAGGCCCGCAAGAGCGATCAGATCTACCGTAAAACTCCACGTAAGCACTTGCGAAACAAAAAGAAATGCTTTGGTAATCCACGGTAGCTCAACACCGCTTTGCAAAAATGATCGTGTCAGTCGTGGAAGCACGAACACAAGCATGAGTACAACCACAAAAGTTGCGGCAACGAGTAGAATTATCGGGTATGTGAGTGCGGTCTTTACCTTGCCACGCAACGAGTATTCTTTTGACAAATAGCGAGCAAGCTCAGCAAGTGTTTTGTCCAATTGGCCAGAGACTTCACCGGCTTTTATCATTCCAATAAAAATAGGTGGGAATGATTCTCGGTAGGCCTCAAATCCAGCAGAAAGCGTTTGCCCGTTTTTAATCATCGCTTGAACTCCTTGTAAAACACTTTTTAATAATTTCTTTTTTGTGTCCTGTATCAAAATATCGAGAGACTCGACGATCGAGAGCCCAGCTTTTATTGTGGTCGAAAGATTGCGAACGAGAAAGACGATATCCACCGTACTGATGGAGTCAAACAAATCAAACGAAAGTACTTTTTTGCTGAGCCCGGGAGCGCGGCCCTGCTTTACCGACAATGGGGTCAAATAGTGTTTGTTGAGGTACTGCACAACTTCTTCGGTTGAAGTAGCTTCATATTCTCCGTGTACAATTCTGTTGTTTTTGTTATACGCTTCGTAGATAAATGTTGCCATAAAATTATTCGTTGACCACGCGTAAAATCTCCTCGATCGTGGTGATGCCTTTTGAAACTTTGTCGAGTCCGTCCATAAACATAGTGACCATGCCATTCTCTATCGCCTTTTTTCGGAGCTCCGCAACAGGAACCTCTTTGATGATAAGTTCACGCACCTCGCTCGTGATAACGAACACCTCGAAGATACCGATCTGTCCCTGAAAACCAGACATGCCGCACACCTTGCAACCACGACCGCGGTACAACGTAGCGGGAACGTCCTTGAGGTCGCCATTCGCGAGTTTGACCTGTTCGTTCATGAGAAGCTTTGTCTCTTCGGGTGCAGGATATGATTCAACACACGAGGTGCAGATCCTTCGCACGAGACGTTGCGCAATCACCACATTAACGGTAGATGAAATGAGGAACGCCGGCGCTTTCATGTCGAGCAAGCGAGGGATAGCAGATGGCGCATCGTTGGTATGAAGCGATGAAAGCACTAAGTGTCCGGTAAGAGCGGCTTGTATCGCGATCTCTACTGTCTCGTCATCGCGAATTTCTCCAACCATGATGATATCCGGATTTTGACGAAGGAGCGCGCGCAGTCCATTTGCAAATGTGACACCCGCTTTGGTGTTTACTTGTGTTTGGTTCACACGCGGAAACTCGTATTCAATCGGGTCTTCAATCGTCGTGATGTTAACTGATGGCGTATTCAGGATATGCAAAATGGCATACAGTGTCGTCGTCTTTCCGTGACCAGTTGGTCCCGTTACCAAGACCATACCGTGTGGCTTTTTGATCTCCTCACTCAAAATTTCTCCCGCCTTATCTGAGAAGCCCAGGTCGCCGAGTGTGAGTGGTCGCTCCGAGCTCTTGAGTAAACGCATTTCCACTTTTTCTCCGTGGAAAATTGGCATTATATTTACGCGGACATCGAGGTTTGTCCCGTCGCTCATCTCAAAGCGAAAACGTCCATCCTGCGGTATGCGATGTTCATCTATCTGAAGGTTCGCAAGAATTTTTACGCGCGCAACAAGGATGGGTGCAATCTCTATCGGAAGGCTCAGTATCTCCGACATGACACCATCAATGCGAAAGCGCACCAGAAGCTCGCGCTCGAGAGGTTCAAAGTGAATATCGGACGTATTGAGCGTGATGGCCTGCTCCATAATGTGGTCCAAGATCGCCACGATCGGCACCGCGGTGGCAGTTTTATTGAGGTCTTTCTCCCCCGCTACCAAAAGCGACTGTTCGACATTTTCAGATATTGCCTGCTCGAATCCAACATTTATCTTTGGCTCATACTGCTTGAGTACGTAATGAAGCCCCGATGGCGTGGTGAGATATGCCTCTACCCACATGCCTACTTTTGCGCGAACATACTCAATTGTATCGAAATCAAGTGGATCAAGCATGGCAAGCTTCGCAATACCTTTTTCTTTGTCTAGGTTAAAGAGAACAACACTTTTTGATTTCGCGTAAACCTCAGGAAGCAGCTCGAGCGTTGATTGCTCGATTGTTTCTTTTTTGAGGTTAATAACCGGCGCGCCGTAGTAAGGGCTCAGGAGCTCTGTGAGATAGTCTTCGGTAATTTTCTCATCACCGATCAAAATATTCTGAATGCTTTGACCGCTTCGTTTCGATTCGTCGTGAGCATGGTCGAAATCTGCTTCACTAATTATTCCCGATTCGAGTAAAATCGATTTCAGCTTTTCTTCACTAATGTGCATGAGCTAAATTATAACATGCGCAAAGAGTATTGCTATATATGCGGTCCAGATAAACGAGGACTCAATATGTATAAACTTGTTCCCTCTGAGGTGAGAG
Source organism: bacterium (assembly GCA_021812665.1). GTDB lineage: Bacteria > Patescibacteriota > Minisyncoccia > Phycocordibacterales > UBA1550 > UBA1550. The sequence goes on from JAKAMX010000010.1 coordinate 15,727, forward strand.
TACACGGAGTTCAACACCGCAAAAGCAAATCCGACCATCATAAGGACCAAAATGCCTGGGTAGCTGACGGTGAGCATAAGTGCGAGAAGTAGTTCGGCACCTTTTTCCATAAATCCACCACGGTAACGCGAATAGGCCTTAAATAGTACAAATAGCAGGATCGACAATGCAAAAGATATCGCAATGCTCATCCAAAAGTTGGTCCACGCATAATGTGCAAAATACGGCATTTTGATATAGGTACCGGTTGCGTCCGAAAGCTTCCACACATGATATTGACCCCACGTAATAAACGCACCGATAAAAATATTGAATGACGCAACAATGAGCGCAATTTTAGCGAAAGAAATATCTTTGACCCACAGCGGTCGATAGTAGCGAATCGTAATGAGCACTACGAGCAAAATTCGCAAAATCAAAACAATTGCGTTTAGGTTTGAAAAAATAAAATTGAGAATCATAATTTATTGTTGTGTTACTTTCAGGCCCTGTCGTTTTGATAGTATAACCCACATACTAAATAGCACAAACAAAAACACCCCCACTCGTGGGGTGTTTTTGCTTGAGAGAGAGTCGTCGTTAGAAATTATTTGCGATACCAAGAATCTTGAGGTTGGTACCAACTTCGTAGAAGTTTGGATTGTCACCACCATCTGATACGCGCTTGTCGTCGGTAACAGTATACGCAGTACTCTCGAGTGCTGCATCAATCTCAAACGCTAGAGGAGACTGTGAACATGCATAACGATAGAAGTAGCTTGCATTTGAAAGACTTGTAGCTGAGTCTCCTCCTCCCAAAGTGTTGAGTGGGTCAACAGGAATGTTTGAGATTGGGGATCCTCCTGTCAAACCACTAAAGTTGACAGGAATCCATCCTGTTCCATCGGTCAATGATGCGGCTGCTGCAGTTGTAGGTTGTGCTGCTGCGGCATAAGTAACAGCACCATCAAGGTTAGTTGCGGTAATTGCAACAGAATTGGTGCCGGTCGAAGGAACCGAGTAGAAAATCTTAACTGACCCCGATGGAGCAGCATCGTTTGCAGAAGCGAAACAAGCTAAGTTTGATGAAATGCCTCCCAAATATGGAGTTGCAGTGCTCGTCAAATAAAGACCTATCGCTGTTTTGATTGTACTCAAATCTGATATACGCTGAGCATCGCGCGACTTCTTTAATGTTTCTGCAGGGTTCAATACGAGCACCAAAGCAACTGAAAGAACTGCCAAGATGGCGATCACAATCAAAAGCTCGAGCAGGGTGAATCCCGCCTTACTATTTTTTCTCATAGAATACGTGTGTTTCATTTATAAAAATTAATAATTACCAATGCCCTATCATTATAGCAAAGTGCCAAAAATCAACAAGGAGGACTTCCTGCTCGTCGCCAGCCCTCTATAACTATTGAAATCGTTGTTGTTAGCAATATAAGCTGATATAATTATTGTGTAAACTAGGATTCGACAAAATTGGCAATGAACATTCTAAACCTCCTCATAAAAGAAAAGCGTGTTGCTGGAATCGAGATCAGCGATCGAATTATTCGCGTTGCTTTTTTTCGACGCCGAGCGACAATCGACTTACATGAAGCAGCAGGAGTGGGGCGTCTCCCCAAGCAAGAACTCATTCTTATTGAAGAAGCCCTCAATGATGGTTTGGTCCGCGGCGGAGCAGTCATCGATAAGGAACTTCTCGGAAAGACCATTGGGGATATTTGGGTAAAAGAAAAAATTGAAGCCACCTACGCAATCGTCTCTATCCCCGAGAACAACATATATTCTCATCTATTCTCGTTCCCCAAGACCCTCAATGAAACAGCTCTTGCAGACGCCGTAGCGCTTACGATTAATTTTCAACTTCCAGTTAAAAAAGAGGATTCTTATGTCGGATGGGAGCGCACGCAAGACCCCCATGCAATAAATGAGGTTTTAATATCGGCAGTACCACGTACAATCGCAAACGATTATGTTGAAGCACTGCGCATGGGGGGTATAAAGATTCTCGCGCTCGAACCGCATCTCGCAAGCATAGCGCGAGCAATCGAACTCGAGCCCGGCGTCGCTACGCTACTCCATAAAATAAATGATGATGGAAGCGCCACGATCTTTGTCCTTCGAGATGGATCGTTGCACTTTACTCGCACAATACCCGCATCGTTTGTAAAAAATGAGAATTTTCTCGCAAGCGAAATTGAACGCATAAAAATCTCATTTGAATCAGATAAGAAAATATCGATTGTAGTCAAACCGCTTGCTGAAGCGGGCCTAGCGGCAGAACTTTTAAAATACCCAGAGCTACAAGCACTCACTAGGGAGCAACACGTAAAATGGTTAATCTCTCTCGGCGCAGCGGTTCGTGGTGAAATGCCGGAAGGACAGGACACCCACATCAGCCTTTTGTCTGTCGGTACCGCAGAAGCGTACGCGTTTCAAAAAGCAACGACTTTCATTACCCTTATGCGCAACATGATTATTGGTGTATCGATCTTCTTTGTGCTGGCATTCGTTGCGACATATTTCTTTGTTTTTTACCTATCCCACACAGCCACGAGGACAGACTCGGGGATTCTTGCGCGGCCATTCTCCCCTGACATGCTCAAGAACGAGGCGCTCGTTAAAAATGTAAACTCATTAACAGCGGCTTCGCAGGTCATTTTGTCCACAACTCCTTCTTGGAACGTCCTCCTAGAAGAGATAAACACACGCGTCATTCCCGGAGTACTTATTTCAAATTTTACCGTTACATCAGTAAGTGACCCGATACTCATGGTTGGTACGGCAAAGGACCGCAACACCATTAATCTTTTTTAAAAGTCACTCGCCTCGTCTGATTATGTTACCGCTGTCGATTTGCCAATAACCAACATCGAAAAGAAGGCCGATATTCCATTTACTCTTTCGTTCCGGATAAAGGATCCGAACATGATATACAATAAATAATTATGTTTACTCTCAAAAATCTTCTTGTTGTTATCGGACGCGCAGCGCTCATCTCACTCGGCGCAATCTTTATCGCAAGTATTGCGATCTTCTTTCTCTCATCCCAGATAAAACGCATGTCTGATGCTGTTGCCCTCAATCATCGACTGGAAAGCGAGCTTCAAAAACGCACGGGGCTCATTGAGGTGCTAAAACATGACTCTCAGATCGTTGGAACCAACAATACGCTGATCCAAAACGCGTTTGCCCCAGCAGATAACATTCTTGGCTTCATCAACACACTCGACTCTCTTGCTGCAAAAAATTCTATTACACAGACATACAATTTTGAAGTACCCGTTCCCTCTCCTATCGCTGCGCCATTTCCTATTTCAACGATTGGATACACAAATCGCTTTGATTCGACACTGCAGGGGTTCACCGGCTACATAAAGCAATTCAACAAGCTTCCCTACTACACCAAAATTGATGGATTTACTATTGCATCTCAAGACAAACTTGGGTGGACAGGATCCGCAACAATAACGTACCACGCAACCCTCTACAGTAACGCACAATAAAATAACACCATGGACACACAGAGCACAAAAATTCAACTATTAACCCGAAAAGTAAAGTCTCCTAATTTTATTTACTCGTCTATCTTTTTCCTCTTTATAGCTATTGTTGTTGTTTTATTTTTCCTTTCAACCAACTTTATCGTCACCAATATTAATAAAATATTTTCACCCACCGATAGTGGCACTACTCAAGCGCTTGATCTAAATGGTTATGAGCTTGTTGCAAAGAGATTGGGTTTCTCATTTAGTACCACAACTTCATCAACGCTGCTGACGTCAAAAGAAGCTGCTTCGCAAAATACAGCGATAAGCACACCACTGAAAACATCTCTTTCTATCCGCATACTAAACAGCACCACGGTGGTGGGCAGCGCATCAGCACTCAGCAAACAACTCGAGGCTGCAGGTTTCTCAAAAGCAAACACTGGCAACCAAAAGAAGATTGCTTCGACAACAACGATTCAGCTCAAGGATTCTGCAAAATTTTATGCTGAGACACTAAGGAATATAGTAAAGAATACATACCCGAACACATCGATCATCGACGCTCCGGCAGGAACCACCTCTGATGTAACTATTGTAATAGGTAAACAATAGAACTATCCTCTCAGCGCCTTTTGGATCTCGTGCTGGTGAGCGCGCATAACCTCCATTGAAGCCGCCATCTCCGAACGTCCCGCCTTTGTCTTTGCTTTTATTTCTTCTCCAATCTTCTTAAAAAGTTCAGGGTTTTTTTCGACGATTGCGATGATTTGGTCGATCTGCTCTTCGGGAACACCCTTCAATTGAGACTTGATTACTTTTTTTAGAATAAATTCCTTAAACATAAAATATAAATTATGACCTCCGAGCTAGTAATGTTCGACATATTTGTCTTCATCCCAGTGTCGGGGTGCCGAGAATCGAACTCGGGCTACCTCATTTCATTTATTACAGAGTCGGGGTGCCGAGAATCGAACTCGGGCTACAAACACCCCATGCTCGCGTACTACCACTATACTACACCCCGACTCTGTAATAAATTTGATCGCGTACGCCACTATATCGTCAAGCGAGTAGCGTCGCAAACATAGCAATGTTTATGACGTACGAGTGCCGACGATATATGGTAATCCATATACTACACCCCGATACTGAGATTAAAACTACATCCCGAAACACAGCCCATAATAGCCGATTCTCCTCTTTAACGCAAAACGTCTATAGCGCGGTCGTATGCGCGCTTGCGGCACTAATACATTCATTGTATGCACGCACTCCCGCGTTGTAGGTTGCAACATTTGTTCGCGTTGATTCAACGAGCGCATTGTATGACGGTATCAACGCATTGAATTCATTTACATAGGTATTGTAATTGGGATCGTTCTGTGCCGTCGCGTCGATTTGCGCTTTTTTTGCATCAAGTTGCAAACGAAGATTTGTAATCGTTATGTTGTCAGCATCGATACGCTCCTTTAATTGGTTATCGATAACAGGGCACGCTGAGCGCGGCATACCAAAGCTCTGCACTGCAAGCCATGTATTGCGACCCTGGTACATG
>JAKAMX010000052.1 GCA_021812665.1 bacterium
TAAAGTAGAGGTAAAGGACATCTATTAAAGACATTGACTTTTGATTGTTTTTATGCTATTGTTTTAAAGTACCTACGGGGACGTCCGTTAGGACAGATAGTACCTTTACATCAACGTTGGAGCGCTTGGCTCCCCTCAAACGAGGTAGTTATGAAGACGAAGAAGTTCAGAGAGATCGTTACCCACGTCGCCCCGCATCTCGACGAGATCGTGGCCGTGTGGCTTCTCCGAACTTTCGGAGAAGCGAAGTTCCCGGGCATCGCGAAGGCCAAGGTGACCTTCTGGAGCACCGGTGGTGCCACTCCTGACGGTCGCACTGCGGCCGAATACGAGCAAGACGGAATCATTCTGGTTGGCGTCGGCGGTGGTCGTTTTGACGAGCACCCCACCGAAACCAGCGCTCGCAAAGAAGGTGCGTGCGCAACGACCCTGGTCGCCGAAGCTCTCGGCGTTCATGAAGACCCGGCCCTGGAGAAAATCCTCCACTTCGTCGTTCACAACGACCTCAAGGGTTCTTCACAGCCCTTCGACCTGCCCAGCATGGTGAAAATCCTTCATCAGCAGCACCCCAGCAGTTCCAAGAAAGTCATGGACTGGGCTCTGCAGGCCATCGAGGCGAAGTACCAGGAACAGCTAAGGTTCTGGACCTCAACGAAGGAGCAGTTCGAGAAGATCGCCCAGGTCGAAACGACCCCAGGGCCGCGAGACTCGATGCTCAAAATCGTGACCATCGAGTCAGACGATGAGCTGATGAACAAGTTCGCACGATCGCCTCAGGGCGGTCAGGCGGCCGTCATCATCCAGAAGCGCTCAACGGGCAATGTCCAGATCTTCACCAACAAGGTCTACGGCCTGACGCTCTACGACACGGCGCAGATTCTCCGCCTCGCGGAACAGCAGAAGAAGGGTGGCGTCGTCCAGACAACTGACTGGAAGACCCTCTCTTCTGAAGGCGTCGTTCCGGGCTGCGAAGAGTGGTTCTTCCACCACGGCATGCAGTCGCTCCTGAATGGGAGCCTCACCGCCAAGGAAGTTCCGCCCACGCGCCTCTCGCTTGAGCACATCAAGCAGATCGTCCGCATCGGCATCGACCCCAAGTCGTTCGAGCCGAAGCATGCGACCTCCTGCGAGAATGGAGTCTGCGATTCAAGTTCGCAGAACCGCTGCCCATGGCAGCACTACGGACTCCATCGCTGCAGGAAGATTCGCTTCGCGTCTCTCTCGAAGTAGCACCTCAACACCACGAGGGCCCCGCAATGGGGCCCTTTTTTTATTTGAATACATGGCAATAGAAAAAGATCCGACCTTTTGAATTCCAAGGTCGGACCTTTTTCTATTTTTCAATTTATTTCGCAACGAATGGGAGAAGGCCCATGAAGCGCGCACGCTTTACTGCCTGCGCGAGCTGACGCTGGTGCTTTGCGCAAACGCCGGTGCGCTTGCCTGCAATCATGCGTGCATGTGGGTTCAAAAACTTCTTCAAAATATCAACATCTTTGTAGTCGATAAGTTTTACATTGTTTGCCGAGAAATGGCACTGTGTATTTGTTTTCATAATTAGAATGGAATATCGTCTGGGTTAATGTCTTCTTCAGGGTATTCAATCGTTTCGAGAACTTCAGGAGCTTTTGGTGAGCTCTTTGATGCTGGAGCAGAGTAACCTCCGGTACTTGGTGCGCCGCTTGAGCGTGGTCCAAACTGCATCGTATCTGCAACAACTTCCATGCGATATTTTTTACCGCTTGCGTCGTCCCAGCTTCTTGTCTGCATACGACCCTCGATATATACACCGCTTCCTTTTTTGAGATACTGCGCTGCGAGCTCTGCGAGTTTTCCAAAGAGAACGATGTTGTGATAATCAACGCTCTCCTGCTTTGCGCCCATCTTGTCTTTCCAAACGCGATTGGTTGCAAGGCTAAAACTGGTGACCTGCTGTCCTGAAGGAAGCGCTTTCATTTCAGGATCGCGGGTGAGGTTTCCGTAAACGATTGCTTTGTTGATATACATAATTGTTATGCTACCAATTCTTCAGCTGCCTTGTCTAGCGCGTCACCTTCTACTGCAGCTACCTCTTCCCCTTCTGCTGCAACTGGCTTGATCGCTGCCATAGGCTCCTTTTCGCGAACCTTTGCTTTTACCGCAGTGAAAGTTTTTGCGATAAATGTATCCTCGCGAAGTGTCTTTACAACGAGGTAGCGGAGAACGTTCTCATCTTTTTTGAGACCTTCCTCAAGCTGCGCGATACCTGCAGGCTCCCCCTCAAACTTAATCCAACCAAAGTATGCGTTATCAAAACGCTTGTTTTTGTGATCAACCGTTTTCACGATTGTGTAGGCGAGGTCAATGAAGACCGGATTCTCCTCAGCAATGATTTCCTTAGAGATCCGCTCAACCATACCACGCACGGCTTTGGACGCTGCCTGGATGTTTTCCTCGGCGATCGTCGGCACAAGATGGTAGCCTAATTCGTAAATACGAGGCTCCGTGTGTTCATTATGATCCATATTTTCAATATTAATGCTTCTATTAACCCCAAATGAGCCGTTTTTGTTCAAACTCATTTAGTCCCCAGTATCCTACCAGAGCATCGGAGATAAGTCAAAAACCCAGGAAATACTTGACTTTTGGGATATTTCGTGCTAGATTACCGCCAGACCACGCCAAATCGGCATTTGGCAAATTCTTTTAAGGAGAAACCCGTGGAAGCATTCGTAGCATTGCTCACCGGAAAAAAGAAAGGGCTCATGCTCTTCACCCCGTACTGCAAGAGCTTCGCCGCAAGGCACTCCTGCAAGAAGCTCGATGGACGCTGGTTCCCTTGCCAGAACAAGGAGGAGGCGATCGCGTTCATGGGTGACCTCATGAAGTCCGGGGGCGAACTGGACCCCCACACGGCCGGCATCATGATCATCGGTGGCCCCAGGGTCGTCGAAACGGTCACGCTGGACTGCATCAAGAAGCTCCTGAAGGAGAAACCGGACAAGAAGCGCTAACGCGCACCCAATCAACACGACCACCATGTCTTCGGACTGGTGGTTTTTTTATTTAATACGGAAAAACTGCAGCGCGTTTTGCACGAGAGCAGCACGAACAACCTCTAAATCTTCGCCACGAAGTTCGGCAATTTTTTTAACTACTTCTTCAACATAAACCGGCTCGTTGCGCTTGCCACGATACGGAAGTGGTGCAACATATGGACAATCGGTTTCTGCCATCAGTCGATCAAGTGGAGCGAGTTTTATTACGTCATCATATTCACGCGCAAATGTAATCACGCCAGTAAAAGAGATTGTGAAATCCAAATCGAAATATTCGCGTGCAATTTCAATAGTTTGAGAAAAGAAATGCACATCGCCACGCAATTTTGTTCCTGCTGTTTTTTTCTTTTCATGCAACATGTCGAGCACATCTCGATGCGCGTCGACAAGCGATTTCTCGCTATCGCGACAATGGATCATGAGCGGTAGATCGTGCTCTAGCGCAAAATCAATCTGCGCAGCAAAGAGTTCCTTTTGTCGCAATTTTTCAGCAGCGATATCTGCAACATCATCTAATCGTGAGTAGTCTAGGCCGCACTCCCCCACTGCAACAACAGTTGAGCTGCGTGCGAGTGCATCAAAAAAATCTTTGTCGAATTTTTCGTTACGATCGTCTATTGGATGAATACCAATCGATGCATAAACAGTGTCACCAGAATTTTCTGCGAGCGCAACAACTGCCTGTGAAGTTTTCTTGTCTGTCCCGACATCCACCGCAAAAACATTGTGTTCGCGCATGCGCGCAAAAACATTTTCTCTATCTTCATCAAAGCGCTTGTCGTTTACATGCGCATGAATATCAAAGTACCGAGGAATCATTGGATTACTCTTTTCGCATGAAGAGTGGGTTTGCAGGAAGTTTTGTTTTAAAAGTGATTTGACCAGCAGCTTCTTCTTTTGCTTGAACTAAATCCCTGATCATATCTGCAGTGTCCGGCATTATCGGCGAAAGCATTGCGCTCAATTCCCGGAGACCGTACAACAAACCCCAAATCACTTTTTGAGCTGCATCTTTATCAGTTTTAACAAGCTTAAATGGCTCATAGTCGGTGATGAATTGATCGAGATCGCCAATGAGCTCCCAGATCACATCGGTGGCCTTATGTACCTCATACGCGCGCATATGAGCATGATATCGGGGCAGCAGGTGGTTCACGAGGATATATGGGATGTTAAGGCCTGCCGCCTCCCCCTGCTCACCAGGAACGCCTGAATGAGTGCCCATTGGAGGTACCCCCACCGCATCTCCAGTAACAAGACCGGCAAAATACTGGTCGGACATTTTTAGTGTACGTGAGACAAGGTTGCCCAAACCGTTTGCGAGGTTTGCGTTGTACACCTCTTTGAATTTCTCTCTCGTTAGATCCCAATCGTCGGTTGGTGATACTTCTCGCGCGCAGTAGTAGCGTAGTGCAGGAACACCATACTCGGCAATGAATTCGTCTGGGCTCAGCACGTTGCCAAAGATCGGAA
>JAKAMX010000053.1 GCA_021812665.1 bacterium
GTACTCACCGGAACATTGAGTTCAATGGGACGGGATGATGCGAAAAAAGCAGTCCGCGCACGAGGGGGTGAGATAGCAGAAAGCGTGTCTGCAAAAACGGATTTTGTGGTTGCGGGGGAGAACCCTGGGTCAAAATATGCCAAGGCACAGACACTTGGCATAAAAGTGCTTACTGAAAAGGATTTTCTGAAGATGCTCGCCTAACCCATTACTCGTGGGCAAAATGGGTCGCAGAGGCGGCAAAATCGTGCTACAATCGCCTATATGGAAATTGAGCTGAAAGACGTTGAACATCTTGCGGGTCTAGCCCGCATTGTGGTCTCAGACACCGAAAAGGAGCTTCTGCGGCACGATTTGGGTGAAATACTCGCCTATGTCTCACAAATAAAAGAGGTGACTGCAGAACTTGGCCCCGCAAAGGCTGGGGAGCTCCATAATGTAATGCGCGATGATGCCGAACCGCATGAGGCTGGACTTTTTACTGAGGAACTCATTGCGGCAGCGCCATCACGTGATGGTAACCGTGTTTTGGTAAAGAAGATTCTCTAGTATGGATATTTCATCTCTTACAATTAAAAAGGCACACGAACTTCTTGTAAACAAGGAGATCACTGCACGTGAATTGGTGGAGCATTTTCTCAAAGAAGCGCATACAAAGAGTGAGCTAAACGCATACCGTGAAATTTTTGATGATGCGCTTGCGAGTGCTGATGCGGCACAAAAAATGCTTGATGCTGGAACGGGTACGCTTCTCACAGGTATCCCCATCGCGCTTAAGGATAATATTTTAATGAAAGGGAAGATCGCGAGTGCTTCATCTAAAATGCTCGAGCACTATCGCGCAACCTATGATGCTCATGTTGTTGCGCGACTCCGTGATGCAGGTGCGGTCTTTCTCGGGCGTACCAATATGGATGAGTTTGCAATGGGAAGCTCTACAGAAAACTCTGCTTTTGGTGTTACGAAAAATCCTCATGATCTCAGTCGTGTTCCTGGGGGATCATCGGGCGGCTCAGCTTCTGCCATCGCCTCAGGAACAGTGCTTGGAGCTCTGGGGTCTGATACGGGCGGGTCAATCCGTCAACCAGCGGCATTCTGCGGCGTCGTTGGACTAAAACCGACCTATGGAGCAGTTTCGCGCTCTGGGCTTATTGCAATGGCTTCATCTCTTGATCAAATTGGTCCACTTGCTAAAACTGTTGAAGATGCCAAGATCATTTTTGATGTAATTAAAGGGAAGGATCCTTTAGATAGCACCTCATATCCCGACAATTTTCCTCATAAAGAAAATAAAAAACCAAAAGTAATTGGAGTGCCTGTTGATTTTGTTCGAATGAAAGGTGTTGACCCTGAAGTGCTTCGCAATTTTGATGCCTCTATCGCAAAAATGAAAAATGCGGGGTATGAAATTCGAGATATATCATTGCCATCACTTGCTCATGGTCTTTCTGTCTATTACATTCTCATGCCTGCAGAAGTTTCCTCAAATCTTGCTCGTCTTGACGGTGTACGCTATGGGTTTCATGCAGATGGAACAAATCTTTTAGGGGACTATGCACGTTCGAGAGGAGAGGGGTTTGGTCGCGAGGTCCGCAGGCGTATCCTTTTGGGAACGTATGTCCTCTCCTCTGGATACCATGATGAGTATTATGGTCGTGCTTCGGCTGTGCGCGAGATGCTTCGTCTTGACCTACAAAAGGCTTTTGAGGGGGTTGATATTATTGCTACGCCGACAACACCAACCGCCGCATTCAAGATTGGGGAGAAAACAAATGACCCCTTGCAAATGTATTTAGCTGATATTTTTACGGTATCGGTAAACATTGCTGGAGTTCCTGCAATCTCAATTCCATCCGGGTTCATTGAAGAGGGAGGTTCCAAGCTCCCTCTCGGGATTCAATTTATCGCACCAAGTTTCGGGGAAGAGGCTCTTTTTGACGCTGGTGGTGACTTTGAAAAAGTTAGAGGGTTTTAAATTCATGAAAGATTTTTTCAAAACTGATGAGGCAATGATTGACTTGATGATTGTTGCAGGCGTTCTCTTGTTTATATATATTACAAAAAACATTACGCCGATATCGCCTGATGCAATATTGTCGGGGCAGACGACAGAAGGGTTGCTATCGTTTTTTGGAGCTAAAGTAAACGTGGGAATTCTGCAGGGTCTACTGCTTTCTTCGGGTAATGCTCTGGGCGTTCTTTCAATTGTGCTTCTTGCGGGGTTTTTCCTTCTCACCATGCGAGTAAGCGAAATTAAAAAAGAATATAATAAAAAATTTGCACCAATCAAAGAGGAAAGCAACGCTACGGTCATGTCTATCAAGTGGGAGGTTGTGCTGGAACATGTAAACTCAGAAAATCCGGCAGAGTGGAAGCTTGCGATACTTGAAGCAGACAACATGCTTGATGAAATTTTAGATAGCGAAGGATATCAGGGTGAGACGCTCGGTGAAAAATTAAAAGCAATGAGTCCGGGGACAATCCATTCGTACGACGACTTGTGGGAAGCGCATAAAATGCGCAACCTTATTGCTCACGAGGCTTCAACGATGGAACTTACAAAGAAAATGGCCCGAGACACCGTCAATAGATTTGAGATGGCATTTAGGGAATTAGGGCACCTATAAAATACGCGCTCATTTTGCGCAATAAAAGGAAAAGCCCAAGGTTTAAGAACCTTGGGCTTTTCCTTTTATTGCGCAGTCGACCGGGCTCGAACCGGCAACCTTCCACGTGACAGGCGGATGCTCTAACCAGTTGAGCTACGACTGCAATATGTTATTACGACTTGTAATGCGGGCATTCTAGCAAAATAATCTAAAAAATACAATTCTGAGCCAGATCGCAAGTATTGACATTGTTAGCTTTTCTCGGCATGCTTAGTGCAGATGCTGTTGTGTAAATCTCTTCATTATCGAGAAGTCAGAGACAGGAGGGTGTGATGCCTAGGAAAAATGCAGTTTCATGGAAGTCTGATTTTTTGAAGGTTGTGGGCTACTGTTTCCATATTGCAGATCTTCACGGCACGCGCGTTGGTCGTCTCTGGGACGGCTCAAAACGGGAAGAGGTCAAGTATGAGTCCAAGAAGTTTTCTCGCTATGAAGCGGGAGTTTTTACCATCTGGTTTCGCCTTTCCTTTACGAAGAAGGAAAGTGGTCTGGGTGAGTCAAACGTAGCACTTGAGCTCACTGTCCACGAACGTGGAGCGCTGGTGCTTGATGCCAATGCTCAAATCGTTGGGGGAGTTCCTTCATCTATTCAAATGAAGAGATACCTTCGAGGAGGAGAGTGGGAGGGAGCGATTCAAGCTCACGCGTACGGTTGTGAGCACTGTCGCTACTCTACGCTTTTTGAACCTCCTGGTCCGACAAGCTATCAGGCAAAGATGGAAATGCTCATGAACGATTGCATTGAATTTGTTTTGCGGAACAAGAAATATCCGTACAAGCAGGAAGATCAATCGGTCCATCGAGGCTGGGTGGAGTATCGGAGCGCTGGTCTCACTGTTCGTTGCTGTGCCCAGACATCTCTGGTGGGTAATGGGTATTGCGGTGCAACGGTGCATGAGGATGGCAAGCTCGTATTCCACGCGGAGGGCGGATACCGTGTGTCTCCCCATCGTGTGATTGAGACGGTGTATATTCCGGGAACATGGGAGCGCACTGTCTCAAAATAATGCAGGACGAAAAGCAAACCCTGTCTCACTAGAGGCAGGGTTTTTCTTTTTGTGCCGATGAGAGGAATCGCCCCTCCTTTCAGCCGGAACTCCGATTTTCAAAGGTCTCTACTGAGCCCAAGAAAATCAGTCGCCTACGGTCCGATTCTCACCTACGGGAGACTGGCACAAAAATAGCAGAGAAGTGCTCTGCTAAATTTGTCTTTGTGCCGATGAGAGGAATCGGACCTCTGTCTAAGGCTTATGAGTCCTTCGTTCTACCATTGAACTACACCGGCTTTTTTCGCACCTGCCGAATGGTTGCAAAAATGCCGACAACATAGAGCCGGCACTTTTGCAAAATTCTTGTTGCGGGGGCCCGAATCGAACGGGCGTCCTCAGGTTATGGGCCTGATGAGATACCGCTTCTCCACCCCGCTATAAGTTGTTAGTATAACACTTCTGTGCAATTTTACAAGACAGTTGCCTAAAAGAATTGAAAAATCAAGGGAAATAGTGTATCGTGTCAAAAGTGCTGAGTACGTTAGTAAAGATTCAGTATTAAGCCAATGTAGCTGTTTTGGTAGGTCCACCATATCAACTGCTTACTTGAGGATAGAGGGGAGATTCAGTATTAAGCCAATGTAGCTCAGTTGGTAGAGCACGTTCTTGGTAAGAACGAGGTCTCCGGTTCAATCCCGGACATTGGCTCTGGTGTCATAAGGTTTTATATGGTTTGAGGTGACGACCAGAAAGCAAAGTTTACTTTGGTCTGCAGCGTCGGTATACTTAGTGTATGCCCAGAGCAGAGAAACCAA
>JAKAMX010000011.1 GCA_021812665.1 bacterium
CGTACCTCTTTCTTGCGACACCAAAAGGTTTCTTCTTCGACAAAGCAAGCACTATCATAGAAAAAAACGGCGAAATGACGCCACTGAAGCACCCAAAGATTCCAAAAGATTTGCAGGAGAAATACACGCAACTTCTCAACAAATACATCGTGCCTTCTGGGCAGGAATAAATAACTAGTTTATAATCTACTTATGTTAACTTTTGAACAAATGGCCTATCGGCTGGGGATCGCTATTTTATTGGGTGCGCTTATTGGTGTGGAGAGAGAGATTGCAGGTAGAGAAGCAGGATTAAAGACAGGACTCACTGTTGCTGCTGGTTCAGCGATATTTGCAATCATCGGTCTTCAGTTGCCATCCATCATGGCGCTTTCTCAGGCAAACTTGCTTGATATTATTTCTCACAACAGCGGATTCCTAAGCGTAATCGCAAACATCACGGTCGGCGTAGGCTTTCTCGGTGCTGGTGTCATCATCAAAACAAACAAGCACGTACACGGGCTCACCACCGCAGCGGGTATTTGGGTCACTGCAGCTATTGGTGTTCTCGCCGGTATTGGGCTTATCGAGTTCGCAAGCCTTGCAGCAGCGACGATCACTGGTCTCTTTTTTGTCCTCCGTAAAGCAAACGTGGGGCCTATTCTTCGCCCAACAACAACAGATCTAGAGTCAGAGGAAGTACTAAACGACGAGCGATAAAACATGAGCCTTCCGACGCGAGATGAGGCGCAAAAGGTTTTAGAGAAATATACGCAGGATAGTTACTTGTTGCACCATGCGTCTATGGTTGCGCGAGCGATGGAAGGATATGCTGAGCAGTTTGGTGAGAATCGAGAGCTCTGGTATACAACAGGGCTATTGCACGATTTGGATTTTGAAAAGTACCCCGAGGTGCACCCAGCGCAGTCTGTAACATGGTTCAAGGAGTGGGGATACCCAAACGATCTCATTTATGCAGTCGAAGCGCACGCATATGACTATAGTGATCCAAGCGTTCGGCCCAAAACGAAACTCGCGGCTGCTCTTCTGGCGTGTGACGAGATCAGTGGCATCTTTTATGCATATAAAAAGCTCAATCCAATCTCGTACGGAGAAATGAAAGTGAGTTCGATCAAAAAGCGATTGGTCGAGAAAACCTTTGCTGCAAAAATTGATCGATCGACGATATACCTTGGTTGCGACTCACTCGGTGTGACACTCGATGGCCACATTGCAAATCTCATAAAATTTTTTAGCGCGCTCAATTAAAATTGATACTAAAAAAACCCGCATTGCTGCGGGTTTTTTTTAAATCTTTATCAATTCAGCAACTAGAGAGAATTGATCGTTACGTTGGTGTTGTTGCTATCCTGGCCGAGAGCTGATCCAGCATCTGGGGTGTTATTGAGATCGCCCTGAATATCGGCTGTTGTATTGCCAGCTGACAAAGCTGGTGCTTGCACGTTGCCAAGAGATGATTCTGGTTGCTGTGTCGGCATGTAGTACCAGTAGAGAAGTGCGAGTAGTGCCAACACAACAACGACGCCAACATAGATGCCTTTTCTAGAAGATGGAGCGGTCGGCATTCCTTGTATTGTTTGATTATCCATGATTTTTAGTCGTTTTTAGTGCTTGTTGCTGTTGAAGTTGCGTGTACTTCATCGACCCCTGGAACTTGTCCAAGTGATTGGATAGCGCCCTGAACTGCCTTGCGCGCATCTTGCATAGCGCCATCGCGGAGCGCGGTCAAACTGTCAAACAATTGCTTGTGAAGAACCTGGAAAGCGTTTCGGAGGCCTTTCATCATTTGATCCTGTCCGGTTGGCGTTGATGTTGCTGTAGTGATGGTCGAAGAAGCAACAGAGAGATTGATCACAAAAGTTTTTGCTTGCTGTGCGGCGACTGCAGTTCGAGCGGTTGTGATTGCTGTCTGTGCGCTTGCGATAGCTGCATTGGTCTTGGATACATCCTTACCAGCTGCGGCGGCTGCGCTTGCGCGATCCTTTACCTTTTGCAAGATCGCTGTGTAGCGATCGAGGAGTTGCATGAAGTGGCGAGTCCATGTCTGATTGAGATTATCAAACTGACGCGACAAGTTTACTGCCATTCTTTGCTTCTGTTTGTCCTCGATTTGCTCCATCTGCTTTTCAGCTTTTTGGCGCATTTCATCACGACGCTCTTGATCGCGCTCCATCATTCTGTTTGTTGTGGTTGCGCGGTCTCTTTCGAAAGAACCTGAATTCTGTCCACGATTTTCATTTCGGTCGTTGTATCTCATCATGACGCCTGGCTGTTGCGCAAACGCTGTCGATGCCGAAAGGAGAATCGCTGCCCCACCGATCACGAGGGCAAAATTACGAATTTTATTTTGCATAATACGTTTATGAACTAATAAATGGAACGATATAATTATACCACGCATATTGCGACAAAATATCTGGTTATGCACAGGCCTTATTCTATTGTTCCGCGCGGTATAATAGGAAGATGGAGGACGCCGATTTCAAAAAAACTATAGAAAACAAGGTTATTTTGCACATTGATGGTGATGCGTTTTTTGTCAGCGTCGAGGTCGCGAAGAATCCCGCACTCAAGGGGCTACCAGTGGTTACGGGAGAGGAGCGCGGGATCGTTTCGGCTTTGTCATATGAAGCAAAAGCGCTCGGCGTCTCGCGCGGCATGTCTATTTACCGAGTCAAAAAAGATTTTCCTCAAGTTACCATTTTGCCGGGCGACTACAAAGCGTATGCGCATTATTCTGAAATGATGTTTGATATTGTGCGTCGCTATGCCTATGACATCGAGGAGTACAGTATCGATGAATGTTTTGCAGATATGACTGGACTTGATCGCACGCTCAAGCTTTCATATAGACAGATTGCAGAAAAAATTAAAAAAGAAGTAAACGAGGAGCTCGGACTTTCGGTGTCGGTCGGTCTTGCTCCTACAAAAGTTTTGGCAAAGGTTGCGTCAAATTGGGTAAAACCAAATGGGCTCACTATTATTGAGCGAAGCAATGTGAACGAATTTTTAGCAAAAAAGCCGATCGAAAAAATCTGGGGCATTGGTCCAAAGACGGCACAAATTTTAACAAAACGAGGTATACACACAGCGCTTGATTTTAGCAACAAGAGCTTGGAATGGGTCAGGCAGAATTTATCAGCGCCATACGAATCCATCTGGCGTGAGCTCCACGGAGAAATTGCTATTGGAATGGACACAGAGCTCAAAACAACATATTCCTCGATACAAAAAACACACACATTTCATCCCGCAACAGGTGACAAACTATTTCTCTGGTCACAGCTTTCAAAAAACATAGAAGATGCATGCAGAAAGGCCCGACGATATAAACTTGTTCCGCTTAAAATAGTAATTTTTCTCAAGGATCAGAATATGAAATACACAAAGGCGTCAGTGCGTCTAAAGACGCCTTCGAATGCTCCAGAAATAATTTTGGAAGAAATGTGCGAGCAGTTTGATTCTATTTACGCGCGGGGGACAAAGTATCGCACCACTGGTGTCACGCTTGAAAATCTTGTTGAAAACTATGTGCAACAAGAAGATCTTTTTAACACTGGTTCAAAAGCGAAGAAACTGCAGATTATTCATCAGCAAATCGACACACTCGAGGATAAATTGGGGAAAAGGGTGGTGTATTTAGCGTCAACACACAATGCGCTCAAACAAAAGACGAAGGGTACCAGTATCGATGACACCGATCAGAACCTGCTATTTCTCTAGTTCGTTCTGCGATATAATATCAATCATATGAAATCAAAAGTATTACTGTCGCTCGCGTTGGTCGTTGGATATTTTCTAGGGGGTGTGCCGTCTGTTTCTGCTCAGGTGGCACCGATGGTTACGGTATTTACTGCATCGCCAGACACGCTGAGCTATGGATATTCCACGAGCTTATCCTGGAATATCGCAAATGGAACAGGGAACACAATCTACTTTACCTGCCCATCGACGGGAGTGAAGATTAAAAAAGATGATGGTACGGTTTTTACTTGTAATACCAGGCAGACGGCAAGCACAAATATCTCAGACGCAGTTGGTTTCTATATTGCAAATCTTACCGGCAATACGATGAGTATCCCGGTGCGTTTGATACCAAAAGATTCAAATGGCGCAGACTATGATGCTGGTGGAATGACGGTCGTTCTCACTGTCGGCGCGGTGCCAAATCCTATTACTGATTTCAATTATGCAACACAACCAGGATCATCAGTAGGCACTCCGATAACACTCAACTGGACTGGGATCGAGGTGCCTGGTGCAAATCTTCAGTTTGACTGTAAGGACGGAATCACGATCACATCGACGAGTCCGTCGGTGGTCGATGCCATAAAATGTGCGCAGCTAGCATACACCTCTGACTTGCCTGCGTCTGGCTCGGTAACTATCAATTTTACAAATTCGACCTATTCAGCCATCGATGAAACAGTCAGAATATTCCCGGCAATCTCTCCTGGAGTATATGATGCGACACACGCTCGCTCAGTGACATTTACCATTACACCCAAAGCGCTTCCGCTCGCGGCATCTATAACCAACTTTACTGGTTCACGCGCGAGTGTGATATCTGGCGACAATATCAGTTTGTCGTGGGTTGCAAACAATGCTCCTGGAGTCAATTTGCAAATTCCTTGTGGAAATTCATTGACGTGGAGTAATGTTCAAGGCACAACAACTACGCCGCTTTTGTGTGGAGCGCCAGCTTTTAGCGCAGCACTTCCGATAATGGGTACTACAACGGTCTCAATTGCAAACGGAAGCACCGTTGCGCAACCGCTTACCATTTCGGTCTATCCACAAAATGCTGACGGCACGTATGACGCAACAAAAGTAAAAGTTATCAACTTAACGATATATCCAGCAGGCTATGTGGCTCCCGTCGTTCAAACTCCACAGGTTCCTGTTGCTTTATCAACGACCACAAGTACAACGCAGGTTACTCAGTCAGGAATCGCAGTAGTCCGGACAATGACGTTTACGGTGGCACTGCGAGCAGGATCGAGGGGTGCACAGGTGTCAGCGCTACAGAATTTCTTGAAACAGGATCCGTCACTCTATCCAGAAGGCAAGGTTACTGGTTATTTAGGTCCTGCAACAGTTTCAGCCATTAAAAGGTTACAACTGCGTTATGGCCTTTCACGGCCTGGAGAGTCAGCGTACGGAACAGTTGGACCCAAAACAAGAGCAAAACTTAATTCAATGCAAACATTTTAATCTATGACATTACCCTGGAAAAATATTGAGGATAACTCGAGCCCAACAATTCGCGTAATACGAATAGTTCTGCTCATTATGATCATTATTGGCCTTACACTTATTTTCTCTCGAGATTGGTGGTTGCCGAGCGTCATTAATTATTTGCTTTAGAAACAATGAAGAAAATTGTTACTATTGGTGGCGGCACGGGACACTCTCAGGTGCTTCTCGCGCTCAAAAGTATTCCCGATATCGCCATTACAGCGATCTGTCCCAGTACCGACTCTGGCGGGTCTACGGGGACACTTCAGCGGGAATACGACGGCAGTGGCTATACTGGTGATCTTACAAAATGCATCATCGCGCTTTGTGATGATGAGATAATGTCCAAAACGCTTTCTTTTCGCTATCAAAATGGATCGCTTGACGGGCATCCAGTTAAAAATCTTCTATTCCATGCACTTGAAAAAGTAAGTACGCCTGAGCATGCGCTCGAAACGATGTGGAAAATTTGTAGTCTTGGAGATCATCGGGTATTGCCGATTACCCACGAGAAAACTGAATTGTGCGCGCGACTTAGCATGGGTAATACGATCTCGGGCGAAACTAATATTGATACGATTGCTCGAAACCCTTTGTGGAACCCAGACGTGCATTCTATTTCAGAAATATATCTTAAGCCGGCTGTCGCGGCATCGCGCATGGCGACAGACGCGGTAGCTCAAGCTGATTGTATTGTTGTATGCCCTGGTGATCTTTACTCGAGTATAATTCCAGTGTTGTTGCCAATCGGGATGAAAGAATCGGTGAAAAATTCAAACGCAAAAGTCGTTTTGATTTTAAATATTATGACGAAGAAAGGTGAGACAGATAATTATACGGCCGAAGATTTTATTGAGCGTATTGAGGAGCGTCTCGGCAAGCGTGTCGACCATGTGGTGTACAATGACGCTTTCATTCCGCCACACGTGCTTCTCAAATATTCTCTTGAGAAAAAAGTCGAACTTTCGCTTTGTGGTGTCGAAGATGACCGCATCATTTCCGCTCCGCTTGCAGCAATATCAGATGAAGATCAGATTTTTACGAATCCAGCGATCGTTCGCGAGGTGCTTACAAAAATCATCCAATAGACGTTTAGCATATTTATGAGCTCGTGATAAAATAACAATATGATTGATGAAATAATTAACTTTTTCGATAAATTAGAGGACAAGGTGCGCATCCGCTTGAGCCGTTGGCCGATCATATACGCTTTCATTGGAGCGGTGGGAATCGTTCTCGTGTGGAAAGGTGTCTGGGAAGTTGCGCAGCTTTTCCCTTCATTGTTTGGTCTTCCGTCGGTTGCTCTTGGCACCGGTATCCTCCTCATCACCGGTCTCATGGTTCAGTTCTTTATCGGAGATGCGATCATTCTCTCTGGAATGAATCGCGAAAAGAAACTTGTTGAAAAAACAGAAGAAGAGATAGAGGAAGAGGAGGTTTCAATTCATCACATTGTTTTACGCCTCAAGGCAATTGAGGGCAAGTTGGACGAGCTCGCTTGTAAAGCAGAAAAGACTCCTCGTAAAAAAACTCCAGCAAAGGAGTAGCACAAAATGCTCGTTTGTTTATTGAACAAGCGTGCGGCTTGCGTGTGTTCCTGCTACAAAGCCAGTGGTCCAGCAAAGCTGTAGTGAGTAACCACCTGATTGGCGGTTGAGGTGAAGGAGGTCACCAGTTATATAAAGGTTTGGAAATAGTTTTGATCGCATCGTCCTTGTATCTATTTCTGCCAACGATACACCACCATCTGCAATAACAGCTCGATCGTAACCCATGAGGCCAGTAACAGTGAGTGGGAGCGCTTTTAAAAGTGTCGCAATTTGTTTTCGCTCGTCTTTGGTGATACTGTGCACTTTTTTGCCTGGATCTATATTGGCGAGCAGGGGAAGAATGGCATCTTTTGTCCCTTCTGGAGTTAATTCTTCAAAAATATTTTTAAGCATCTTATTTTTATTTGCATCAAATATTTTTAGGATTTTGCTTTCGAGCGCACCCTGATCGGTGTCTGGATAAGCGTCGATAGTCGCGGTTACAACTCCTTCATGTAGAAGGTCGTCTACCATTTTTGCGCTATTTAGAATTAGCGGGCCAGAGAGTCCAAAATGTGTAAACAAAAGTTTGCCGAGTTTTTTAAATTTTCTTTGACCATCGACATAAAAAGTAATACGCATAAATGAGAGGCTTACTCCAGAAAGAGATTTCACCCACTGCTCTTTTACTGCAAGTGGCACAATAGATGGTTTCGGCTCAACAACATGGTGTCCCAGGCGAGACAGCCATCGAAATCCGTCACCGGTTGATCCCGTTTCGGGATGCGACTGACCGCCGGTGGCAAGAATATAGTTTGCAGCCGTATATGTGCCGGTTTTTGTGTTTACGCCTGAAATCTTGCCAACGTTTGATTCTATAGCTGTTACTTTCTCGTCTGTCTTAATGACCACCTTATGTTTCTTGAGAATCCGTTCGAGCGCATAAAACACATCGATCGCTCGTTCTGTTTTTGGAAACGCTCGTTTCCTTTCCTGTATTACAAGAGGAAGCCCATGCTCTTCGAAGTATGAAAATGTTTCTTTGATACCAAATTGGGCAAAGGCAGAGTACAGGAATTTCTCTCCTTCGCCGAAATGCTTTAGGAGCGCACGGGTGTCATATTCAGCATTGGTGATGTTGCATCTCCCGCCGCCAGTAATCTTGAGCTTTTCTCCCATTTGTCTATTTTTTTCGAGAATAAGCACGCGAGCACCGTTTTTTGCAGCGATCCCCGCGGCAAACATGCCGGATGCGCCTCCGCCAATAACAATTACATCGTAGTGTTCCACTTGCTTTTTCATGCTTTATGAGCCTGACTATAGCACAAAAAAAGACCGCTCGAGCGGTCTTTTTTGTATTCTTGGTTGAGAAGAATTAGTGAGTTGTTACAAACGATTGTTCGGTTGATGTTGCAGCATTTTTCGATGCATCAAACGAATTGACTAGGTAGTAATACGTCGTTGAGGCAGTAAGACCAGTAAGTGAAAGGCTATGGCTTGTGAGAAGTCCAGCGTCTCGTACTGCGGTCGATGAAGCGAGGTTTACTGGTGTGCTTATGCTGAAGTAAACGTTGCTTGTTGCTGCTTCGTTTGTGTTCCACGTTACTGTTGCAGATGTTGTTGTTGCTGAAACAGCGATTGATGACAAAACTGGCGCAGTGGTGTCTATTACAACAGGAGGTGTGGTGGTAGATGATGGTTGACCATTGAGCCTGTCAGAGATGCCAGGAGGAAGAATCTGGCATGGAGGAACAATAGGACGATCTTCTTCTTTGTGCTTGCGGAGCCACCCTGGAGCAATCAAATGCCCTGGTGGAACGATTACACAAGGGCGTGCATCCTTTCGTTCGCGTCTGTCTCCTTGATCGTTATCGTCTTCTCGTTCCCTGTGGGTGTATACCGTGCTTGTTGAAGTTGTCGAAGCTGTACCGAACACGATAGGGGTATCGCCCAAGAGTTCGTTTAGCTTGTTGCGGGTCTTTGGACCGATTGATCCCACTGGATCAATGCCATGTTTCTGCTGGAAGCGTTTCACTGCCTTGGCGGTCATGGCACCATAGTAGCCCGTGATTGATGCTTCTGGATATATTGAAGCATCAGAAGCGAGGAGCGCTTGCAAGATTTTCACCTGATCACCCCGTGATCCTTGTTTGAGTGATTGTGTTATCTGGCTGAGGATTGTTGCGCGTGTTTGCTGTAGCGCAGTGATCTGCTGATTGATCGTCTTGAGTTGATCAAAATTTGCTTGAACTGCTGTAGGGACTGCCACCTGCGCAAGGGTGATGAGGGGAAGTGCTACAGAAGCACAGAGAACTGCTAATACTGTTTTTTTCATAGTTTAGGGATAATTTATAGGCCCGATGAGCCTGAAATCAATTATATCCTCATACGGCGAAACAAACAATCGATAAATTTTAAGCCCAATTTCTTGCGTTATTTAGTCTCTAGTTATAAAATTAATGGACTAAACAACATGCAAACATTTTCTACGATAGCGTTTGATCTCGATGGCACACTTGCTGAAAGCAAATCTGCGATCACGGAGGAAATGTCAGGGCTACTGTGCAGTCTCCTAGGACATCACAATGTTGCCGTCGTTTCAGGTGGTTCACTTCAGCAATTTCAAAAGCAATTATTGGGACATTTGGCATGTCAGAATCCTGAAGTGCTAAGAAACCTCTATTTGTTCCCTACAAACGGTAGCGCTCTCTACGTGTACAAAGACAACATCTGGACCCCAATATATCAGGAGCTGCTTACTGACGCAGAAAAGAGCAAAATCCTTTCCGCGTGGGACAAGGCTTTATCTGAGAGTGGGGTGGCACTTCCGACGCCTTCATATGGCCCAGTAGCAGAAGATCGTGGCACGCAAATAACATTTTCTGCGTGCGGTCAGGAGGCACCCATATCTGCAAAAGAAGTTTGGGATCCTGATCAGAAAAAACGCATGGCAATACGAGAAGTGATGCTACCGCTCCTGCCTGGGTTCGCGGTGAGCTTCGGTGGAATGACTTCAGTTGACGTCACGAGGGCAGGAATCGATAAAGCATATGCAATGGAGAAGATTATGAACTATTTGCATATTGAAAAAGATGTTATTATGTTTGTGGGTGACAAACTCGACCCAGGAGGCAACGATTTTGCCGCTCGACGATCAGGCGTCACATGCATTCCGGTCGCCAATGCGAGCGATACTGCAAAACTTATTAGGAAAATAATTTCCGAAGGATAGTCGCGTACACTTCATCACCACTTGAATGAAAACTATTACGGTAGAAAAGCCCTGGGGGAAATTTGAGCAATTTACGCTCAATGAAATCAGTACAGTAAAGATCATTACGGTGCATAAAGACGCATCACTGAGTTTGCAAACACATAAAAATAGAACGGAGTTTTGGCGTGTTTTGTCTGGCCATCCTCTCATAACGATTGGCAGCAAAATTATTCGCGGAAATCCCGACGAAGAATTTTTTATTGAAAAAACAGAGGCTCATCGCCTCGAGGCTCCAGATGATGATGTGCAGGTGCTCGAGATTGCTCATGGTAATTTTGATGAACAGGACATCATAAGACTCGAAGACAAATATGGCCGCTCCTAAAAAAACTACAAAAAAGAAAGTTGAAAAAAAAGCTCGGAAAACAAAGCCGAAGACTCAGCGCACCGCTGTCTCTAAAAAGAAGACAGCGAAGAAGGTTGTACGAGGCAAAAAAATTACATCAAAGAAAGTATTAAGAAAGAAGACGACAACTAAGCGTGTTGCTCGTCGTCGCATCGCGACACGCGTACATCGTCATGCCGCACCAGCAAAGCGTTTTGTAAATGCTCTCGAGCGACACCCAAACAATCCCATTATTAATCCTTCTGAGGGGTCTCCGTGGGAGTCTCGTGCCACATTCAACCCCACAGCTATTTACCACGACGGGAAGATTCACATTGTATATCGAGCTGTCGGAGATGATGATAATTCAGTGCTTGGGTATGCTGCAAGCGAAGATGGGTATACTATCACCGAGCAACACCCCATACCGATTTACTACCACTTCCTGAGAAAAAACAAGAGCGACGCGTCGCTCGGTTATAGTTCTGGTGGTGGATGGGGAGGAGGTTCCGAAGACCCTCGTTTGATACTACTCGAGGACCGTGTCTATCTTTTTTATACTGCATTCGACGGCTGGGGGTCAGTGCGTATGGCGATGTCTTCGATCAGTCTCGAAGATTTTCTGGCAAAAAGATTCAACTGGAAACCACCAGTTTTGATATCGCCTCCAGGGCAAATTCATAAAAACTGGGTGCTATTTCCAGAAAAAATCAAAGGGAAGTACGCAATTCTTCACAGCATCTCGCCAGAGATCATGATCGATTATTTTGACAGCATGGACCACTTTGACGGCAATACGTTTATTTATAGCGTTCACCAAAACAGTCCACTGTGGGCAATGCGTGATCGCCATATTCGCGGCGTTGGACCAGCACCGATAAAAACTAAGTACGGCTGGCTTGTTTTGTATCATGCGATGGAGGGCCATGATCCAAATCGCTACAAACTTTTTGCCATGCTATTGGATCTCAATGATCCAACGAAAGTCCTCCATCGATCCCGTGGCCCCATTCTCGAGCCAGATGAGTGGTACGAGAACGAGGGTTACAAGGCCGGCGTTGTGTACTCGTGTGGTGCTGTAGTAAAAGATGGAATGCTCCTGGTGTATTATGGTGGCGCTGACAAAGTTTCGTGTGTTGCTACCGCAAACTTGGATGCATTTTTGAAAGAATTGACCGCAGACCATATGCCGAAATTACAAAATAGTAAAATAATGAAAAAGAAATAGTTTATGTACGTCGTAAAAAGATCGCAGCAAAATCCGATACTTATTCCTGACAGAAATCATTACTGGGAAGCATCAGCGACCTTCAACATGAGTATCATCAAGAAGGGCAAGACTTTTTACGGTATATATCGCGCCTTGTCTGCCGTAGATAAACTTCGGAAACCAGAACAAATCTCTATTATTGGTATTGGTAAAAGTAAAGACGGACTTCATTTTGAGGACCGTATGCCATTTATCGAGCCGGAGGAGCCATGGGAGAAATTTGGATGTGAAGATCCACGTGTAACATATTTTGAAGGTCAGTATTATATTTTTTACACCGCACTTTCTGTCTATCCGTATGCGGCGCCAGGAATTAAATGCGCAGTAGCTGTCTCGAAAGATCTCAAAACAATAGACGAGCGACACCTGGTTACTCCGTTCAACGCGAAAGCGATGACTCTTTTCCCAGAGCGTATCGGTGGAAAGATTACGGTCATCGTTTCAGTAAATACTGACATGCCTCCTGTAAAAATTGCGATTGCGCAAGTAGACTATATTGAGCAGCTTTGGGATCAAAAATTCTGGGACAAATGGTACGCAGAAATCGATACTCACACGATCAATCTGAAAAGAAACGCAACAGACCATGTTGAGGTTGGCGCAACGCCGCTCAAAACTACCCATGGTGGCTGGCTCCTTGTATACTCACATATCCAAAACTATTTCCAAGGCGCCGAGAAGCTCGACCGCGTTTTTGGTATCGAGGCAGTTTTGCTTGATCAAGAAAATCCAACAGAGATTGTAGGGCGCACGGCAGGCCCACTTTTAGTTCCTACTGAAGCGTACGAGATCTTGGGTTCTGTCGCTGACACGATTTTCCCGTCGGGCGCAATTATTCAAAAAGACATCCTCTCGATTTATTACGGAGCATCTGACACTACTGTCTGTGTCGCCAACATGAGTATGTGCGACCTCATTGGTACCATCTGCCCAATTACCGCAGGCAAGTTTAGCTTCAAGCGCGCAAAGAATAATCCTATTATTTTGCCAAACGCAATGCACTCGTGGGAAGCAAAGGCTGTGTTCAATCCAGCCGCAATACGCCTTGCAGGCAAAACGCACATTCTCTACAGAACATTCGCTGACGACAATACTTCATATATTGGTTATGCATCATCAAAAGATGGCGTCACGATCGATGAGCGCCTCCCAGAGCCAATATATGTTCCTCGCGAAAACTTCGAACTCAAGAAAGTTGCTGGCGGAAATTCTGGTTGCGAAGATCCACGCATTACAGAAATCGGCGAAACACTCTATATGTGCTACACCGCGTTTGATGGTATTGGGCCGCCTCGTGTAGCCATCTCTTCAATTAGCGAGAAAAATTTTCTTGCGAAAAACTGGAAGTGGGAGAAGCCGGTTCTCATTACCCCAGAAGGTTTTGATGATAAGGACACCTGTATTTTTCCTGAAAAGGTTGATGGGCACTACTATGTGTTGCACCGCGTAGCAAATGAGATTTGTGGAGACTACATAAAGTCGCTCGATTTCACAACACAATCGATCAAACGCTGCATCAGAGTTATCGGGCCACGCATCAATATGTGGGACAGCTCAAAAGTTGGCATTGCTTCACCGCCAATCAAAACGAAAAAGGGATGGCTCCTGCTTTATCACGGCGTCTCAAAGAGCCACAATACCTATCGCGTTGGAGCAGTATTGCTCGACTTGAAGGATCCAGCAATCGTACTCGCACGCACCGCGGACCCGATTTTTGAACCAGTTGAGAAGTATGAAAAAATTGGTATCGTGAACAATGTTGTGTTCCCATGTGGGATCACTAAAGATAAAGGAACCGTATTTATCTACTATGGTGGCGCCGACACGGTTACCGGTGTGGCAACGATGGACCTCGATGTTATTCTCAACGCGCTAACAAGAAAGCTGGGTGGGGAGTAAGCCAATTAACTTTCGAGAGTATTGACTTACAGATAATCTGTGTTACCATAGCTAACAGATTAAAAATTCTGTACTTGTTTTAACCCACCAACAAAAGGAGGCAGTGATGAACATCGGTTCGTGGTTCTTATCTATTGCGGCAGAAATGGAGTGCCTTTCCACAGAGGATATTCTGGAAAACGCTCCTGAGCATCCCGTCGAAAAACAAGATCGCGTGGTCGGAATCGCAAGTGAGGGGCTACGCAGGGGCTTTACACTGATGCAAAAACGCCGCAAGCGTATGAACGACTTTGTTGAAACGTTCACATACTGCGACGGAGGTGAGCAGTGTCGTTGCAACGAAAAAAATCTCGAGTTCATTCAGCTCAAAAACGAGATCAAGGTTCTCGGCGACATCTTCTGGAACTTCGTGCGTGAAGAATTTCCGCAGATTGCAGAAAAGAGCACCATCGGTATTCGTGCGAACTGGCAGATTGTTTGGGTGGAGGATATACACCCGCACCTGGGGATTCTCCAAGACCTGGCAATCAATCTTCTCCTTACCAGGACCCGTCTGGGTAAACATCGAGACAGTTAGGAATTCAAACCCCCGGCAACCAATTGCCGGGGGTTTTGTGTTGCCAAAATGTATCAACTGTCATAAAATTATTGCGAGTATCTATTATTAGATAATATGTATAGCGCATGTTCACACAATTGTTAGCATACAATGATGTTGGTTTGTTCCTTCTTCGTGCGGCAGTTGCAATTGTATTTTTTGTTCATAGCTGGCCAAAGCTCTCCAAGTCAAAAATAATGGCGTCAGGTATGGGTGTCTCATCGGCGATTGTTCTCTTGCTCGGCGCTATTGAGTTTGTTTCTGCGCTTGGTTTAGTGCTTGGAATTTATACTCAGTTAGCTGCTTTGCTTCTCGCGCTGGTAATGATCGGCGCTATCAAGATGAAGTACATGAAGTGGAGTGTAGCATTTAATGCTATGGATAAGACGGGGTGGGAATTTGATTTTGTTTTATTGTTTGCGTGCGTTTCAATTTTGCTTGGTGGCGGAGGACCAATTGGCCTGTAGTAATTTATTAGAATAATTTAAATACAATGGAAGAAGATAAAAACGAAAAATTTATGTGCATGGATTGCGGCTCAAAGACAAGAGGAAAGCCAGGAACTTGTTGCAATATGCAGCGTGAAAAAGTGTGCGCAGATTGCGGTCATCCACACAAAGGAAGCGAAACGTGCGATTGTGGATGCGAAAGCTGCTAAATAGAAAAAACACCGCTGCGAGGCGGTGTTTTGGTGTGTGTACTACTACCATCCGAGGATGAGTGCAGTGAGGTCGGGAAAAGCCAGGGTATAGTCACCGGAGATAAAAAATCCAGGAGCATCTTCGGTGAGCTTGCCCCAAGTAACTTTCTCGTCTGCCGCTGCGCCCGAGTAGGAACCACAGCTCATGGTTGCATCATCGACTTCGACAAACCCAGCCCATGAGCGAATGACTGCCTCCTGGAATTCCAAACTTCGCTTGTAGAGATAGTCCTTCTTGAGGTGGGGGACGACACAGATTGGGAAATCGGCGGCGATTCCTCCGCCCAGCTGGAGAAAAGCAATACTTTTCTCGGCTGTGTTGTTCATGTACCATTCGGCCAAGCGGTGCATGTAAGCGATGGAAGGAAGAACGCACCTTGGATCGACAGGCTTCTTGAGCTTGTGCTTCGCCAGGAATTCGTGGTCTCCGTCATAACACGCGTGGGTGAAAATGTTTCCCATCGTGGAATCTTCCCACCCCGGAACAATGACTGGTATGTTTTTGCGCCATGCATTGTAGAGCCAGCAGTCTCGAGAATCGCTGTCGAAGGTGATTCCTTCAGCGAATAGCTGCATGAAATACTCATGCCAGAGATACTGTTTCTTCTCTCGCATTGCCTTGCGCCATAGCTTCTCGAGCCGAGGGAGCAGTACGCGCACAGACTCATCCTCTGGCAGGAAGGTGTCTGTTATGCGACGGAGGCCGACGTTGTCGAGTTCTTTCTCTTGCCGTCGTGTGAGTTTCTGGTAGTTGGGGATGTAGGCGTAGTCGGTACTAGCAACTGCTCGGTACAGGCTTTCTTCGAGATTGGCGCCGGTCACAGAAATTGCGGCGATCTTGTTTGCTCTGATGAGCTCACTGATCATGATGCCTTGCTCGAAGGTCGAGCCAGCACCAGACATGGTGAGAAAAATCTTTCCACCGTTATAGCAGTGCTGCTGGAGCCAGAGGCCCGCATCAACCATCTTACCGCCGTTGCAATGTTTCTTGGTCCTAACCAAGAAGTTGGAAATCGGCGACACCGGATGAGATTTGTACGGGCGCTCACCAGTGACGATCTGGGCTCGAAGGCCTTTGCTAAGGCGCTTGAGTTTTCTTTCCAGCCGGATGCTCATTGTTTCCCTCCTCGGGGATAGTAGTGAGGTTTAAAAGAACTTACTTGTGCAAGTTCTAACTAAAAAATTGTGTTTTGTCAATGAATACTTTTGGGTATTTATACATTTTCTCGAGGGAAATCTATTCACACTTGCTTATTTACTATGGTATAATATCCACGTTATTAAATAATATAAATTTATATATGGCAGCAAAAGCAAATTCCGCATTCATGAAGCCAATGACTATCAGCCCAGATCTCGCAGCTGTAGTTGGAAAGGGTCCTATGCCTCGTTCTGAGGTTGTTAAAAAACTTTGGGAGTACATCAAAGGCAAGAATCTCCAGGATCCAAAGAATAAGCGCAATATCAATGCAGACGAAACCCTCAAAAAGGTTTTTGGAGGCAAGGCTATGGTGAACATGTTTGAAATGACAAAGCTCGTTTCAAAGCACCTCTCATAAATCTATTCGAAAGCATTATTTGCTATGCTTCACTTTGATCCACATAAAACTGGACTAGTTTGTGGTGTACTTCTCGGAACCTGGCATTTGATTTGGGCCGTTTTCGTATTGTTTGGGCTAGCGCAGCCTTTGATCAATTTTATCTTTGTGCTTCACATGCTGCGGCCACTCTTCATGGTCGACAATTTTAGTTTTGTGTTAGCAGTGTCGCTCGCGTTGGTTACCTCGATCATGGGGTATTTGCTCGGCTACTTCTCGGCAGTTATTTGGAATCGTTTGTATAAGTAATGCATGTTTTCTCTCAGCTCATCAGAACTGAAGACCATTAAGCGTCTCAACACCCCCCAAAAAATCCAAGACTATTTGGACGCTCTTCCCATAAACTATGAAAAGAAAGGGGAGACTTGCATGTCACCTCGTCGAGTATTGCGTGAAAAAAAAGCGCATTGCCTTGAGGGAGCAATGCTCGCATGTCTCGCTCTATGGCTTCAGGGAGAAAAACCTTTGCTTATGAATTTGCGTGTCGTTCGTCGGAATGGTGATGATGACCATGCGCTTGCGCTCTTCAAGCAAAACGGACGTTGGGGTGCGATAAGTAAGACCAACCATCCGGTTCTTCGCTACCGCGACCCGATTTATCATACTCCGCGCGAACTTGCTTACTCATATTTTCACGAATATTTTTTATCAAAAAATGGAAAGAAGACTCTCCGAGGATATTCAAAACCAATCAATCTTAAACGCTTTGGTACAAAATGGATAACAGCTGAAGAAGATTTGTGGGATATGGCGGAGACGCTCTACGATATGCCACATACAAATTTTATTCCAAAAGGAAGCGAGCGCTTGATCCGACCTGCGCAACCACTTGAGCGACGTGCTTCAAATATGACCGAGTGGAGCAAGAAGCATCCGCGAACATAACATAAAAAGACGGAGCAGGAGATGCTCCGTCTTCGGTTTTTATTTCTTCTTCAGTCTCCGCACGCACCATAGGGCGCACGAAGAAGTTATGATAAATTCAAAATCGGGATCGAGCCAAACCCTATTGATGAGTTCGAGAACCTCCTCAATGTTTTTGTCTCGAAAAAGTATTTCCCATGCAAGGCGTTGCTTGCTGATCATTCCTGCGCCCGAAAGTTCGCCCTCGGTGGCCACAGCGCTAAAAATGACCAGGTACACTTTGAGCTTCTCCAAAATGAATTGAGCAGAGTAGTTATCAAAGAGTTTGTGCCAGGCTGCATGTTCTCTGCGAGGGACAATTGATGTGTTTTCTTTTGTTCTCCTTCCGCCGAGACTTTTAGGTTTACGGTGATGCTTTGTCTTCCTTCCTGGGCCATTACTCACGTGCGCTCCCCATAGAATTCAGGTTATTGACGGTGGTTACAATCTCCTGCAGATGAATTATCGCCGCGCTTTTTTCAAGAACGACAGAAGTTTTTGTCGTTCTTGTTCTGTGAGAGCCTGAACCACTTTTTCTTCTTGGTCCTTTATCCAGTCATGCGGAGCGCCCGGATTGAGCTCGTGCAGGCATGAATGCACAAGTGCGCCAACTGATTTTGTTGGGCCCATGTGCTGTCGGATGAGGCTAATTTTTTCATCAGGGAAATACCAACTCTCGTATCCTGGGTAGAGCGGTACAATCAAAATTGTAATTTCCCCACTATCAAGTAGGGCAATGATCTTATCGATGAGCGTTTCTCTGCGCATCATCATGCACCCTCCTTGAAATGAGAATTGTGAAAGAACGATTCCTCTTTCAACCAACGAACGATTCCTTGGCTGAAAAAGAAGCTGGTTCCCTACAAAAGCAGGGAACCAGCGGTGGTGTGAAAGGAGCTACTCTTTGGTTGAGGGTTTCGGGCGTGGCAAACAGTAGCGACCATTAACGATGAAGATGATGGTGCGTTTTCCGTTTGAGTACTGAAGGATATGGGCATGAGCGTGGCTACTTGGTTCGCCCTGCTCATATTCCATTCGGTTCGCACTCGTGCCTGCGCTGTAACAACCTCCGACGATCTCTGCCGTGTGGCTGTGTCCTTTGTTGACCTTCACGCCAATGGTTGAAAGGTTTGCAGTGGTGCCTCGTGCTCCACCAGCAGCCTTGTCGCCATGCAGGGCTTGCTCAACATTCCCCACAACAAAGCTTTCGCTCTGCTTTAGGAAACGAATGTTCTTGCCCACGCGATTTTTTGCGTACGTGATGAGTGCGTCGGGGATCTGAATTCCGCCTTTGCTCCTGCTGGTGCCATCCATAATCGGGCCAATAAGCTCGATGTAGAATCTGGCATTCTCTGGATCGTTGCGGAAATCGTACTGTCTGTCCTTGATCCACCGAGTCATCGCGCGATCATGGTTGCTGGAAACGATTCTGGTTTTGCAGTCGTCGGGTGTGACACGATTCACAAATCGAATTGCGTCATCAACCTCCTTCTTCACATTCTCGATGCCAAACTTGTGCTTGCCATACGGAATGAGCCAGTCGTCTTTGTGGTGGTGGTTGCGGGAGTGGAAGTCCAGCAAGTCATGCAAAAAGAGATAGCGAGGGCGAACGAGATTCATAATGCTATCCTTCGCGTCGAAGGTCGCTCGAATCACTTCAGCGCATTTCCAGCGCTCGTGGATGTCACCTGTCACTAAAACCTGCGCACGTTTTGCTGGCCGCCATCCGGTCGGACAAAATTCCATGTCTAGATCGATGATGCATCCATGTTCATCCGCATTGAGCTCGCGAACAAAAAAAGTTTCATCTTCGATTTCGACAATCAGTGCGCCGAGGCAATGGTTGAATTCCCCAATCTGTCCTCGTTTTGTATCGGTGTAATTCGCTACCGTGCAAGCGCCCGTAGTGAACATCACTTTGGGTTGCTTGTGCTGCGGGGTAGCGATTGAGCGCAACGCTCGGTTGGGGTGTCCAACGATACCACTCTTGTCTTTCGTCAAGGCATCCAGGCCCTGGAGCGGGCGATTGCTGGCCCACTCGACCTTCATGTCACCAAGCACCATGAGGCGCGAGTTGAGAAGGCGACGATCAGTGAGGAGATAGGGAACAAC
>JAKAMX010000012.1 GCA_021812665.1 bacterium
TTCCGATAACTTGACTTGACACCCAATTTCATTTGCGATAAGATGCGCCAGGGTTGTTTTTCCCAAGCCTGGCGGTCCATAAAAAAGGAGATGTTCAGGTGGGTGAGAGCGCTCTTTAGCAGCCTGTAGAAGAATTCTTAGGTTGTTTTTTATTGTCTCTTGGCCGACATATTCATCGAAACGACTTGGACGCAACGCTTGGTCCAAAAATGAAAAATCGTCTGAGTTTGATTGTGTTTTAAGGGAGGGGCTTGACATAAAAATTGTTTCGTGCTAGTATATCGGCATAAGTGATTGAGTAATCACTTATTGTTTCAAAAGATCCTATACATAAGCCTCTTGCAATTGGGTCCTTCGGGATCCACATGGTTGCGGACGAGGACGTGGTGGTGCTTCGCCTTGTTGCGATGACCACGACCACCATCCTTAGACCGCTTCCTCACTCGATTCCTTGTTGTTTCGAGAATTGCTCGGGGTTTATGTGTGGGATTTTTTATTTACTACTGATTGTTATAGTACCGCCCTCGGGGGCAAAAGACAAACACACCTTATAGGGTGGTGCTCAGGTCTACGACGCGCATCACTTCGTCAAAAGATGTTAATCCAGTAAGAATTTTTTCTACGCCATCTTCTTGCATATTAAGGAGTTTTTGCGACTCTGCGGCTTCAGAAATTTCTCGCTCGCTCGGGATTCCGTTGAGCAATTGCTCTATCTCTGGTGTCATTAAAATCGCTTCAAATATACCTATGCGGCCTTTGTACCCTGTTTCGTTGCATTTATTACACCCGACAGCGCGCCAAACTTTTTTTGTTTGAACATCGGTACCCGTTTTGTTTTTTATGCGAATAGATATTTTGTCGATAATAGCCTGCTCGTCTGGTGTTGGGGTGTCTTCTTTTTTACAAACAACACACAATTTGCGCGAGAGGCGCTGTGCGAGAGCGACTGTAAGTGCCGAGCTAATAATTTTCGGTGTTACACCAAGCTCGATGAGACGGGGGATTGTTCCTGCTGCTGTGTTGGTGTGTAGGGTTGAAAAAACCATGTGACCAGTGAGTGCTGCGTTGATCGCAACCTTTGCTGTTTCGCCGTCACGGATTTCACCGACCATGATTACATCAGGGTCTTGGCGCATTGCCGCTCGTAACCCTTCGAGGAATGTGTAACCTTTTTTTTCCTCCACTTGTGTTTGAGAAACACCTTTCATGTGGTATTCGATCGGATCCTCAATGGTCATCACCTTAATCTCTGGTGAGTAAATCTTCTTCAAGAACGCATAGAGTGTAGTTGTTTTACCAGAACCAGTTGGTCCGGTGTTGAGAATCATTCCATGTGGTTTATCAATTTCTTTTTGAATGATAGTGAGAAGGCGAGCACTCATACCCAAATCCTCGAGTGTTACATTAATTGAGAGAGGGTTGAGAATACGCATAACGATTCCTTCGCCGTATGGGCCGGGGATTACAGAGACACGCATTTCAATCTCAAGGTCTGAAATTTTTATACTGAAACGTCCGTCTTGGCTTTCGCTGCCAACATTGAGTCGAAGTCCCGCCATGAGCTTTAGGCGAGAGCTAAAGTTTCTATAAACAGAGGTTGGAAGTGTTGCGACTTCGTGAAGCACGCCATCAACTCGGTAACGAATATGCACGGCTTCTTCTGCTGGTTCGATGTGAATATCTGAAGCATGAATACCGATTGCTCCCGCAAGGACGATACTAAACATGTTTGAAATGTGGCGTCCTGTTTTTTCACCAATTGTTTTATTCAACGAATCAGAAACCGCAGAGAATGTCGTATATTGTTTAACAAGATCTTCTATACTTTGGTTCTCGATATCGACGACACCAGCCTCACTTTTTGTTGAGCTTGAGATGTCTCCATAGCGCGACCACACCTTTTCAAGGCTCGCGTGTGATACGAGGTGGGGGAGAACTGTGTACCCGCGCTCAGTAAGGTTTGCAAGGGCTTCTTTCGTTTTTTCTTCGTTTGGAGAAAAAATACCAACTTTCAACTTCTTCCCTGAAAGTGCAAATGGTGCCAAAAGGGCATCACGTGCGGTGTCCTCCTTTAATACGCCGATCGCTTCAATATCTATCGGAGCAACAGAAAGGTCTTCGTAGGGGATCCCATATTTTCCAGCCAATATTTGCTGGAAATTCTCTTCTTCTTGGCTGCGTAGTGCGGCTAAATCCTCGTCCCTTTTTGTGTCATCAAATTTAAGCATATAACATTTGTATTATAAGGGTTTTTTGAGGTTTTACCAACGAGCAAAAAGAAAGGAAGGGGTGGGGTAGCCAGGGGGCTTGACTTTTAAAACTATTAGTTGTATAATAGCACCATATGAATAAATACATTTTCCCAACAATTCGTGCCGGATTTGTACTTAGCCTCGCATTCTTTGCTTTTACCAGCACGGCGTTTGCTTCAGTAATTCTTGTGCCAAGCGCTGCAACAGAAGTAACAAAGACAACAGCGATTATCAACGGACAGATTATCAATCCACACAACGATTCGTATGTATGGTTTGAGTGGGCAGATAACGCTTCCTTGAACTCATCGGTGATGGCGGGCAAGCAATCGTTCTATGGTGGACGTTCATTTGAAACGACGCTTGAAGGATTGAATCCTGGCACAACATATTATTATCGTGTTATTGCTGTTTCAAAGCCAGTTCTCGGCGAAGCAGGTGATCCAATCTACTCTTCGGTTACTTCTTTCAAGACAGCATCTGATCATGTAGCTACAACCTCAGGATCATCGGTAACAAACTCTGGTTCAACGCAGGGTGGAACAACGAACAGCAATACGACAACAAGCACAAAATCGTCAACAGGTGGTTCTGTAAAAAATACCAACAGCTCAGTATCTACAGAGAAGAAAAATATTTCTAAGGTTGGCGCAACTACTGCAACTGATGGTTTTGACAACGATAATGCAAATGGCGCATCGGTTCTCGTAGCGGGGGATGGGGTTCTCCCAACAACGCTTGCGGGATGGGTAGCACTCTTTATCGCCGTCTTTGTAGCCGTGCTTCTCGTACGAATGATTTATGAGGAATCAGAAAAGAGAAAGAAGGCGCAGGCTGCAAAAAAGGCCGCAGAAGCGGCAGGAGCAAAGCCAGCAATAGCCTAATCTTCTACAAGAAAACATAAAAGCAACCCCTCGCGCAGTCATGCTCGGGGGGTTGACTTTTATAGAGGAAGTGCTATAATTTCACTAGACAAATTAGGAGTATCGCGGCGTGCGATTTCCTGTCCTTTTCAACGAAATTCACACAAGGAGGTGGCCAATGGCCCTCAGTCAGACTTTCAAGACCTCGCTCAAAAAGAACGGGAAGAGGGTGATGTGGATCGCGATCATCGTGTTCGTGCTCTGGCTCATCGTCGTCCACTTCCTTGCTCTCGCGCTTTCGCCTTCTTCCAACAAGAAGAACGAACACGCGGAAAGCGGAAGCTTCATGGAGCAGCTGGTCATGCGGCTCCTCGACAAGAACGACGAGCTGGAGAAAAAGCTCGAAGATTGCCGCGGCGCCAAGAAGCCGTGCCCCTGCAAACACCACAAAACACGCACGACTGCGCCGGTTCCCAAAACCGAGCCTGCGCCACCTGCGGAAGCGCAGAAGGAGATCGTCGTGAAGACGCGTGTCCGTACGCGAATCATTCACGAAGAGACCATTGAGGAACCGCCGACGCATGAATATCGGCGAACCGAACGCCGTACCGACCGTCGGTACGATGACGACTACTACGTCGAGAGCCCTCGTGTGTACGTCGAGCCGCCTGTTGTGGTTTGTCCGGAACCGGTATATCCTTACCGACCAAACTACTACATCTCGCGCGGGGAGTGCCCTCCTTATGGAGGCTACTGCCCACCGCGATCGGTCGGTGGCTACTCGGGGGGTGGCTACTACAGTGGTGGCCCTCAACATGGTCCGACGCCTGGTCCGAGGGGTGGTGGCTACTCCGGTGGCCCCCAGCATGGTCCGACTCCCGGCTTCCGGGGTGGTCCGGTGGGTGGCGGCCCGAGTGGTGGCCCCCAGCACGGTCCGAGTGGTCGGCGCTAGGGAAAGTTCTTTTATTGTCTACGGCACGCGCAAGTTGCGTGCCGTACATTTTTAAGACCTTGATCAAAGATCGAGGGTTTAAAAATGTACGTTTTGAATGTACAGAAATTATTAAGAAGAAGAAAAAATTATTATGAATACAATAAAAAAAGTAGTAGGAGTATTGTTTGCAGCAGCGATGATTATCGTTCCTGTGGTTTCTTTTGCTGCAACACTCAACAACGATCCACAAGATTATGCGACACTTTCTGTTGCAAATAGCACCCAGCACCCAAACTCAACAAGTAATTGGGGTTCAACAACAAACGCAAGTGCAGGGGACGAGGTCTCTTTTGAGATTTATTACCACAACACTGGACCAGACACCGCAAGAAATCTTCGCGTGTGGCTTTCTCCGCAAACAACGGGGAATGGAACTACGCAGGCGTTTACTGCTACTGTCCGCGCAGACAATGCGCCTGCAGTGACCGGCAGCGCAACTGTGTACCTCTCTTCTTCGCAAACAATTTCTTTCATTCCTGGTATGGTCTCTTGGTATCCATACAACAGCAACCCAACAACAGAAGCATCGCTTCCTAATGGTCAATCAGGTGCCGAGATATTCAACACAACGGGATTAAATTTAGGTAATATTACCTACAATTCTGCTAATCCATGGGAAACACAAGGAACAGTAATTGTTACTTTTCGTGTAGGATCTGCATCAACAGGAGCTGCGCCACTCGTCACCACAAACCCAGCAACTATTGTTTCTCAGACGGTTGCAACATTGAATGGTACAGTTGATCCAAGTGGTTCAGACACTGTTGCGTGGTTTCAGTGGGGAACATCACCATCGTATGGAAATACTACTTCGCTTATGCACGAAGGTTCAGCGGCTGGATTGGTAGCTATCTCAAATAGTCTCTACAGCCTCGCGCCAAACACGACGTACTACTTCCGTGCAGCAGCACAAAACTTGCAGGGAATTAGCTATGGTCAGCAACAGAGTTTTACTACAGGAAGCAACCCCCCTCCAGCAAATCTTCCTTCAGTGACAACATATGCAGCGACAAGCGTTTCTCAAAATAGTGCTTCGTTGGGCGGCTACCTCAATCCAAACGGAACA
The DNA here is from genome assembly GCA_021812665.1 of bacterium. Taxonomy (GTDB): domain Bacteria; phylum Patescibacteriota; class Minisyncoccia; order Phycocordibacterales; family UBA1550; genus UBA1550. The sequence continues at coordinate 5,176 of JAKAMX010000012.1, forward strand.
GGGAACACAACTCGTTGGTTTGAGTGGGGCACCTACTCATCAAACTTGAGTAATCAGACAACGCACTACAGTCACGGAACAAACCCAGATAGTTTTGCGGATAGCATCTATGGTCTTGCGCCAAACACAACATACTACTTCCGCGCAGTTGCACAGAACTCACAAGGGACTGTATATGGACAGACACTTAGTTTTTACACAAACAATGGTGGATCTTCATCAAATGTTCCAACGGTGACGACAAACAACGCGACAAATACGTATTCAAACAATGCGACATTGAACGGTTATGTAAACCCAAATGGTTCAAGCGACACCACTCGTTGGTTTGAATGGGGCACCTATTCATCAAGTTTGAACAATCAGACAACGCACTACAATCAGGGTTCAAATGCAGACACCTTCTCAGTAGTTGTTTCTGGTTTGGCTTCAAACACAACATACTACTTCCGCGCAGTTGCACAGAACTCACAAGGTATTGCATACGGCTCAACACTTTCTTTTGTGGTGGGTAACGGGTCAAACCAAACACAGGTTTCAGTTGCGACACAGGCGCCAACAAATGTTGGTAATGACTATGCCGTCATCAATGGCTATGTGGATCCTGCTGGCTCAAACGACACGGTTCGTTGGTTTGAGTGGGGGACAAATTCTTGGTCACTCGTAAATCAGACGACTCAGTACAACCAGGGATACAGCGCTGGAAACTTCAACGCAAACCTTTCAGGTTTGGCACAGAACACAACGTATTACTACCGCGCAGCGGCACGTAATTCTGTTGGCACTGTATATGGTTCGGTGCTCTCGTTTACCACTGGTTCGCAAAGTCAGAATAATAATGGCGCAGCGCCAACAGTAACAACACTTTTGGTGACTGAGATGACAAACACATCAGCAAAATTGAACGGCTTGGTTTTTGCTTCATCAAACCAGCAGACAAACGCATGGTTTGAGTGGGGAACAAGTTCTAACACAGCAAACAGAACTCAATCTTTTGCAGTAGGTTCACTTCCTGTTGTTCGCTACGCAGATACGATCACTGGTCTCGTAAATGGCCAGACATATTACTACCGCATCGTTGCTGAAAATAGTAATGGTCGCGCATACGGCTCAACACTCAGTTTTGTTGCTGGAGAAAATGTTGTTTTGACAACACCATCTCCAACACCAACACGCACTGTAACGGTCGTTACTACTGGAACAGGAGCAGCTTCACTTGTCACACTCTCAATTGATGGTGGTGATGAAGCAATCTTTAGCGGTGAAAAGCGTGTGTACCATGTTACGTGGAAAAACAACAGCTCGCAAACACTACAAAATGTTGTTCTTCGTGTTTCGTTCCCACAGACGATGAACGTCGATAGCGCAACACGCGGATCGTTTTCGGTTGCAGACAACTCTGTTGTTGTTGACGCTAAAACTCTTGCTGCTGGAGATAAAGGTGAAACATTTATCTTTGCTACTGCAGGAAAAGATCTTAATGTTGGACAACTTTTGGTTGTTGCAGCAAACATGGTCTACACAACAGCACGGGGTGTTCAGGGTGATGCCATCGCGTATGTTACTCATCGTGTTGGCCAGGGCGAAGCATTTTCAAGCGGTCTTGCCGCAAATATCTTTGGAACAGGAGCATTCCTTCCCACGACACTCTTTGGTTGGTTGGTGCTCATTATCCTTATCCTCGCACTCGTACTTTTGGGTAACCATGTGTACGGACGATTTGGTAAGAAATAAACAACTTTAAGTTATGAGAAAAACGCGGATTTGCACAAGATGCGAGTCCGCGTTTTTTCGTGGTAAGATTGGGTTTATGGCAAAGACCGCACGAAATCTCGGAGAATTGAAGCTTGTCGCAGAAGGGTTTTTGAAGAAACTCTCAAAAGGCGCGGCGGCGGACAAGGCTGTTTTAGTAGGTCTCTCTGGGGACTTGGGCTCGGGAAAGACAGCATTTACAAAATGCGTAGCAACTATTTTGGGTGTAGATGATACTGTAACAAGCCCAACGTTTGTGCTCGAAAAGCGATACAATATCCCTGTGCGTGGTGGCAGGCAAAGATTCGCGCGACTCATCCACATCGATGCATATCGCTTAAACAAAGGAGAAGAAATGAATGCACTCGATTGGGAAGCGACCCTGGGCGACAAACAGAATTTGATATTTCTTGAGTGGCCAGAGCAGGTGAGCAGTGCGCTGCCGAAAAATATGATCAACCTCAATTTTGAATATGTTGATGATGGTGTGCGCTCAATTTCGGGCGACTATATAGAATAAAATGGCAAAAAAAGAATTTAAAAAAACACTTGTCTTGTTCGACGCTCATGCGATCTTGCATCGCGCATACCATGCGTTGCCAGATTTCGTATCCAGTAAAGGGGAGCCAACAGGTGCGCTCTATGGGCTTTCAACAATGCTCATGCGTATCATCAAGGAGTTGAAGCCCGATTACCTTGCGGGATGTTTTGATTTGCCACAGCCAACATTTCGTCACGAAGCATACGAGGCGTATAAAGCAGGGAGAGCAAAAGCTGAGGACGATTTAGTGAGTCAGATCAAACGCGCACGTGATGTTTTTACTGCGCTCGGTATTCCTTCGTATGAGTTGCCGGGTTTTGAGGCCGACGACTTACTCGCAACAATTGTGGAGAAAATGAAGAGCGAAAAAGATCTTCGTATTGTGATTGCCTCAGGCGATATGGACACACTGCAGTTGGTCGAAGATGACCGTGTGTTGGTTTACACCCTCAAGAAGGGTCTCAACGACACCATTCTATACAACGAAAAAGCAGTAGTGGGGCGCTTTGGGTTTGAGCCAAAACTTCTGCCTGACTATAAAGGGCTTCGTGGTGATCCGTCAGACAATATCATCGGTATCAAGGGTATAGGTGAAAAAACTGCAACTACACTCATTACCACTTTTGGCTCAGTCGAGGAGATGTACAAAAAACTAAAGAAAGATCCTAAAGCTTTTTCAAAAGCGGGCCTGACACCACGTATTATTAAACTCCTTGAAGACAACGAAGAGGAAGCGCTCTTTTCAAAAACTCTTGCAACCGTGCGGCGCGACGCAAAAATTTCATACTCACTTCCCGCAAAAACATGGCGCGAAACATTTGATGCAGAAAAAGCAGAAGCGCTTTTTACCGAGCTTGATTTTCGCACACTCCGCGATCGCCTACGAGAGTTGTTGGGGATGGCAGTAGCACCCCAACCGTTATTGGAAGTGGAAGAGAAAGAAGAATATGATCCAACAGATTTCAAAAAAGCACAGATTGCGCTCTGGTTGCTAAACTCGGACATTACGACGCCGTCGCTCGAGGACATGCGTGAGTATACAAAAAAGAAAAAGTTTAAAGACATACTCGAAGATCTCGAAGCGCAAATCGGCAAGCAGGGACTAGGAAGTGTATATCGCGACATAGAAGTTCCGATAATTCCTATTATTGAGGATGCCCAGAAATATGGAATTATTGTAGATACAAAATATCTTGAGCAGCTTTCTAAAAAATATCACCAAGAACTAGACAAACTCACTGCAAAAATTTATAAGCATGTTGGTGAAGAATTTAATTTAAACTCACCAAAACAGCTTGGTGAGATGCTTTTCGACAAACTGAGCCTCGCCGCAAAAGGGTTGAAAAAGACTGAAGGGGGAGCACGCTCGACACGTGAGTCAGAACTCGAGAAACTCAAAGATGTGCATCCGGTGATTGCCGAGATTTTGTCATATCGCGAGCTCCAGAAACTACTCTCTACCTATATAGACAATCTTCCTCGATTGATTGCCGAAGACAAGCGTCTTCATACGACCCTTAACCAGGCTGGCACAACCACTGGCAGGATGTCTTCGTCGAACCCAAACCTCCAGAATATCCCTGTGCGTGGAGAAATGGGCAATGCTATCCGTTCTGCGTTTATTGCGCCGCCAAAATCAACACTGCTCGCTTTCGATTATTCACAAATTGAAATGCGTGTACTCGCGGTGCTTTCTGAGGACGACCACCTTATTGATATATTCAAAAAAGGGGAGGATGTGCACACATCCGTTGCAGCACGTGTTTTTAAAGTAAAAGAAAATGAGGTGACTTCGGAGATGCGACGCAAAGCGAAAGTCATTAATTTTGGAATTGTGTACGGTATGGGCGTAAATGCGCTTAAAGACAATCTCGGCTCTACACGCGCGGAGGCACAAGAGTTTTATGATCACTACTTTGCAACGTTCCCCAAAGTTGCAAAGTATTTCGAAGAAGTGAAGTCACGCGCGAAAAAAGATGGTTACACGACCACGTATTATGGGCGAAGACGTTTTTTTGCCGGACTTAAGTCTCCTATTCAATATATTCGTGCGAGCGCAGAACGTATGGCGATGAATGCACCACTGCAGGGAACCGCAGCTGACATAATCAAGATCGCGATGAAACGTGCACATGACGGACTCGCAAAAGAAAATTTGCTTTCACGCGCACACCTGCTTCTCCAAATACACGACGAACTTTTGTTCGAGGTCGAAGAGAGCGCTGTCGAGAAAGCACGAACAATAATCGAGCACGCGATGGAACACGCGGTAGACCTCCCGGTCCCAACAACGGTATCTGTTAAAAAGGGTCTTCGGTGGGGAGAGATGAAAGATATCAAGTAAAAATGCTACATATTATTTACGGAAGTGATAGGGATGCTACACGAACGCAATTTCATGTTACGCATGATGTGGTGCGTGAGAAATGCAGCGATGAGGTTTTGATCACCGAGGGTTCTTTGTCAGACAATTCGCTTGCGGAGGCAGCATCCTCTGTTGGGCTTTTCGGAGAAAAAACTCTTTTTGTATTAGATAATATTTTAGAAAAGAAAGAGAACCAAGAGGTTGTTGCTGCGCGCGCAAAAGACCTCGTATTGTCGCCAAACTATTTTCTTGTCTGCGAGCCATCACTAGAAAAAGAAATAATTGAGGCGTTGGAAAAAGCCGGCGCAAATATACAGGAATATGTTGCGCAAAAAACAAATGCACGTCCCGCGTTCAATATTTTTTCTCTGGGTGATGCACTTGGGAGAAGAAGCAAAAAAGAATTGTGGGTTTTATGTCACGAGGCACTTGACGCGGGGTGTGAGCCAGAAGAAATTTCCGGAACACTGTTTTGGTCAGTTAAAAATATGATGCTCTTGAAAGATGCTCCCGCCGGTGTGCTGTGTGGACTTAATCCATTTATTGCAAAAAAGACACGCGAATTTTCTAAGAATTATTCTAAAGAAGAAATTATTGATCTTTCTCGTGCGTTAGTCGCCGCATATCATTATGCACACAATGGGGGAGAGCCGATGGACATTGCGCTTGAACGTTTTGTGTTGAGTATATAATTATATAAGAGCAGCTGTCAGCATCTTCTTGTTTATTGTAATAAAAAAAGACGACACCGTGGTGTCGCCTTTGAGAGGTTTGTAGAGAGAAAGAACTTTCTGATTTGTGGCGCGATGTATTGCGCAATGAACTATGGGGTAGTAAGCAGATGCTTTGTGCTGTGGAGATCAATAAGCTGATCGAACTTCAAAGATTGCGAACCACATTCCTATCTGAGTACATTATACGCTGGGGTCTATTTATGTACAAGGGGTTTTGTGGATAACTAGAGTGTCGCGAGGGCGAATATTTGAAAAAACCTATATATGTGGTAGTATTTCGTGGTTCCTGAAAGCGCCCGTAGCTGTTTTGGTAGGCCCAGCAGAAAAAGGGTAGAGAGCGTGCCACATGATAACAATTTAATATAAGCGCCCGTAGCTCAGTCGGTAGAGCAGTTGCCTTTTAAGCAAACGGTCGCAGGTTCGATTCCTGCCGGGCGCACAAATACAAAAAGTCGAGGAGGTACCTCGACTTTTTGTATTTGTGCGCCCGGAGAAAGCGAAGCTTTCGTCAGGAATCGAAAGGCGCAGCGTTGTTTTGCAAGCTTGCAAAACCGCGAGCCGGGGTCGCGAGTACTTATGAGCAAAGCGAGTTAGTAACTCGTGACCGATGAACCCTATTTCTTGCGACGGCAAGAAAAATATTCGTGACCACAAGAGACATTGAGCAAAACTTGATAGCCTGTGACCAGTGGGTCCGAAACACAACATCGTCCATCTATGCTAAAATACTTCATATGCCACTTATTATTCTTATTGTGTTTGCGACAGTTCTTTATACACTTTTCGATATCTTTGCTTCTCGTGCAGGAAATCAAATCGATGCAAATTTGAGTGCGGTTATTTTTAATGGTCTTGGCGCTGTCCTCCCACTTATTATTTATGCATATTTTAAGCTCTCTAAAGGAAATAATTTAATCCCGACATCTAATGCCGGGCTCGCATATTCGGGATTAGCAGGAGTTTCAATCGCTGCATTTTCGTATTTATTAATCAAGATTTTTGAAAAAGGAGGGTTGGGGTATGTTATTCCGTTAATTTACGGAGGAACAATTGTGCTCGCATCGCTTGCTGGGTGGCTCATATTTAAAGAGGACGTTTCTGTGCTTCAGATTCTCGGCGTAGCCGTTGTTGTGATAGGCATAGGACTTATTGTTTATTCGAAGATATAATCTCGATTTATGTTTAAAGGAGTAAAAAATTTTTTCAGAAAAGCAGGACCAGGAGTGGTGACAGGAGCAGCCGACGATGATCCGTCGGGGATCGCTACTTACTCGCAAACCGGAGCGCAGTTTGGATACGCTCAGCTGTGGACAGCCGCAGCACTTCTTCCTTTTATGGTTGCGATACAGGAGGCGTGCGCACGCATCGGTGCGGTTACTGGCAAGGGTATTGCTGCGGTGGTGAAAGAAAACTACAGCAAAAAGATTTTATACCCAATGGTTCTTCTTATCGTGCTTGCGAACACAATAAATATTGGAGCAGATCTTGGTGCGATGGGTGCGGCTGCGCAACTCATCATTCCTATCCCTTTTGGTGTACTCGTTTTATTTTTTACAGCACTCGTTTTAATTTTGGAAATTTTTGTTTCTTATAGATCATATGCAAAAATTTTGAAATGGTTTGCGCTCTCACTCCTCGCATATCCGCTCACAGTACTCCTGGTTGCACAACCATGGAAGGAACTGCTGCATGCAACTTTTGTGCCGCATGTTGAACTTAACTTTGCATTCCTCTTCATTATTACTGGTGTTTTTGGCACGACCGTTTCACCCTATATGTTTTTCTGGCAGGCGTCCGAAGAAGTTGAGGAAGAAAAAGAGCGCCACATGATCAAGGAAGGGCAGCGGCCGCACATTACGAAAAGATTTATGCGCGCGCTTCGCCTCGATAACTTTTTTGGCATGCTTTCGTCCGAGATTGCAACATGGTGCATCATTGTGGTGGGTGCAACTGTCTTGCATGCAAACGGCATTACTGATATTCGCACAGCAGCGGACGCGGCACGTGCAATTGAACCACTTGTACAAACATTCCCCAACGCAGGAATGCTCGCAAAAATAATTTTCTCTACCGGTATCATTGGACTCGGACTTCTTGGTGTGCCAGTACTTTCTGCCTCTGCTTCGTATGCACTTTCGGAAACACTCAATCTACGAGAAGGTCTCAATTTAAAACTAAAAAAAGCACATGGGTTCTATGGCATCATTACCATCGCTACAATCGTAGGACTCGCTATAAACTTCATCGGTATTGATCCAATGAAGGCGCTTGTGTTTACTGCGGTGTTCAATGGCGTTGCGGCGGTTCCACTCATTTTTGTTATCGCGCTGGTAGCACGAAATGAAAAAATAATGGGTGAACACAAGAGCGGTATTCTCTCAAATACGTTTGTGTGGGCAACCTTCGTGCTTATGGGGCTGTCAGCAATTCTGCTTTTTGTGACTCTTGGAAAGGGTATCTAAGTGATTAGTCAAAATTAAAGAGGTAGGTCAAACGCAAATGCGCCCGCGCCGAGGAAGAGGAGTGCAAAAGAAACAAAGGCGAGTAAAAGGCAGAAACCGAACTTGTGGCGAGGAAGTGCTTCTGGTTTAAAGAATTTAATTATTGCCGCAATGAGCATCATGCTGCCTGTTGCAAGCGCTGCGCCTTGGGTCCAGAGACCAACGAGCAAGAGGGCACCACCCAAAAACTTTACGAGTGATACGAGTGCCGCAAATAGTTTTGCAGGCCTCAAACCGATTTTTTGAAAAGATTCAATTTGCTCTTCTTTGTGATATTTAACGCCAATATACCAAAGGCGAAGAAATGTAAAACCGAGGATCGCACGGATCATAAAAATGCCGAGCACTTGATAAGTAAAAAGGGTGGGGAAGAGGGCTAATGTATGCATGTCAGTATGCTACCAAAAACCAGAAAGATGCGCTAGTATGCCGGTATGCAGACAGCTCTCATCCTCGAAAATATTCGAAGCGCTCAAAATGTGGGCGCTATTTTTCGTACCGCCGATGCAATTGGTGTTTCGAAAATATACCTTGCGGGATATACACCGGCGCCACTAGATAAATTTAACCGCCCAAGAAAGGAAATAGCAAAAACGGCGCTTGGCGCAGAGAAAACAATTGCATGGGAGAGCGTTACTGAAACGGTATCGATCGTCGACAGATTAAAAAAGGAGGGTTTCAGTATCATCGCTGTCGAGCAGACACCAAAATCTATTGATTACAAAAAACTTGAAACCACTTCCCAAACTGCGTTTATTTTTGGGAATGAAGTCGATGGTGTACTTCCCGAAACGCTTTCTGTGGCGGACGCAGTTATTGAAATCCCAATGCGTGGCGAAAAGGAGTCACTTAATGTTGCGACATCGGCTGGAATAATCCTGTTTCGCACTCTCGATAAATAACTATTTCTGCGAAAGCAATTTCTTGAGCTCTTCGCGCGCGACCTGAGCGTCATCCCATGGAGTTCTCTTGCCGTTTGCTTCCATGATATATGGATCAGTGCCTTTTCCGGTGATGATAACAGCGTCTCCTGTTTGTGCGCGTTTCAATCCTTCCGCAATGGCAAGTCTGCGGTCGAGGATAACATCAACATTTTTCTCGGTGATCCCGGTTTTTATCGCATCAATAATTTTCATTGGATCTTCGTCGTACGGATCCTCGTTGGTCAAAATAATCTCATCGCAATGCGTGTCTGCGATTTTTCCCATCTCTGGTCGTTTCCACGAGTCGCGACCTCCTCCGGTACCACCCAAGATACAAATTTTTCTTGAGTTTTGAAAAACCTCATACACCTTTTCAAGCGAGTCAGCAGTATGTGCATAGTCGACGACCACCTCAAACGTTTGGCCAGCGTTAATGCGCTCAACACGACCACGAATCCCATTGAATTTTTCAAGCGCGCGACGGATCACCTCTGGAGAAATGCCGACTGTCTTTGCAAAAGCAATCCCCGCAAGCATGTTTGATAGATTGAACGCTCCGGCGAGGTGGCTCTTGAGTGGTGCTCCCATAAAACTAAACTCCGTTTCGTTCTGGAGAAGTGTGTATGGTTCTGCGTCCTTGAGTGCATACGAAGTTTTTAGATCTGCTTCAACCTCAAGAAATTTATTTGAGTGCGCATCGTCGGCGTTTGCAACGAGCACACGAGGGCGTTTAGTTGATTTAGCCAATGCTCGCGCTATAGAAACTTTTGCGTCGACATAATTTTCAAACGAACCGTGTGATTCTATGTGCTCGGGGGAGAGGTTTGTGAAAATGAGCGCATCGAAGTCAATAAAGCGATGACGAAATTGTTTTGCCCCCTCGGATGTCATCTCGAGAATTACCCAGTCACACTTTGCAGTTACCGCCTGTCGCAAAAAACGTTGTACAAAAAAACGCCCCGGAATGGTCATTTTATACAGATTGCGATTTTCTTGCTCGGCGACTTTAAAACGGAGCGTGCTTGCTGATGCGGTACGATAACCAGCTTCTTCGAGGATCGCATTTACGATTTCGGTCGTAGATGTTTTCCCTTTTGTTCCCGTTATGAGTACGATTTTAATACTGCGAGAAGGGAAACGGTACACAATGGCTGCGAGAAGCGCCAGCAGGTAGTGGTACGCTGGCTGAGCGGCTGCAAATAATTTTCTCGGAATAATTTTTTTTGCAATGCGTAGAATTTTTTCGATGATGTTGCTTGGTCTCATGGTGATAATAGTTTATTTCCCGATTCGTTTGAGCGCTTCTTTGATGCGCGCGCTGGTGCCTTTTGTTTCTGGCGGAACTTTTTTTAGTGCATCTCGTGCTTCACGCTCGGCGTAACCAAGTGCAACGAGGCCCGCTATTGCATCTTGTTCTTCTCGAAGCATTGCACCATCTGCTTCTGTCGCATGACTACTCATTTTGTCGCGAAGCTCAAGGATAATTTTTTGCGCACCCTTGGAGCCAATGCCGGAAACTTTTGTAAGGGTTCCTGTGTCTCCAGCAGCGATAGCTTGCCTTAAATGGTTTACTGGCGCGATGTTCAAAATGCCAAGACCAGTACGTGGGCCGATTCCCGACACGCTGATGAGTTGTTCAAAAAAGTCGAGTTCTTCATGGTTCCCAAAGCCATACAAATCAAGCGCATCTTCTCGAACAGAGGTGTGAATCCACAGGGAAACATTTTCATCTTCTGTTTCGCGCAGAGAGCGTAATGTGTCCATCGTGACACGGACCTTGTACCCGACACCATTTACGTCGATGACGACAAATCGTTCGCTTGAAAAGAGAAGTTTTCCGGATAAGTGTGCGATCATAAATCTTATAGTACACGGTTTAAGAGCCATTTGCACCTCCTTTTTGCGGGGGTTGCAAAATGTATAAAAAGATAGTAGAGTAGAGACCAATATGCCAATTACCAAATCAGCAAAACGCGCCATCCGTAGCTCGGAGCGCAAAATGGTCTACAACGACCGCCGCAAGAAGGCAATGAAAGAAGCCGTAAAAGATACAAAAGCGGTTCTTTCCGCAAAGGACAAAAAAGCAGTACAGGAGATGCTTTCAAAGGCCTACAAAGCTATTGATAAAGCAGTAAAGACAAAACTTATCAAGAAAAATACAGCAGCCCGCAAAAAATCTCGCCTCGCAAGATTTGTGAACAAAGCAGCCTAACACAAAAAGCACCCTGGAAGACCAGGGTGCTTTTTTGATACTATACTTGCATGGAAACAATATCTCCGGAAGGGGCAAAAAAGATGATCGATCAAGGGGTGGTTGATGTTATTGATGTGCGCTCGCCAGACGAGTTTTCTGATGGGCATATTAAAGGGGCGACGAACATTGATATCTATGATCCGTCGTTTGAGTCGAGCGTTATGAAACTTGATGTAAATAAACAATATGTAGTGAACTGCCAAAGCGGGGGAAGGTCCTCAAGCGCATGTGCTTTTATGAGCAGAAATGGATTTAAAAAAGTCATGAACCTCGAAGGGGGGATAGCTGCCTGGAAAAGGGAAGGTTTACCGATCGAAAAATAATAGTGCTACTATAAGGGTAGCTATTGCCACCGCAGAGTTCTTTTGAAAAGGAGGTTTTATGTGCAAGAAGTGGCTCCTAGTGCTTTTTTGTTTTTTTTCGTGCGCGACACCACTTCACGGAGGAGTGCAAGCAAAAGATCCGCCGTGGGTGCTCGGTCCCATGGTGCCACCTCCGGTGGAGCTCAAAGGCTCCGAGGAGTCCCAGCTTTGGCAAAACTACATGGTAGAAAAAGAAGGCCTTGCCAGGATGCCAAACCGCAAACATCTTTTGACTTGGGAGGCGCTGGGTTTCTTTGTTTCGCTTCCGCAAACAAAAACTGCGCGAATAGACTCGCGACTCAAGAAGGACCCTGAATATTGTTTTGCGCTCCCACGGGTTGCAGATTTCCTCAAAGACCGAGCGTATGAATTAAGGCGTGATTTGCCTGGAGTGCATTTTGAGGTGAGCTCGGCAGTTCGTGATGAAGATCGACAGAAAAAAATACGGCGTGCAGGGAACTGGAACGCTGCGAGCGTATCGGGGCCCAAAGCTTCGTCTCATCTGACAGGCGCTACTATCGACATCACAAAGAAAAAAATGAGCAAAGCTCAGATCGAGTGGTGGCGGAAGAAACTTCTTTACTACGAAACCCTGCGAATGATTGAAGCTACCGAAGAGTTCAATCAAGCAGTTTTTCACATCATGGTCTTTGGGTCATACAAACGCATGCACCCTGACGATCCGGAAGACGAAGTCGCCAAGAAGGTGACAAAAAAGAAGAAGGGGAAATAAACGAGCGGGCCGAAAGGCCTGCTTTTTAGTTAACAAGATGTTCACCAAACCGCTGCTTTCAGCGACGCTATTTCTCGTGTGATATACTTGGCATATGGAAAGTAAAAATACTTTTGAGTCTAAAAGAGTTCCACTACTCAGTATTACCTTTAGTCTTGAAAATGAGACTGCTCGAGTAAAAGAAACCATCGAAAAGCTTTCTTGGTATAGGCAGCATTATGGCGAATCCAACGCTCGTTTGCCCGAAGGTGTTGGAGATAAAACGAGTATGGGCGATGTTGCCGGTATTGTTTCCGCTGAATTTAACGAAGATATCTATAATGATTTCGCGCAGCACGTGCAAAAAGAATGGGCAAATATTTCAAACGAGATTAAAAGATTGAGCGAGATGCCAGATTTTCATTTACTGGAGTCATATATTCTTCGGCTCACACGATATGGCAGTGGTGGAAGTTACGATTCAAGCCGCGGTATTATTATCGCAAGCATCGAACTTAGGTCAAAAGAAAAAATCGGAGGTACGATAATACACGAAATAACACATGTGGGTATTGAGCACTTGATTAAAAAGTATGATCTTGGACATTGGCAAAAAGAGCATTTGGTCGACCTAATTGTTGATCGTTATTTCCCAGACTTGAGAAAAATGCAAAAAATAGAAGAAGATGTAAGCGGCATAGACGAAGCATTTCAGAGACATTTCCCGGATATCGAAGCTGTGGTTCGTGCGGTCGGAGAGGGCAAGCAGGAAAAAGCATCGCAGGAGTAGCTTGTGGTCACGAGTTACTATGTCTACTCGTGTGATTACACACTGCGTGGACTAAGTACTCTCGACCCCGCCTCGCGGTTTCGAAAGCTTTCGAAACAACGCTGTGGCCAGCACAAGTACAGAAAAACCTCCCGCAGGGGAGGTTTTTCGTCTTGTGCTCTCGGTAGGAATCGAACCTACATTGCAAGCTCCGCAAGCTAGCGTCCTATCCATTGAACGACGAGAGCGTTCTGTCTTTCTCGTGCACTCTAACACAAAATTACAAAAAGGCAAAAATTTAAAACCCTGCCTTGCGCGCAAGGCGCTCGATGATCGGCTCCTCGCGCGGCTCCTCTGGGAGTAATAAAACCAAAGCCTCGTACACGTCATCTTTAATATATTCGTTGAGCGGGATCATGATGTGGGGGAGGTAGCTCTTTTTTGAAATGAGCATAAGCTTTGGCTCGTGATAGTCTTTTGAATCTTCTTCTTTTTCCACAACACAGAAAGAATGAAGTGATTCCCATGGATAAAGTTTTGAGCCGGCGCGAATACCGATTCTCGAAATTTTGTACTCCTTCAACTGCGGTGGATTTTTTGCGGTAAAGAGGAGTGTGCCCATGCCGAGAACAATAACAATAGAGAGCAGCATGTTTCCTGCAATAATAAATGCGATAGCGAGCGATACACTAATGATGCCGATTGCCCAGTACCAATCCGACGTGTGTTCACGATGTTCGTGTTCAGGAGCAACCCATGAAATAGTTTCCATACAATACATAGTGTAACAAGTGTCGAGCGCACACGCAATTACAGATGTGTATTATTAAAAATAAATACAAATAAATAAAAAGCTGGGGAGTGCCCAGCTTTGTGTTGTTGTGGTTACTTGAATTGTTTTCCAACGATGTTGCCAGATCGCTTTTCATTGAAAAGAGTGTCAGCGTTTTCAACAAGATAAATGTTGTAAACGAGACAGTTGGCCAACGCCCTCCAGCAATCCTTGCAGCACCACCAGTGTCCCCAGAGATACA
>JAKAMX010000054.1 GCA_021812665.1 bacterium
AAATTGATATCATTTCTTGCGGTGGTGCTCTTCAAATTAATTCGGGCACGGGCGCGGGCGCGCATCCTATTACCCATATCTTTACGTTCATCGCGCTTGCGTAATAGAGTGTTATTTGAACCGCAAAGACGCCGAGGCGCAAAGGTGTCAGCAGAGAGGCTTTTGTTCTTTCTCGTTCTCGTGTCGTAACAAAATGCTGCGCATTTTGTTTCCAACGCTTGGAAGGGGCAAGCCCCTTCCAAAGACAGCGCTCCGCGCCCTTTTAAGAATAATATCTTCCCGCAGGGGCCCCTTTTGATCTGTTAACAAAAAGCGAAGCTTTTTGTTCCTGTACATTGCAGTAAGTGCGGTGGCCTACTCGGCGCCTTCGCGCCTTATGCCGAATCAGTTGTTATGCCGAATGGAAATTGCAAAATGACCTCATAACGTAACCCGCATCATTTTTATATTTTTCCGATTCGGCATAAAAATTTGATCCATAGGCAACCAATTCACATTATTTCGGCGGTTTTTCAGGTCCGAAAAAATACCCTTTTTATGCCGAATGGCGCCTCCTTAATTCCACTTTCATGGCTCTCTGCGCCATTTTCCCTTAATCTTCCGTTCGGCATAATCAAATTTTACGTTACTCCATTTTTTCAATTATTTCTTTTAAAAACTTTATTACTGGATCTGTCGCTTTATATCTTAACATTTTTGTTTTGATCATAGGCATTTTCTTTAATATCTTCTCCAACCGAGGTATATCCATACTGAGGTAAATATACGTTGTCTCAGGCGTCTCATGACCCAGCCACAGCGCTATTGAATGAATATCAATACCTCTTGCAAGCATCCTCATTGCCGCCGTGTGCCTGAAGACGTGAGGTGATATTGTCTTTTCGCCTAATGACGGACACTTTTTAATTGCTAGCTTCACATGTTTTTTTATCAAATATTGAATGACATCAGGGCTCATACGAGTTCCATGAATTGTAGGGAATACGATATCTGAAGACATGGAATCAATTTCCTTTGACCACAACTGTAAAGCCCTGTTTAATTGTTTTGATATGGGTATCCTCCTCTCTTTCCGTCCTTTGCCCATAAAGTCTATACAACCCCCTTCTCCCAGTCGAATATTTCCCCATTTCAACTCTATTAGCTCCCTTAGGCGGCACCCAGTCTGAATCAAAGTTAGTATGAGTGTGTAGTCGCGTTTTCCCAACGCTGTGTTTTGATCAGGAGTAGCCAAGAGTGCACTTGCCTCTTCATCACTTAAAAACGCGATAAGCTTCCTGATAGCACGCTTGTACGGTATGGCTAACACCTGTCGGATTAACCCACTATACTCAGGGAGTATTGCATTCAAATAACTAAAGAACGATTTGATAGCTGCCATTCGAATATTTCTGGTTCTAATGCTGGCATTTCTTTTTTCCTCAAGGTAATCCAAAAAATCGCTAACCATTTGAGCGGTTATGTCCTCTAAGAGCAACTGAAAGGGCTTTTTCTTGAGTTTTCTACCGGCGAAATCGATGAGCAGTTGCAGGGCGGTGCTGTAGGACTGAATGGTGTTTACACTACATTTCTTTTGATTTGATAATCGGACGAGAAAGAAGGGCTCTAAATAGTCCGATAGATAAATAGTTTTCATAAATTACCTCCAATTTTTTCTGTTCGTTTCTCGATAAGAGTCATCAATTCTTCCGTGGCAGTTAGATACCAGTACGTATGTTTTGGATTTTCATGCCCAAGGTACATGGATAGCACTGGAATAATGGTTTCTGGATTCACACCCTCTTTATGACAATTTACCATCGTTTTTACCGCAAAGTAATGGCGAAGGTCGGTAATCCTTGGGCAAAACATGGCTCCCTTGCCTATTTCAGCAAGAGTGCAGGCTCTTTTAAAGGCCCTGCGCGTTCTTCCCAAATTCAGTTTACTCCCGTTGCTCTGAACGAAAAAATAATCCGATGTTATGCAGTGCAAATGATGGTTTTTTAATTTAGTGTACCGCTTAAGAACTTTCACCACAGATGGTCTAATTGGTATCTTCCGCGATTTATGATTTTTACTTTCATGAATGTTGATTATACCCTGTCTTAGGTCTATGGAGCTATTTTTTAACAGATAAGCTTCACTCGTTCGCATACCCGTTACGGCAATCAAACCGAATAATACAAAGTATGTTTCCATCTCAAATGTCCCCTCACCTTGGAATGCTTTGAGTAAGTGAATGATATCATCATCTTCAAAGATGAAGGGTGGACGGCGGTGGTACGAAAAAGGCAGAAGTTCCTTAGGTGGAATTTCAGTTTTTTTGTCAAACACCTGAAGGTATAGGGCGAAGAGTCTGATGGTTCTAAGGTTATGAGCTTGCCAGGAAGGAGCGGCTTTCGGATTTTTTGTAACAAATGCCATTGTCAACTCGTTCTTAATGTGGTGGCACTTTTTTTTCTTCAAATATGCTATGAATTTACGTAGGAGCGCTTCAGCGTCTCTCAACTCGAAACCCAAGCTACGTCGAATAGTCAAATATTCTCCTAAAATTTTTTGTAGCTTATTCATTACTTCCTCCTTGCTCTTGTTTTAATGGGCCATGAAAGAGTTATCTTTCTCAATGTTGAGAAATCTGCTCTGGCATAAATTGCTGTGCTTTCAATATCCTTGTGTCTTAGAATCATTCCAATTTCTACAAGGGTTGCACCTTGTTCAAGTAAGTGCATGGCAAATGTATGGCGAAGTAGGTGTGTGCCTTCTTTTGCAGGCTTTAGACCTGCATTTTTTAAGACGCTGCGAAACATCGATCGAATACCACCAGTTGTAATCGGAGAGAAAGGTAATCTATGTGTAATGAATACCCTGTTAGACAGGCTGTGTGGGCGTCCATGTTTCAGGTAATTGATTATAGCTGTTCCGAGTTCATTGAGTAGTGGCATGCGTGTGATAACACCTTTTCCACGAATGATGATTTCGGCTCGGCGTAAATCGATATCATCCATGTTGAGGCTGGCCACCTCGCATGATCGTAAACCTAAACTACACATCAATAAAATCATTGCGTAATCTCTCAACCCTTTTGCCTCCTTCCTGTTGCAGCACCTTAGTATTTTTTCTACTTGTGCGCGAGACAGGACTTCTGGATAAGATTGTATCTTTCTATTTGCAACGGATGGTACAACCATGTCGAGATTGGTGGGTGTATGTTGGGTTTGTTTTAGATATCTAAAGAATGAGCGTAGGGGATATGTTGTGGTCTGAGCATAGTTTGAGCTTTTCGTTTTTGCTGTTTGTAAAATAAAATTAATAACGTATTCTGGCTTTATACGGTTAATAGAAACTCTATTGTTTTTAAAAACCGTGCGCAAAAATTCCCGTACCCTGATGCAGTAATCTTGTATCGTTCTGTGCTGAAGACCGCGGGTGTTTAACAAATATCGACTGTAGTCATCCAGCAATTGAGCAATAGTAAAAGTTGTAAATTTTTTCAGAAATTTCATAACCATCCTCCTTGTTTATATGGTTAATTTTGATTTTAACACGTAATGATCGATTAAGTTTAAACAACTGATTATAAAACTTTTGAGTATGATGTGCAGGTATTCAGAATGACTTATAAATAACTCCCGCGGATGTTTTACGCTCCGCGCAAAACATCCTTTGGGGAGGGAGAACACCCCGGCGGGCAAAGCCCGCAAAATCGCGCGAAGCGCGATTTCCGCGCCTGTGGCGCGGCGGGGTGTTCTCTTTTATCACACTTGGTAGGTATTTCAAAATATTCTCAAGTACATTAATGCAAAAAGATCAGCCGTTGAGTTTTTTTATGCCGAATGGATGAGGGTGGAAAAACGATTCAAAACAACTTGAGAATATGATTAGGACAGCGCCATTCGGCATAAAAAGGGTATTTTTCGGGCCTGAAAAACCGCCGAAATAATGTGAATTGGTTGCCTATGGATCAAATTTTTATGCCGAATCGGAAA
>JAKAMX010000013.1 GCA_021812665.1 bacterium
TGAGTTCACGCCACGTATGTAATTGATGTCGGTTCGTGAGATCGGCCCCTTGTACAACACAATCGTGAGTGTCTCAAGCCCTGCTTTACCGAGGTCGCGACTAAGCTCTTCCTTAACAAGTTTTTCAATCGTTGCGCTCATTGCAGGAGCTGTTCCTAGCATATATTCGTTTCCGTTTCTCAATAGAACCACCCCTCTGTCAGCAAGTGATTTTTCTAGCTCGTCCAACGCTCGAGTGACTTCCTCCTCTGATACGTCAAAAGCGTCGACTAGGTAGCGCAGAGCTACTGGTTCTCCCTTGAAAAACAATAGCGCTTCTATTTGTTTTGAAATTTCCATACTTTTTGAGTATATCGTCAAGCGAGGAGCGGCGCAAGCATACGGAATGCTTATGGCGTCCGAGCGAAGACGATATATAGTAATCTATATACCAGATGACTATTATTTCCCGTACTGGGGAGTATCAAGAACGTTTGTTTCTATTTGGATATCCTCTCCGTATGCGTTCTGCGAGACAGCGATCATCCCCTGCTTTACGAGTTCGAGCATTGCCAAAAAACTAACAATTACATTCACTTTCTCTTCTTTGCCTACTCCCGCAAACTCCTTGAAGCTCATCTTAAAGCTGCCCGTTATACGTGTCGTCAGGCGATCCATCATTTCCTCTAGCGAAATTACCTTTTTTACAACGATTTTAGGCGAAGCTACTTTCTTTGGAAAACGAGCAATGATATCTCGCATTGCGTTAACGATGCCAGGAATGGCCACTTCTTGAGTAGGTGCAAAAACGACCGTTTGGTTTCGCGTTTGGTTCTTTGCAAAAATTATATTTTCGCCAAATGCCTTTTTTACCCCAGTGCTTAGCTCTCTTATTTTTTGTAGCTCTTGTAATCGTCTCTCGAGCTCATGGATATCCGCATTTTCTTCATCCGTAAGCGTGAGCGTAGGAAGCAATGATTTCGATTTTATGAGAATAAGGGTTGAGGCAACGATAAGAAAATTGGAGACAAAATCAACTGGCATTTTTTCAAACGATTTGAGATGCGCAATATAATCATCTGCGACAGCCGCCAGCGAAATATCGTTAACAAAAAGTTTTCTTTTCTCGACAAGGTCAAGGAGCACGTCAAGCGGCCCTTCAAATACGTCAGTTTTAACACTGTACTCCAAACTCATTTTTATATTTTTATATGAAGTTCTTTGAGTTGCTTTTCTTCGAGCGTTGATGGCGCTTCCATCATAAGATCACGCGCCTCACCGGTTTTCGGAAATGCAATAACTTCACGGATGTTTGGTTCGTTCGTAAGCAGCGTAACGAGACGGTCTAGTCCCCACGCCATACCACCGTGTGGTGGCGCACCAAACGACAGCGCTTCAAGCATGTGTCCAAAATTCTCCTGGATTCGCTCTTCTTTAAAGCCCATGATCTCAAATACTGTTTTCAACCCTTCAGGCCGATGATTGCGGATGCTTCCACCGCCGATCTCGAAGCCGTTCAGCGCCACGTCATACTGAGTAGTGATAATATCACCAATATGCTCCTTGTTCATGAGCCAGTTCTCATGCTCTGGCTGAGGCATTGAGAATGGGTTGTGTGTAAACGTCCAACCACCCTCGTCTGTTTTTTCAAAAAATGGAAAATCTACGACCCAGCAAAATGCGAGGAGGTCTGGATCGTTTTTATCCTTGCGAATATCGGGTCTATCCGTTCCATATTTCTCCATCGACTCTTTATACGTAATGCGAGGGAAAGGAAGTTCTTGTATTTTCTTCTCTGGAAACAACGTTTTTACGATTTGAACAAGCAGCTCTTCGTTCACGCGCATGACATCTTCCTGTGTGACAAAGGACATCTCCATATCCATTTGCGTAAATTCAGGCTGTCTATCACCTCGAGTGTCTTCATCACGGAAGCAGCGCGCAATCTGAAAATATTTTTCAAAGCCCGAAACCATAAGAAGCTGCTTGTACTGCTGTGGAGATTGTGGCAACGCATAGAACTTGCCCTGATAGAGTCGTGATGGAACGACATAATCACGCGCTCCTTCTGGTGTAGATTTTGTGAGAATCGGTGTTTCGATCTCAAGAAAACCTTCGCTAGATAGTTTGTTGCGAATGAGAGAGATGATCTGGTGGCGCAACTTAATGTTCTCCTGGAGTCGCGCACGACGAAGGTCCAGGTAGCGGTAGCGGAGGCGGGCGTCCTCGCCGATTTCGCGCCCATCTGACGTCACGTCAATTGGTGGTGTAACTGCTTGGTTTAGGATAGAAACCTGAGTAATCTCAATTTCAAGGTCGCCATTCAGGCCCTCCTTGACCATACGGTCAGGACGCTTGTTCACCATCCCTTTTACCGATATCACCCACTCAGAACGAACTTGCGAGGCCGCAGCGTGAGCGTCAGCATGATTGGGCAGCGCAACCATTTGAACCTTCCCCGTCACATCTCGAAGGTCGATAAAAATGAGTTTACCGTGATCGCGACGAACATCGACCCACCCCGAAATACTCACTTCCTCTCCAATGTGGTTTTTTAAATCTTTGATGTATGTTCGTTCCATATTATTTTAAATCTAGTCCTGTTCTTTCGCGCACTTCGTTCATCTTCTTGCTTGCGAGCTGTCGCGCCTTTTCACTCCCCTCGCGAAGGATTGCGAGCACGGCATCTGGATCTCGTGCTATCTCCTTTCGCCTATCGCGAAGTGGCGCAATAAACGCTTTCATATTCTCGTAAAGAATTTCCTTTGACTCCTTGTAGCCGATTCCACCAGCAAGATAGCGCTGACGCAAATTTTCAAGATACTTGCCACTGACGAGCTCATGTAAAGCAAAAACTTTGCAGGTGCTTGGATCTTTTGGTTCATCGACACCTTTCGAATCTGTTGGGATGCCCATTACGACCTTTTTAATCTCATCATCCTCGGCAAAAAGACCGATCGTGTTGCCATAACTTTTGCTCATCTTGCGTCCATCAGTACCAGGAACAGTTTTTACATTTTCAACAATGAGCGGCTCGGGGACTTTGAATGTGTCACCAAAAATACGATTGAATTTCTGAGCAGTATCACGCGCAATCTCTATATGCTGTTTTTGGTCCAATCCGACAGGAACAACATCAGCATCATACATCAATATGTCAGCGGCCATAAGCAACGGATAATCAAAAACACCAACGTTCACCTCTTTGTTTTTTGCTTCTGCGTCCTTATATGCATGTGCGCGCATCAAATACGGCACAGTGGTGAGTGTGTTAAAGATCCAAGCGAGTTCTGTCACCTGAGGTACATCCGACTGCAAAAAAATAGTGGCCTTTTTAGGATCGAGGCCGATTGCTAAATAGTCCATAGCAACATCAAGCGAAAGCTTTTTCAAAAGCTCGCCCTGAGACACACTGGTGAGCGCGTGATAATTTGCAATAAAGAAAAGAGAGTGGTAATCATTTTGCGACTCCACGAACTGCCTCATTGCGCCAAAATAGTTGCCAATATGTACCGTTCCGGTTGGTTTAACACCAGAGAGAAGTATTTTCTTCATTTCCCTATCCTACCAGAAAAGCATGGAGTTTTAAAGCGTCAACGCTACGCGTTCAAAATCTGGACAATTGACGAAATGGTAGTCGAGAACCTATCACTTGCCTCAAAAATTTTACCAGCTGCTTCTTTGGTTTCTTGTGTGGTTTCTCCAAACGAATCTTCTGCCAAGCGAGTTGAAAGAGACATGATTGTTGAAATCGGTTCACGAATATTAGTTGTGATTCGTGTGACAAGCAAATTCTTTTGCTCGCTTGCCGTTTCTATCTGCTTGGAAATTCCTCCGAGACTGGTTTCCAGAAGTGCAATCGATCCTTCGGATTCTGGCTCATGGCGGACCTCGTTGATGACATAAAAGCACAAGAAAATAAAACCAGCAGTACTCAACATCAACATAAAAAGCACTGTTGTCGATGTGGCCAGGAAGAACTGCACAATGAGCAAAAGAATCGCGCTCAACACCAGAATGTTGAGAAACGCTGTCTTTCGGCTCCAAAAACTTCCCAAGTGACTATATTGTATACCATCTTTTGCGGAAATTATTTCATTTTTTGCTTGAGTTGAAGTACTAATCAGTTCCTCTGTTGCGCCAGAAATCTTTTCGCTCAACTCTCCGATCGTTTGCACCATCCGACGCGCCTCGTCCCCTAGCGAGCCAAAGTTTCCACTAATTATCATTGACGAATATCCTCGAATAACTTGAAGTGGCGTACGAAGCTCTATAGCGACAATAGCTATCAGACGATCCCACGATTCTTCGATGTGTGACAATTTTGCTTGGGCGTTTGCCAGATCGTTTCCGAGAGCGATCAACCGTTCATGTTCGTGAGTACAGAGATAGATAACCTGCACAAAAGCGGCACAAAGAGTTGCTACCAAAATAAAACTTATTGTGCGAAAAATATATTGACCGACACCGTCAGACGCAAAAATAAGAACGAACAAAAAGATGTTAACAAACAAGATACCCAACGCAATTGCGATCGTTTTTATATTGAACTGACCAGATTTAAAATTAAAAAAAGGCATACGTTCTTTCTATCTATTGTAGCAAAAAATGTCCACAAAATAAACTAGAGCCCTTCGGCACGAAGCTCTTCGATGAGTTTTTCCGTTTTGCGCGAAAGTTTTGTTGGCGTCTTTACTTCGATTTTTATGAGAAGATCACCACGACGCTTTGAGTCGATCGGAACACCTTTTTCTCGTACACGCAAAATCTCGCCCGACGAAACACCTTTCGGTACTTTTACCATGATTGTTCCATCGAGCGTCTCAATGGGGTACTCAACACCCAATATTGCATCAGTAAGCTTGACCGAGAGGGGCATGATGAGGTTACTTCCCTCACGCTTAAATACAGAATGAGGCTCCACATGAATTCTCACATAGAGATCACCAGGCGTACCATTTTGAATGGCTTCTCCTGCGCCAGTAAGGCGAACCATTTCTCCATTTTGTATCCCAGCCGGTATCTTGATTGCTATTTTTTCCTCCTTTCGCAATACCCCATGACCTTTACAATTTGTACATTTTTCATCTGGAATTTTTCCTGTTCCTCCGCATGTGTGGCACTCGCGTACTTGTGAAATTGTACCGAGGAACGATCGCTTCATCTCTTGGACACGACCTTTTCCATTGCATTCTTTGCATGTTTTTGAAGCAGAGCCAGGCTTTGCCCCTGTTCCGTGACAAACATCGCATCGTGATGTTTTAGTAACAAATACATCACGAGTCACCCCAAAAATACTTTCAGAAAAACTGAGCTGCATATCGATGGAAATATCACGACCACGACGAGCCTGCTGGCGCCCACCGCCAAAAAGGTCACCGAAAATATCGTTGAGATCTATGTCTCCGAATCCTTGCCCCCCAAAACCCTCGAAACCAGAAAAGCCTCCACCCTGCCCACCAGCGCCACCAACCGTCCCGTAGGTGTCATATTCTGCACGCTTTTTCTCGTCTGAGAGGACTTGATATGCCTCATTTGCTTCTTTAAACTTCGCCTCATCGCCACCCTTGTCGGGGTGGTATTTGTGCGCAAGCTTTCGAAACGCTTTTTTGATTTCTTCGGCCGAAGCACTCTTCTCGACTCCAAGAATTTTGTAGTAGTCTTTTGGGGACATTATTATAGTTGACCCTGCTCCAAGAGGGTTTTACTCATGAGACCTATCTTCTCCTTCGCGATATTCTGCATCATGCACTTTGCCATCTCCTGTGCTTGCAGCATCTGCTTGACCAGCTGCGCCTGATGCGGCTTCGGTGTTTTTCATCATTGCCTCACCGATTTTTTGAAGTTCTGTGCTCAATTCATCAGCTGCGTTCTTCAACACGCTTGCATCCTCCGATGTTTCTGCAGTCTTTGCTGCAGCGATCTTTGCCTCAACCGCAGATCGTATATCCGCAGAAATCTTGTCGCCGTTGTCCTTAAGAGACTTCTCTGCTGTGTATACAAGGTGCTGGAGAGTATTTTTTGCTTCAGCAGTTTCTCGCTTCTTCGTATCTTCAGCAGCATTCATTTCCGCTTCTTTTTTCATACGCTCAATGTCATCCTTGGACAACCCCGAGCTTGCCTCAATGCGAATTGACTGCTCCTTTCCTGTTGTTTTCTCTTTTGCTTTTACTTGGAGTATACCGTTTGCGTCGACATCAAAAGAAACTTCAACTTGAGGAATACCACGTGGTGATGGTGGGATACCATCGAGAATAAAGCGCCCGAGCGACTTGTTGTCTGCGGCCATAGCACGCTCGCCCTGAACCACATGAATCTCTACTGAAGTCTGGTTATCTGCTGCTGTCGAAAACACTTGCGAATGATGCGCAGGAATTGTTGTGTTTTTCTCAATGAGTTTTGTCGCAACGTTACCAAACGTCTCAATACCGAGTGAAAGTGGGATAACGTCGAGGAGTAGCACGTCTTTTACATCTCCCTGGAGAATGCCGGCCTGGATAGCAGCGCCGATTGCGACAACTTCGTCTGGGTTGATTGTACGGTTTGGCTCCTTGCCAAAAAGTTTCTTGACTGCCTCGATGATCGCAGGCATACGTGTCTGTCCGCCGACCATGATGATCTCGTTAATTTCCTCTTTTTTAAACGGAGATGCAGCAAGGGTTCGTTCGGTGATCTCGATCGATCTGTCGATGTATTCTCGCGCAAGATCTTCGAGTGTCGCACGTGAAAGCTTGATAAGTAAGTGCTTTGGACCACTTGCGTCTGAGGTGATGAACGGAATATTGATTTCTGCATCCATTGTTGTCGAGAGCTCATGCTTTGCTTTTTCAGCTGCTTCCTTTAGACGCTGCAGAGCAAACATGTCACTCGAAACATCAACCCCGGAATCCTTTTTGAATTCAGCGATGATATGACGAATAATCTTCTGATCAATATCTTCACCTCCCATGTGAACATCACCATCCGTTGACTTTACTTCAATAACATCGCCACCAACCTCAAGCACAGAAACATCAAATGTTCCTCCTCCAAAATCGTACACTACGATTTTTTCATCCTTCTTTTTATTGAAACCATAGGCAAGCGCAGCCGCAGTAGGCTCATTGATGATTCGCTTTACGTCAAATCCTGCGATCTGTCCTGCATCCTTTGTTGCTTGTCGCTGAGAATCATTAAAGTATGCTGGCACGGTAATCACCGCCTCAGTGATCTTTTCACCAAGCTTAGCCTCTGCATCCTGCTTGATCTTCTGAAGAACCATCGCTGAAATCTCCTCTGGGCGATATGCGCGATCTGCCATTTTTACCATCACTCCTCCGGTTGGCGATTTTTCAATTGCAAACGGAACGTTTTTTGCGTCACGCTGAACACCTTCGTCATCGAAAGTGTGACCAATGAGACGCTTGATACCAAAAAGTGTGTTTTGAGGATTTGTTACGGCCTGACGTTTTGCGAGAACCCCCACCAAACGTTCACCTGTTTTTGAAACAGCAACGATAGATGGCGTAGTGCGCGCACCCTCGATATTCTCGACAATGCGTGGTTCCCCTCCCTCGATGATTGCAAACGCTGAGTTTGTTGTTCCCAAATCGATTCCTAAAATTTTTGCCATAGTATTGTGATTATTTGATGAGATTAATAATAGTTCGACTCTACTCTTTTTTGTGTCTGAAAACTTTTACACTTGCCGGACGAATAACTTTGCTATGAAAGCGATACCCCCTGTGTACTACTTCCGCGACTACTCCATCTTGCTCATCTGTCTCTGTAGTTGTTTCCTCTATTGCGGTGTGTATGCGAGGATCAAACTTTTCTCCCACTACTCCGAGAGGAGTAAGTCCTCGGGATTCCAGTACTGAGTAGAACTGCGCATAAATGTACTCAACCCCCTTTCTCCAGTTCTCCCCAACACTCTCCCATGCTTCTTTGTTCGCAAATGCCGAAGAGAAGCTATCGAGGACCGGGAGAAGGTCTTCTATCAACCCTTCAGATGCAAATTTGATGAGCTCTCCCCTTCGTGCCTCCTCATCTTTTCGGGCATTTGCAAAATCTGCTCTCATTCGCTGCCAACCGTCTAAGTACTCCTTCTTTTCTGCCTCGCATATTTTGTTTTTTTCGCGAAGTTTTTTGATCACGAGCGCAGGGACCCCTGCTTCGTCCTCACCTTCGTAATGCACATCTGGTTCTTCAGAAATGCGTCGATCATTATCCATAGCGTCGCCACTACTGTCAAGTGGTCTTTCAGAACCCTCCGGAGGGTGATCTTTGGTTGTAATATCGTCTTCCTTTGTCATAATTCCCCATCTTATCACACTGCTTATAAAGGCAAAAGGCGCAGAAATTCAATGATCACCGCGCCTTTTGAAGTATAAATATTGTGGGAAACTAGCGCTTCGACCACTGTGGTGCCTTGCGGGCCTTTTTGAGACCGAACTTGCGACGTTCCTTCATACGAGGATCGCGCTTGAGGAAACCGAGCTTCTTGAGACGTTTCTTTGTCTCGAGATCCATCATAACAAGCGCTCGTGAGAGACCATGGCGCAATGCTTCAGCTTGAGAGTGGACACCTCCACCAACAACTTTTACTGAAACAGTATACTTGCCGACTATCTTTGACTTTTCG
The DNA here is from genome assembly GCA_021812665.1 of bacterium. Taxonomy (GTDB): domain Bacteria; phylum Patescibacteriota; class Minisyncoccia; order Phycocordibacterales; family UBA1550; genus UBA1550. The sequence continues at coordinate 8,603 of JAKAMX010000013.1, forward strand.
ATTGCATTCTTGACGATCTCCTGCAATTCCTTTGTTGGGAAATATGTTGCAACGTCCCTTCCGTTAACTACGATAGAGTCCTTTGATGATTCGGTAACACGCACGCGGGCTGTTGAAGTCTTGCGGCGACCAACTGCCTCAATGTAGCGAGCTGCTGTCTTTTTTGCTGGCTTCTCTGCTACTTCTTTGTCTGCAACAACAGCTTTTGCTGCTCGTGGTGCTGCTTTTGTTTTAGTTTCTTTTGTTGGCATATTATTCGGTAACAGTTAAGTGCTTCATGCGCGCTTTATGAAGACGGTTGCGTGGGATCATGCGTGAAATGGCGTGAACAAGAACTTCGCCGTATCCTTTCTTCTCAATCATCTGCGCAAGGGTGCGCTCCTTGAGACCACCTGGGTAACCAGAGAAAAGTTTCTGCTGAACGATCTTGAGCTTGCTTGGAGCGACAGATACCTTAGAAGCATTTTCGATCACCACTTCTACGTCTGCAGCGATGTTCTTTTGAAATGCAGGTGAAGCTTTGCCCATGAGAACGCTCGCGGCCTCGCTTGAAACGCGACCAATCGTTCGTCCTTTTGCGTCAATTTTATATACCGTAGTAGTCATGTTATACAAATTCAATTACTGCCATCTTACTTGCATCGCCCTGACGACGAGGAAGCTTCAAAACGCGTGTGTAGCCACCAGGTCGCTTTGCATAGCGAGGTGCGATCTCTGAGATGATCTTCTCAGCGCCAACTTCACCGGCAGTACCACCCAAACGAGAAATAATGATACGGCGTGAAGCAAGATCGCCCTTGCGACCACAAGAAACAAGTTTCTCAACAAATGGACGAAGCTCTTTTGCTCTTGCTTCTGTTGTCTTAATGTGCTCACGCCCAATGAGCGAAAGCGCAAGTGAGCGAAGAAGCGCAACGCGCCCTGCGTGATCTCGTCCAAATTTTCTGTTTGCGTTGTGGTGTCTCATAAAAGTATCGCTAATCTATTAATTCTTGAGTGTAATATCGTGTGCTCCAAGCGCGCGCTTGATCTCCTGGATACCCTTATCCCCCAAACCATCGATCTCAAGAAGATCTTCTTCTGTTTTGCGTGCAAGACCACCGATGGTACGGATGTTTGCGTTAGCAAGCGCATTTGTTGTGCGTGTTGAAAGATCAAGGTTCTCAACACGAGTCTTCAAAAACTCGTTGTCTGCAGCATCTTTCTTTGATGGCTTCTCTTCTGTTTGCGCCACCTCTTCTTCAGATGGAGTTTCCTCGCGCTCAACAAATCCGATAACCGCCTTAAGCTGGTTTACCATGATCTCGATCGATGACTCGAGCGCGCGACGTGGAGAAATAGTACCGTCTGTTTCGAGACTAATGCGCAAACGATTGTAGTCTGTGCGATCGCCAACGCGCATGTTGTCTACTTCGTAGTTCACACGACGGATTGGAGTAAAAATTGCATCGACAGCAATAGTGCCAACATCAACCTTCTCTTTCTGGTGAACTTCCTTTGGAACATAGCCGAAGCCGCGAGCAACAACGATCTCTGCGTTGAACACTGCGTTTTTTGAAGTGAGTGTTGCAATGTGGAGCTCTGGGTTCAAAACTTCCACCTGTCCGCCTACCGTAATATCACCGGCAGTAACATCCTTCATGCCTTTCGCTGAAATAGTTACAGTCTGTGGCTCCATAGTAGTAAGCTTAAAACGTACTTTCTTTAGATTGAGCAAGATCGTAATAACGTCCTCCTTAACTCCTTCAACCGTAGAAAACTCGTGAGCAACGCCGTCAATTTTTACCGTCGTAATAGCAGCTCCATAAAGAGATGAGAGAATAATGCGGCGGAGTGAGTTACCGAGCGTGTGTCCATACCCTGGGTAAAGACCTTCAATTTCATAACTACCCTTAAAACCGTCCTCAGAGAGAACTCGTGGCTTCGATGGCAATGTAATGTTGTAGTCGAGCATGGTGATGTGTAAATTTAGACGAAACTATACCTTATATTAGTGATAATTGCAACCCTTGCGAACACTAACTAACGGCTATAAAACTCAATAACTGACGTAAGGTTGAACGTGTGGTCTCCCTGTGCAGCCTTTGGCTTACCCTGAACCATTGCAGTCATTTTCTCTCCATCAATCTTGATCCATGTTGGCGCGGTCAAGGCTTTTAGCTTCTCAGACAATCCTTCAAAAAGCTTTGAGACCTTGCTTCCTTCACGAACGGCGATGGTGTCGCCAATCTTTAGTCTTCGTGATGGAATAGTTGTGCGACGACCGTTCACCGTAATGTGTCCGTGCGCAACAATCTGTCGTGCTACTGAGGATGACTTTGCAAAACCTGAGCGCAATACAACGTTGTCGAGACGCAATTCAAGAATTTCGAAAAGGTATTCTGCTGGATTTGTTCCTTTAACGCTTCCTGATTCCTTAACGTAGTTTGAGAACTGCTTCTCGCGCAAACCGTATGTGTTACGAACCTTCTGCTTCTCGCGGAACTGTCGACCGTAGTCGGTCTGGGGCGCGCGGTGTTTCTTCTCAGAAAGCAGCTTACCTGGTGGGTAAGGGCGTTTTTTATATGCGCATTTCTCGCGACCACAAATTGATTCTCCGAGACGGCGGCAAACTTTACATGCGATTCTTGTCATGGGTAAATAATATATTAAATTCTACGTGGCTTCTTTGGCTTTGGTCCGTTGTGAGGAACGGGTGTCACATCGCGGATCATGGTAATGTCGATACCTTTTGAGTTGAATGCACGGATTGAGCTTTCGCGTCCTGCGCCTACTCCTTTTACCACTACATCAACTTCCTTTACGCCAATAGCTGCAGCCTTCTCGCCGATAAGCTCACCAACTTTTGCGGCAGCAAAGGGTGTTCCCTTCTTTGCCCCCTTGAAACCAAGTGAACCAGAAGATGACCACACAAGGGCGTTGCCCACTTTGTCAGAAAGCAAAAGCTTTGTGTTGTTGTATGTTGACTGAACAAAGAGAATGCCATCGATATGCTTTTTCTTTGCAGTACGTGAAAGCGCGCGAGAAACCAATCCCTGATCAACGTTCTGTCCTTCCTTTTTAATAATTCGCTTTTTACCCATATAATTATATTATTTCTTCTCAGCCTTACGACGACCAGAACCCATCGTCTTGCGTACGTTACCGCGAACAGTACGAGAGTTTGTCTTTGTTCGCTGTCCACGAACAGGGAGCTTCTTTGAGTGGCGAACACCACGGTGTGCCTTGATCTCTTTCAAACGCTTGATGTTTGTTGCAACTTCACGTTTGAGATCTCCTTCGAGCGTAAACTCCTCAACATGCTTTCGGATCTTTGCTTCCTCGTCAGCAGTAAGTTCTTTTGCGCGCTTGCCGTAGTCAATTCCAACTTTATCGAGAATCTCTTTCGCACGTGAGCGGCCTACGCCATATACAGCGGTGAGGCTGACTTCTAGTCTTTTTTCGTCTGGTATGGTTACTCCTAGGATACGCATGTCGTTAAATGAATATTATAAAGGTTAGCCCTGGCGTTGTTTATGGCGTGGGTTTTCGCAGATAACTCGAATACGGTCACCGCGCTTGACCGTCTTACACTTTGGACAAATTTTCTTTACTGATGCTCGTACTTTCATACAAAATTGATATTGCAAATAAATTATCTACGACTTCTCTGTCCGCTTCCTAAAAGCGGCAACAGGAAAGCGGGCAAATTTAAATAACAAAACAGTCCAGCCACTATACCGCACTTTAAAATTAAATGCAAGTAGCTCCCCTCCAGATATCCCCAACAGCAGTCATTGAGATACGGATTTCTTAATACGGCCTTAAAAGTGCCCAAATTAAAGGCGTTTTACTATTCTGCCCCTTCCACCATAGGCGTCCTGCAGTACGACCACCTTGTCTCCGACGAGTACCTTTATGCGGTGAAGGCGCATTTTCCCGGCGAGGTAGGCAATGACCACCTGTCCGTCAGTGAGCTCTACGCGAAACATGGCACTGGGGAGCGCTTCGATCACCTCCCCTTGTATCATCAATTCGTCTTTTGTTGAATCAGCCATTGTTGACCTTTATCGTACCAAAGAGAGGGCGTTCCGTCAACGCGCCAGACACTCCCGCATGCGACTATTTCGTCGAAATCTTAACAGTTATTTTTGTGGGGTCCAATGGGAACACAGTCTTCCACAATGGACGGATCGTCGCCTCAGCGGTGCTAATGTTGCGCTCCTGCATTATGATTTTTGCAAAGTCTTTCTTGTCCTTACCGATAAGTGCGCTCTGTATCTTTTTTGAGTCAATCTCGCCAACAAATGATGGGTCTCCAGTTATATGAAAACGTACCGACGGAAGATCTGACAAAACAACATTGTTCACGGGATCAATAAATGAAAAGATGAGCGCTGAAGAATTTGCAAGCGATACGGGGTTACCCTGGTAATTTGCCAATGACGACGAGGCAATTTTTTGCGTAAGCGAATTTGTATCAAAAAAGAACACCGACACCGTAGCTTTTACAGTAACTTTTGCAGTATCGCTTGTTGAGTAATCCTGTGGAACTTCTTCAAATTTGATGATCGTACTACCGGGGAAAAATGTCATACCTTCTGGTATAAGTGCGCGTGCTTTTTCAACCGCAGATGACTTCAACGCAGACTTAAGATCATCCTGCGCTTTTTGCACATCAAAACCCGCAGGAACATTTACCGTACCGGCGTATCCGCCAGATATTGGTGAATCCGTTTTTGAGCGAGCAGTAAATTTTGTATAGCGAGGATCTCCTTTAAATCCCGGAATGGTAAAGTCGCCGAGGCCAATGTTGTAATCCTTACCCGGAACATCTGCAAAAACGAGCGCCTCAACAAAACCCGGCTGCGTAACTACACCTCCGGAAATCTTTGCGCCAGGAACAACTACTGATTGATCGATACGAAATATTTTGTGGTCGGCCGATTCCAGACGCGTATTTTTGATCAAACGCTGCGCATCCTTACTATACGCATTGTAAATAACGACTCGCCCTGAGGCCTTTTTTTGAACATCCTGCGCGGTAGTAGCAGCTACATCCACCGATTTTTCGTCATTGAGACTTATGAAGTGGAAAATGAGGCCATCTTTGGATAACGCTCCGGTATCTTTGGAGGCGGTAAAATCCTGATCAATATGCCCCGCATACGTAAGAGGAACCACGTTGACCGTCGCTGCAGCAAAGTAGTTTGCCACTAAAAAACCAGTTACACCAAGGAGCACAATCGAGAATATCCACAAAAACATATGAGAGCGAACAGTTTTCTTTTCGCTCGGTGGCATTGATCGTGTCGGCTTGCTAAAAAAAGGATTATTTTCTATACGATAGCCACCTTCAGTGTTTTTGGTGACGCCTGCGGAAACCATCGGTTGCTTTTTGGGTGATAGTGCAGACTGAGAACCAGCAGAGACTGCCTGATTTTGACGGTGAACAACAATATCATCCATAGTTTTGCGGTTCATAGGCATGTAAAATTATTTTATAAATTGGGGTACGACTTTTGCTGCAAGCAATGTTTCCGTGACTAAAAACGGATCACGCACGGTGCCTGGATCAGATGTCGCAAATTTCTCCAAAACTGCCGGCTCGATGGACTGAATATCAAAGTTCTTGTTTGCAGAAAGCGGAACCTTTGCCTTACCAAGGATGCCCGTGAACAACTCGGCAACATCAATATCTGACATAAAGAATATTTTCCTCGAAACAATGCCTGACGCTCCCAGTGAAGTGAGTGTTTTTTCAAAACGAGCAAGCCAATCACTTTCAACCTTGGTCATGAGCGCAAGAATTTCATTATGCCGTTTACTGTCCAACGCTCCTCCCAAAAACATATTGAGGACTGACGTTGCCGCCTCATGGGGCATATTGAACCGAGACGAAATCTCTCGAACAATAAAATTCTTTCCGCGAGGAAACGTGATCGTTCCGGCGAGGACGTCATTATTGATGAGCGACACATCAGTACTTTCTCCGGTAATATCGAGGAACAGGAACGATTTTTCCGTTGGGAAAATATCGCGGATAACACTAAACGCAGCAACCGGGAATGCGCCAAAGTGAATGGGGTCGTTATGGAAAAAATTTTGGACAGTTCGCTCGATGCGGTCGGTAACTTGTTTCGAAGACACACCAACCGTCATGGTGAGTTCAACACGTGCTGCTTTTTGTCCGTATGGATTCTTTATCTCATATCCATTCAATTTTGTTTGAATGATCTTTTTTTCTACAATCCTCATATCCTCAGGGGGCAACGTTTCCTTGAGCTCTGCCTTGAGCTGTGCGATCCCCTCGTCCAAAATCTTATCCAACGAAGACTGTGTAATAGTGATGGGCTTCTCCTCTGTGATAGCAATATGTCTACTCTTCAACAAAAACCACGGGGAAGAAAGTGAACAAAAAATGGTAGCCGGTATTCCCGTCTTCTTTGTTTTTTCCTGAACAGATTTAAGTACTCGTTCAAGTGCTTGATTCATGGAGCGCAAAAACTCCGGCGGTGATAATTTTTCCTGAAAGGTTATGTCCTTACGAGCAGTAGCGAGAATATTCGGGACAACTCCTGGCTCTATATCGGCAAGTGCAGCAGCAACACTGGCTGAACCAATATCAATAAGCAAAACAAGGTGCTTATTTTTTTTGTACTTCGAGAAGAGAGAAAAAAACATTATGCACTTATTATAACAGAGCGTTGCAACCGTTTCAACGACAAAAAGTCGTATTTTTTATTCAAGAACCGCCTTGATGCGACGAATGCCCTGGGCAACCGCCTCCTCTTTCACTATTTTAAAGTGCCCCAGTTCTTTGGTATTTTCGACATGGGGGCCACCACAAATTTCTAGACTAAATCTTTTATCACCTTCACCGATCTGATACACGCGAACAACTTCTCCATATTTTTCTCCAAAAACACCGACTGCACCACGGCGTCGTGCTTCATCGATGGATATATCCTCATAGGCAACAGGAAGTGCCTCTAATATCTTTTGATTAATCAGATCTTCAACTGACTGTTTCTGTTCATCAGTCATTTTTGCATCATGCGCAAAATCAAAACGGAGACGTTCAGCAGTAATGTTGCTTCCCTTCTGAGAAACGTGCTCCCCGAGAACAGTACGCAATGCCTGGTTGAGCATATGGGTGGCAGTATGGTATCGCGTAGACATCTCGCTAGTATCGGCAAGTCCACCCTTGAATTTCTGCTCTGCGCCGGCACGTGACAAATCTTGGTGTTTTTTAAATGCAACCTCAAAGCCAGCTCTGTCTACCGATACTCCTTTCTCTGCAGCGAGTTCTTCTGTCATTTCAAGCGGAAAACCATATGTTGAAAATAGCTGGAATGCATCTTCTGCTCTTATATCACCTTTACTGCTCACCAAAGCAAACTCTTTCATCCCGCGCTCGAGTGTCTTTCGGAATTTTACTTCTTCCTTTTGGATCTCGTCAGCAATAAGTGATGCTTGCGCTCCCACATTGTCATACACACCCTTATATTTTTCGGCAATAACAGGAACAAGCTGTGACAATGTATTATGCGCGATTCCGAGCACATCGGCGTAACGAACAGCGCGTCGCAATAATCGACGCAAAATATAACCTTGGTCAGTGTTAGACGGACGAACTCCATCAGCGATCATAAACGTAGCCGTACGTACGTGATCAGCAACAATGCGAACGGCACGAGTGTCCACGTCTTGCGTATTTGCAAGCTCCATTATTTTTTCAATGATTGGAACAAAGAGGTCCGTATCAAAAATATTATTCTTCCCTTGCATTGCCATGACAATGCGCTCAAGCCCTGAGCCCGTATCTACGTTTTTGCTTTTTAGTTTTCCGATGACCTTTCCATCCTTCTTTTCGTACTCCATAAAGACATCATTCCAGATCTCAACAATGTCCTGGCGATCATCCGCTGCCAAATATTCATCTCTGGTCAAGTCGCCGAGACCCTGTTCAGTCACATCGTAGAACATTTCTGTATCTGGGCCACAAGGACCATTGTCTCCCGGACTCCACCAGTTGGACTTTGCCGACATGAAGTAGATACGATTTTCTGGGATGAATTTCTTCCAGTTCTCAAACGCTTCATTGTCGCGTGGCGCATCG
>JAKAMX010000055.1 GCA_021812665.1 bacterium
TCACCGTATTGGATTTTCGCGACCTAACCCAACTGCGGAAGATCTCAAGAAATTCCCACTACACCTAAACAAATACCTATATCAATTTACTGCAGCGTTTAAGGCAATTCGTCTCCATCGCGAATACAACTATGATGGTATCTGGGCGATGATGGCTCATTCTACCGGCGTACCTGCTGCGCTATTTAAAATGGTGAATCCAGATGTTGGCTATGCGCTTACGCTGCAGGAAGGGGACCCTATTCCATATATTGAAAAAACAGTTAAGCCACTTTGGCCATTTTTTAAGCGAGCATTTACGAGCGCTGACGTAATACAAGTTATCTCAAGCTACTTGGGAAACTGGGCTCGTGCGCGTGGGTTCAACGGCCCGCTTGAATTTATTCCAAACGGTGCATCATTGCCAGCACCAGACAACTACACCGACGAGGAACTCTGGACGCTTAAAGAAAAGTATAAAAAAGCAAAGGGTGATATTTATCTTGTCACTGTCTCGCGACTCGTAGAAAAAAATGCTGTTGATGATATTATTCGTGCGCTTCCACTTTTGCCGTCTAATATCAAAGCGCTTGTCGTGGGCGGTGGTCCTGACGAGCAAATGCTTATGGGGCTCGCGCGCGAACTCAATGTCACAAACCGCGTGATCTTTACAGGGCAAGTCGACAGGAAACAAACCGCAGAGGCTCGTTTGGTCTCAGATATTTTTATACGCGCAAGCCGCTCTGAGGGGATGGGCAACTCGTTTGCATCTGCAATGGCTTCGCGACTACCAATCATCGCAACGCAGGAAGGGGGACTCATTGATTTTATTTTTGATGCAAAAAGAAATCCCGACAAAACGACGACTGGGTGGGTTGTGGACAAGGACAATCCGGAACAGATTGCCGCTGCAGTAAAAGATATTCTTGCTAATCCCGAGCAGGTAAAAAAGGTTGTCGCGAATGCATATAAGCTTGCGACAGAGAGCTACAATTGGGACTTTATTGCGCGAGATATGAAGGAGAAGGTGTTTTATAAAATATTTAAACTAAAATAATACGATGAACCCTTACGACTTTATAATCTCATTGGTGAAAGATGCGGGAGAGCTCTTACTCGAGCAGTCTAAAAAAGCATTTACGGTTGATATCAAAAATAATGACCCTCGTGACATTGTTACTACCGTAGATATCGAAGTGAATAATTTTATTATTGAAGCACTAAAGAAAAATTTCCCAATGTATAGCATTTATTCCGAAGAGGGAGATAGCAGTGACAACACGAGCGAATATCTGTGGGCTATTGACCCCATTGACGGCTCGGCAAATTTTGCACGACACATTCCGCACTTTGCTATTTGTGTTGGATTGTTGCAAAATAACATTCCTGTTTTAGGAGTTGTCTACAATCCAATAACAAAAGAATTGTTTAGTTTCCAAAAAGGACGCGGCGCATATCTGAATGGTGAGCGGATCGCGGTCTCAAAAGAGACGGATTTAAAAAATGCGTCAGTACTACTTCATGCGGGGAGAAAGCCAGAGTTGTGGAAGTGGGGAGGAGATAGTTATACAAAGCTCCTTGAGCATGCCAAAAAAGTAACAAATCTTGGTGGCTCAGCTCTCGACGCCTGCTTTGTTGCCGCAGGGCGCGTAGAGGCAAATATTTATGGCCGACTGACTACGTTTGATATAGTTAGCGCGCTTGGAATCCTTGCTGAGGCAGGAGGTCGTGCAGTTGACGAAAAAGGAAACCGTATCGTTTTCTCTAAAACTCCCGGGAAGGTGATTATGTGCAACAACGAGCAAATAGAAAAAACGGTCCTCTCTTTACTTTAAAACTAGGCCACCGCAAACTCTCGCTGACGCTCCTTTTCCTCTGGCGAGCGAAGCATGTCTCGTGTTTCCTTATACTGGTCAACAATCTCTTTTGAAAGCGGTTTGTCTGCAAGGAGAGAGAGCATAACTTCTTGCCAGAATCCGATGCGGGTCAATGTTAGGTCGTGCAGATCGCCACTCGTTTTTGCGAGGGATCGTGTGTAGTACTCAAGCAGCTCGCACACTTTGTATACGCGCATGAGACGCAAGCATAGATATTCATCTGGTCCCCGGTTCTTACGTATGTAGGTGACCAAAAGCTTCTCAAGCTCTGGGCTATGGATAACCATATAGTTCAAAAAGCGTGCCCATCCCTCATATTTGTTTCCGAAATATACTGACGAACAATCAAGTAAAAAAACCTCACGATTTTTCACACGAAAATTGTGTGGCACAAAATCCTGATGGACAAGATGGTTTGCATACTGGTCCATGATTGGTTTTTGAGATCTCAAAAATGTGTCAGCTTTCTCAAGCGCCGCCCGAAGCGGGTCGTTCGGAAAGTTGGATTCAATTTTGCTTTTGAAATTTTCAAATTTTTTTATGTATTCCGCGCCACGAAGAATAGGGAATGTATTTTTTACCGAACGGAAATGCTCAAATGTTGTAGCGTGAAATGCCTCCTGCGCTTCAAATGTTCGCAATGTAAGAAAGAACTGCTCTTCGAGGCTGTGTGCAACAAATACTTTGTCTTGTGTGATATATGAAGTGATCCAAACCGTGGTGTCGTTGTGTTGACCGTAATAAATCTCGGTAGGGAAGACCAGCACCTTTTTTGCAAACGATAGAGAGTTGAGAAGGTCGCGAGATCTCTTTTCTGTGACTATTTCTTGTATTCCGCTTGGGTGTCGGCTTGCTTTGATGATCACGTGCTCTCCGCTCGCAATGTGTTTGCCTGCGAGGACGAGTTTTTCCTTTGTCATGAGGTAGCGCTCACCGCTTAAATGAGGCTGTTTTTCGTCGAGGAGGAAACCGAGTGTTTTTAACACAATCGAGAGATTTTCGATTTCTGGGACCTTGGAGGAAAGCCAGGAATGATCGTTTTCCGTTGATTTCACAGTAATAGTATCCTATAATGACAGCGTCTTTTTTACAACTCTATGCAAACTATATTAGTAACGGGTGGCGCTGGTTTCGTGGGCTCAAACCTTATCGAATCTCTGTTGGCAAAGCGCTCGGTTGGACGAGTCGTTTGTGTCGACAATCTCGATCCTTTTTATGATCCTGCGTTCAAACGCAGCAACATCAAGCCATTTCTCAGCAATAAGAAATTTAAATTTTACAAAACAGATATTCGTGACAACGAGGCCCTCAAGAAAATATTTGCAAAAGAAAAGCCAACACACATCGTGCATCTTGCAGCGCGCGCAGATACACGCCGTTCGGTAAGAGAGCCAGCCGAATACCAAACAGTAAATATCGGTGGCACTCTCAACTTGCTCGAACTCGCAAAAGATTATGGCGTAAAGAAGTTTGTATTTATGTCGTCATCATCAGTATATGGAAATTCTGCAAAGACTCCATTTTCAGAAAAAAGTGCAACTGATTTTCCGCTTGCACCATATGGCGCAAGTAAAAAAGCAGGGGAGGTGCTTGCATACACCTACTTTTACAATTTCGGTCTGCCAATCGTTTGCATCCGACTTTTCAATGCGTATGGAGAGCGACAGCGTCCCGATCTCGTAATCTACAAGTGGGTGGAAAATATTCTCAAAGACAAGCCAATAGAATTATCAGGGGACGGCAAACGACGTCGTGATTTTACATATGTTGGTGATGTTGTTCGCGCGATTGAGTTGTCGTTGGAAAAGGGAGA
>JAKAMX010000056.1 GCA_021812665.1 bacterium
CGCCGGAACCGATAAAGGTAAACAAGTATAACCCAATCCCCGCTTCAAGCCTACCAGGAAGAAGTAAGGATACAAGATAAAATGATATTCCGTATGAGCCCAGTTCAAAACATGGGCTCATTTTTTATAACAAATAGTAATTTCCTCAAATAATGCTATAATTGCACCCACGCTCGAGTGGCGGACCTGCCGGCAGGCAGGATTGGTATACGAGTCATTGGTAGCCTTTGAGAGACATATGTATTTTGTATGTTCTTAAAACATACAAGGAAAACAAGGGAGCTGTTTTGAATTTTGATTGGGAAAAGAGTAGCTAAAACAAATATAGTTATATCGCTGGAGTGGCGGAATTGGTATACGCGCTAGTCTTAGGAACTAGTGCCGCAAGGCTTGGAGGTTCGAGTCCTCTCTCCAGCACAGGAAAAATAAGACACCGCATCCGCGGTGTTTTATTTTGAGCGAGCTGGAGAGAGGACTCGAAAGGCGCAGGCATCCCGAGGCTTTTGCGAGGGGCCGAGCCGGGGTTGCGAGTACTTGGTCCGCGCAATGCGTAGTCGCATGAGCAGACTTAGTAACTCGCGACCGACGCCTCTCCTCTTTCACCAGGCTGTGCTAGAATATCCAAGTTCACGAGCATGTGGCGGAATTGGTATACGCGTGCGTCTCAGAAGCGCATTCCGTAAGGATTGGGAGTTCGAGTCTCCCCATGCTCACCAAACTGCTTTGGTGTACAGGGATGACTCGAAAGGCACAGGCTTATCGAGTGCAACGAGATGCTAAGCCGGGGTCGAGAGTACTTAGTCCGCACAGGGTGTAATCACCCGAGCAGACTTAGTAACTCGTGACCAAATCTCCCCATGCTCACAATAAATACCGTTTCTGGCCAGCCCAAAGAGGCCCGAAATACTCAGTAATACCTGCATTTCATGGCCGTTCAGGTACTTGACTTTTTTGATAATATCTGCTATTATTGTAGTAGATAGTTCTCGTTCTCTGACAATTGCAAATTCGCATTTACGAGATATGAGCACGGCGGCAATTACGCACGCCACTCAAAAGAACTCAACACTTTTGCCTAGGAGGCAACCATGTTTCAGAATATCGTCATCATCTTCATGCTCGTCGCGATCTGGTATCTTGCACAAGCGGCAATATACCTTTTCGCAAAGCGTGGCCTCTTCTGGGCAATCCTGGAAGAGGGTAATGCCGTACCCGTTATGAAAAACGGGGTCTTCCACAAAATGATTCTCGCATACACGGGAAATCATTTTGCGCGAGTCTTGCCCGATGGAGCGCCCGAAGACATTGATAACCTCAACGTCTACAACATTGAGGTTTCCCCGAACGCCGAAGCAACACAAACGTTCGAGTCCACAATGTTCAACCTCGTCTTCCCTGTCAAGGAAGTCGCGTGGGTGGGTTTCCCTGGCATCTGCGAACTCGGAAAGAAAGTTTCCGTGAAGCAGGAAGTTTGTGAACTGACCTTCACCGACTCGGAACTTGTCAACAAGCTCCCCTACAACCTGAAGCTTCGGGTGGTCATCCAAATCACGAACCCCGCGAAAGCGCTGTTTCGTGTTGACGACTACCGCAAGACTTCCCTGGACTGGCTGCACGACAACCTGGACATGGAATTCCGAAGCCTCTCCGAGGACGACTTCAAGGAAAAGAAAGCTGGCCAGGCATCGGCACTTGCTGATGTCTTCACGAGGACTCTCCAGACGTCGGTCGAAGAACTCACGCACCACTACGGTGTGGAAGTTTTGAAAATCGAAGTAGCGGAGATCGATCCGGCCAACGAAAAGCTGCGAACGCTCACCCTCGAGAAGACCGTGGCCCAGATGGACGCAGAAGCAAATGTCCTGAAGGCCGAAGGTGAGGCCAAGATTGCCAAGATCAAAGCTGACGCGGAAGCTGAAGTTGTTAAAACGTTGGCCTCTGCCGAAGCTGAAGCAATCAAGATCGTGAACAAGTCCGCTGGCAAGATGAACGTGAAGGCGCTTCGTCTGAAGGAGCTCCACACCATCGAACACGCTGGTGCGAATGTCACCATCATCGGAAGTAATCTCAGCATTCCTCCCGTCCTCACCATCCCAGCACAGAAAGGAAGCTCAAAATGAGCGCGCTCGTTATTGTTCTTTTTGTTTTCCTTGCCTTGGCTGTGCTGGTGGGAATTCTTTTCATCAGTGGCAAGAAGGCAAGCGCCCCCGCCCAGAACGCTCCGGCAAGACCTTCACCGACGAAAGGGTCCCGTACGGGTATCCTGAACCGCCTATCGTGGTGGGTCCTGCCCCTCATCCTGGACATCATCTTTTGGTCCATTCTCTACTCCCAGTACAATCCCTGGTGGTGGTCGATGTGGCACAATCAGTGGCTCTTTTGGGCAATCCAAGGAGTCTACTGGATCATGTCGTGGAATGGACGAAACATGGTGAACCTGATGGGTCGTCCCGAAAAACCGCTTCTCCCGAAAGTGATGGTGGTCATCATCATCTGCCTGATCTTCGGAGCGGTCATCCTCAAGGGTGGGCAGCCTCCAAGGCAAAGCGTGGTGGCATATCACCCAACCCTCAAGGAAGTGGTGCGGACAAAGAGGGCGGCACGAGCTCCCCTTCCCTCCATGACAAAAAAAACTTTTGTCGTGGGTCCGAATGAAATTTCCACAGTCATCATTCCTGCGCATCTCAACGTTGCGCGCATTGACGGAATGGACAATATCAATGTGAAAAAGTCCAGCCTCGACAATGGTGGCAGCCAGATGGAGATCACTACCAAAGAAAACAGCCCAGCCGAGGTGACCCTTTGGCTCGTAACAAAATGAATTTGCAATTGCATACAAAAGCCCAGTCTCGCAAGCGAGACTGGGCTTTCTTTTTATAACTTTGACATTTGAGCCAATTAGAGTATACCTAAAGCAGACAGTACCTGACCTCTGATAACTGCAAACATAAAGATTCGTAGCTACTCGTAGTTCTACTAAATTTTCCTTGCCCAAGGAGGCAATCATGTTTGAAAATATCGTTATCGCAATCCTTCTGGTCGCAACCTGGTACCTTGCTCAAGTTGCAATTTATCTCTCTGCGAAACTTGGATATTTTTGGATTATCCTGGAAGAAGGACACGCTGTTGCAATAAAGAAAAATGGAGCATTTAAAAAAATGCTTTTGGCTTACACGGGGTATCGTTTTTGTGGAGCGCCGGCTACACGCCTGTCCGCAGATTACGACAACCTTGATATTTATAACATTGAGATCTCGCCAGAGAATGAGAAATCGAATACCCTCATGGCGTCCATCGCAAACTTTATTCTTCCTGTCCGAGGAATTCGTCTTCTCGGCGCACCGGGGATATCTGAAACAAGCGAACAAGTTCTGGTTCAAGCACAGATCCATAAATTACTCATGGACAATATCGTTCTTCAAGGTGGTATCCCTTACAGAATTCACCTTCTCTTGGCACTTCAGATCACCAATCCTGCAAAGGCTTTACTTCGCGTGGATAATTACTTCGGTGTATGCCTTGAGCAAATCTATGGGTGGTCACGTAACGAATTTTCAACCCTGACCTTTGAGAACTTTACTTCAAGAAGTATTGCACCTGTTGAAAATTCTTCCTTGCCGGCCGCTGACAAACTTGATGG
>JAKAMX010000057.1 GCA_021812665.1 bacterium
CGATCTCTCCTTTGCGAGCATCGTATGAACCGATAACCTCAAGAAAGTTACCAGTGCGTGGTTTAAGTTTTGTATCTGCAACGATGACGCGGAACGAAGGATCGTTCTTGCGGCCAACGCGCTGTAATCGAATTGCTAACATGGGAAGCATCCTACCAAAAATGCTGAATACGGTCAACCCCCACGCCAAATTTGCCATTTGAAAGACCCTGGCTAATGCCGTCAAAACTGCAAGAATTTAGGCAGACACATATTTTTTATAAGCCCATTTCTGCTTTCGTGAAGCGATGGCAAAATTGGCGTAGGGGGTCAAGTGCATACAAAAATGAGCGGCATTTGCATGCCGCTCATTGGGAGCTGAGGCCTAGTCCTCGCCAGCCGCGATCCGTTCCTCCAAATAATCCAGAAGGCTCTCCAGACCGTTCTTCGCGTCGATAAGCAACCCCAAGAGAGGAAACTGCGTTTCCAGGGCCACCTGCGCTTCTCGTTCGAGCGAATCAAGACTAAGAAGCACATATATCATCGTGGGCTCATAAAGACCCCAATCATCGAGGTGCGCGTCCATATGCCCCCTCAGGCCCAGAACGAGCTTTGCTCGCTGTATTAGCTTTTGCCGGCATTGAGCCCCGTCAACCCCCTGAAGCGTCATTGCTTCAGCGTATAGATCATTGAGCCTCTTCGTGGTATCCTTCAGGATCTCCACCATTGCGTGTACTGGCATCTCTGCCTCCATGAAAAGAATTTTGGGTTGAAATCGTTAAATTTCTCTTCTTACATTATGCATATTTTTAGGCTTTTGTCAATGCTTAAATGCAATATGGGCCTATTTATGGTATCTTGAAATCAATATGACAAACACAACAAAGAGCTCCGGCTCCCCCGCGGCTCAGTATGTAGAAGGTGTTATTACCACAACAGGCAAGGGATTGGGATTTGTGGCAGTGGGCGACGAGGCAAAGCGTGAAGATGATATTCGTGTCGAGACAGGCTTCCTGGGAACAGCTCTTCCAAAAGACCGCGTGAAGATACTCCTCCACTCTAAAGTACCCGGCATGCAGCAAACAGGCGAAGTCGTTGAGATCCTTGCGCGTGCAAAAAATACGTTTGTCGGAACAATCGAGGAGGATGGCTCAACATTTCTCGTTCCTCAAGACACACGCATCTATGTAGATTTCCTTATTCCAAATCCTCCTCGCGATCAAAAGCTCAATGGCAAAAAAGTTCTCGTACGACTAAAAGACTGGAACGACCCAAAGAAAAATCCTGAGGCAGAGATAATCGAAGTCATCGGTAGCGCCGGAGATAACGAAACAGAAATTCGTGCAATCGTTCTCGACAAGGGTCTTTCTCTCGAGCTTCCTGAGGCAATTCACAACGAAGCAAACGCGCTCCACAAAAATGCACCTGCGTTTATTGCAGAAGAAATAAAAAAACGTCGCGATTTTCGTGGTGTTACCACCTTTACCATCGATCCCTCTGACGCAAAGGACTTTGACGACGCAATCTCAATCGAGACATTGCCAAATGGCGATATCGAAATCGGTGTACATATCGCAGATGTTTCTGCATACGTAAAACCACACACCGCTATTGACGAAGAAGCACGCACCCGCGCAACCTCGATCTACCTCGTGGACCGCGTCATCCCCATGTTCCCCGAGATTCTTTCCAACGATCTCTGCAGCTTGAACCAAAAAGAGGATAAGCTCGTTTTTTCTGCGGTATTTACCTTCCCCGCTGAAGCATTTAGTAACCCAAAGTCAAAAGCGATTGCAAAGAGCGATTGGTTTGGGCGCTGCGTCATCAATTCTGACAAGCGTTTTACTTACGAAGAAGCCCAAGGAATTCTCGATAAAAAGGAAGGGCTCTTTTACGACGAGCTCAACATGCTCAATGTGATAGCAAAGAAACTTGAGGAGCAAAACAAAGAAGCCGGCGCGATCACATTTGAGAGCGAAGAAGTAAAGTTTGTTCTCGATGAAAACAAAAAACCAATCAGCGTATACCGCAAGGTCACTCAGGACACCAACAAACTTGTAGAAGAGTTCATGCTTCTCGCGAACAAAAAAGTTGCTGAGCACGTGTCAGCGATATTGGGCAAAGACGAGGATAAAGGCATCTTCGTATACCGTATTCACGATGAGCCAAAACAAGAGCGCCTTGGTGAGCTCGTAACACTCCTTTCAAGCTTGGGCTACAAACTGCCACTCAAAGAAGGACACGTGTCGTCACAGGACATCAACAAGCTTCTCGAGCAGATCAAGGGCAAGCCAGAAGAAGCACTCCTCAACACGGCAACCATCCGCACGATGGCAAAAGCTATTTACTCTACCAACAACATCGGTCACTATGGCCTCGCATTCGAGCACTACACACACTTCACATCCCCTATTCGTCGCTATCCAGACGTAATGGTTCACCGCCTTCTTGCGCACTACATTGCAAACGAAACAGCCTCAAAAGAAGAAATCGAGGAGTACGGTCAGCTTTCGGCACACTCGTCTGAGATGGAGAAACTCGCATCTGATGCCGAACGATCATCAATCAAGTTCAAGCAGGCAGAGTATATGAGCGAACGTGTTGGCCAGGAGTTTGACGGAGTAATTTCTGGTGTCGCAGAGTGGGGCATCTTTGTGGAAGAAGCAGAAACAAAGTGTGAGGGCCTCGTACGCATCAGCGATCTTGGAAACGATTATTTTATTTTTGAAAAAGAAAACTATCGCATCATTGGCAAAAACACACGCGTACGATTTACGCTCGGCGACAAAGTTCGCATCCGCGTAAAGTCAGTTGATGTTGAGCGTAAATCTATTGACTACGAACTAGCCCCCACGTCAAAACTGGCATAGTGTTTTGCCGTCCATCAATTTGCGAGAAGTGCACTTCCGTCAAAATCCATCTCGTATTGTATAACTTTTTATAAAACACCCTACGGCAATGCCAGTATTGACGTAGGGGCTTGTTGGGCGTAGTTTGTACGCAGACAACTTGAAAGGAGTCCCGAATGGGCGAAACGAGAGCACCAATTGAGGTCGAATTTAAACCGACTTCAAAACTCACCGCAAAATTCACCGAGTGCGGGCACCGAGGTCCCCTGAGTTTTGAGCTCATGATCTTCGGCAAAGAATATGCCTACAAAATCAGTAGCGAACATATCAAGAAAGTGAGCGGCGAAGACACAGTAGGCGGCCCTTGTCCGTCCTGTTTCGCAGAACACGCCAGGCAGCACGCCATTCGCTGTTGCTTGTGCGGCCTCGTGATCATGCCTGGTGACGGAGTTGCGTTTTATCACAAAGACAGCGAGGGGATCAAGAAAGAATTCGCTGAATTTGTAAGAGTCGGCGCGATCGGCTGTATGCGGTGGGAATGTTGTCCGTCGGGCGGATTCTATTCAGGCAACTGGACCACCGAGGGGTTCAGATCGGCCTTCGGGGTCGAGTAAACTTATCGCCGAGCACTGTGTGC
>JAKAMX010000058.1 GCA_021812665.1 bacterium
GCGATACGTGAAGGTGGGGAGTTCCGGGCTGAGTACCGGTTTCGTGCTAAGAACGGAAAAGAAACATGGGTATACTCAATCGCGGATGCTCAAAGGGGCCCAGATGGAAAAGTCCTTCGATACGGAGGTATCAATATTGATATCTCCGAAAGAAAAGATATTGAGGAAAAACTTGCTGCCACAAACAAGCTTCTCGTCGAAACTCAGAGTGTTGCAGGGCTCGGTAGCTACGTCATGGATATCGCCACCGGGAAGTGGAGTGCCTCCGAGCCACTCAATCGCGTGTTCGGTGTTGATGAAAATCATGTTCACTCTACAGATGAATGGGTAGCCATCTTGCATCCTGACAATCGCGAAGAGATGGTGAACTATTTTAAAAATGAAGTATTGGGAAAGGTCGGAACGTTCAATAAGGAATATCGCATTGTGCGACCAATCGATAAACAGGAACGCTGGGTACATGGCCTCGGTAGACTAGAGCTTGATAGCGATGGACGTCCTGCAAAAATGTACGGCACTATCCAGGACATCACAGATCGTCACGCTGCAGAGGAAACAATTCGTAGCAAAGAAAAACTATATCATTCGCTTTTTGAGAATATGCTTAATGGTTTTGCGTACTGCAAAATGGTATTTAATGAGAAAAATGAACCACAGGATTTTCAGTACCTTGAAGTCAACCCGGCGTTCGAACGACAAAC
This sequence comes from bacterium, assembly GCA_021812665.1. Taxonomy (GTDB): domain Bacteria; phylum Patescibacteriota; class Minisyncoccia; order Phycocordibacterales; family UBA1550; genus UBA1550. Next base: position 702 of record JAKAMX010000058.1, read on the forward strand.
AGGGCTCAAGAACGTAAAAGGGAAAATGGTCTCCGAGGTTATTCCAGGCATCAAAGAGTCAGACCCTGAACTCCTTGCTCGTTATGGCAGGGTCGCTCTTTCTCAGGCGCCCGAATCATTTGAGATTTATCTAAAATCATTAGGTATGTGGTTTTCAATCTCGGTCTATAGTCCAGAAAAAGGATATTTTGTAGTAGTGTTTGATGAAATAACTAGAAAAAAGAAAGACGAAGAAATGGTTAAAAAAGAGGTGGAGGAGCAAGAAAAAATTAACAAACTAATGGTTGGGCGAGAACTTGAAATGATAGAGCTTAAAAATAGAATCACAGAGCTCGAGGATCAATTACTAAAAAAATAATTGAGCAATGGGTTCGCCTCGGATCAAGGGCAAGCAAAAGCGGCGATGGCCGCCTCGAGCGGAAAACATTTTTTCAAAAATGTTCGGACTGCGTACTTCGATCCCAGGTGAATCGGTCACGAATCATTAAGTATTTTGCTTCGGCTACTCGCAAAATACAAAGTGTTCGCGACCCCGCCTCGCGTCGCCGCGCTCCGGCTTTCGATTCGGGTTCATCGGCTACAAGTTCACCTCGCCGTCGCTCGGTGAACTTTGGTTCGATGGGGTGAATCGGTCACAGATATTTTTCTGTTGAAAAATTCCGCGACCCCGCCTCGCGCCGTCGCGCTCCGGCCTTCGATTCCCCGGGTGCGCTCCACAAATTGAAAAACTGCCCACTCGGGGGAGTGGGCAGTTTTTCAATTTGTGGAGATGGGGGGAATCGAACCCCCGTGCAAACGGTGATCTCACGAGAGTCTACAGTGCGTAGAATACTTCATTTGTTTAGACGCCTCGTGTCGAAAGTATTCGAAACCACGGAGCGGCGATCCTCTTTGTGTCGATTGGTATTGAGGCGGATACCTATCCCAGCCTGATTTTTATATCACCCACACAGCTCTATCAGACATAAGAAGTGTGAATGCAGCTTTGGGCTAATTATTTAGGCGAAAGCTGGAGCAAAATCGTTCGCCTTGAAATAAGGTGAAACAATTGACTTTGCTTTTGCAAGTACAGTGTTTGCACGTACTTTTTGCTCGAGAGTTTACGAGAACTCGAGCAATCTCGGCACAGCACTCATGAGAGGTGACCGCTTGTCTAAGCCGGTCATCCCCATTATTAAATTATCAATGAATTTATCGCTCGCCCTTGATCTCTCGGAGGACGTCGCGATTTGCTTCACGTTTCTTTATCGTTTCGCGTTTATCAAATTCCTTTTTTCCGCGGACGACTGCTATCTCTACCTTAAGATTACGTTCACTATTATACACCGAAATTGGCACTATTGTCAACCCTTTTGCTGACTCTTTCGCCGCCAATTCGCCAATTTGCCCTTTAGTCAAAAGCAGGCGGCGATTGCGCCTCGGATCGTAATCTTTTGGTGTGTTTCCTGGCTGATATGGGGGAATAGTCATACCTATGAGATAGGCTTCTCCACCACGTACTGTGACATGCGATCCTTCAAGCGACCCGTGTCCGCCCCGAAGCGCTTTTACTTCAGGGCCAAAAAGCTCGATGCCAGCTTCGTAGCGGTCGAGAATTTCATAATTGAAATGTGCTTTTTTGTTTTGAACCAAAGACATGTGGTCATGGTAACGGTGCTGATACGGTTTGACCCCTACGCCAAAACTCGCATTCCTACACATCGTTACATTCACAAGTCTACGGTAGATTGGATTATTGCGCAATTATGTGGCTCCTTCAATTGATTGGGGTGTAGCAAAACACGATGCGAGTATTGGCGTGGGGGTTTGACAATAATGAGTAAGAGCCATAAACTTCAGGCAGCACATTCTTGTGTTCATTTAAAAGGAGGTTTGAGATGGGTAGCCATGCACTGTCCCCGCATGAAGCAGCCAATTGGGTCATTTTCATCTTTAGCGCGTGTCTCTCTGCTCTGGGCGTGTTTATTCTTGTGGCGAAGAGTCTTTTTCACGGGCTCACGACAGAGAAAGAGGAAGCGCCTCTCAGGGCGGGAGACCCATGCCCTCATTGTGTGGACGGCGTGCTCCAGCACGAGCAGATTGAAGCCGACCCGGAAAAAATCCAGATCGAAAAGCAGATTCTGCGGTGCAACTTCTGCCACGCAGCCATGACAACTGAAGACAACGAATACGATATGTGACAAAAGCGCCCGCAGGTCGGGCGCTTTTTATTTTACTCCTATTTCATGTATACTGCCTGCCATGGAAATGCCAAAAAACAAAAAAATGCCCAAAGGAAATGGGAAACCCTCGGGCAACAATAATGGTAAAAACAAGTCGCCAATCCCAGGCCTCTCAGGAAAGATGCCGCCGGCAGGACAGCTGTTTTCAAATATTCTTACTGCTGTTCTTGTGCTCCTTATCATTGCGACTATTTATTCTGCAGTCGTAAAAAGTGGCACCAAGAATGAAGTCGTTTCTGTCTCAAAAATCGCGCAAGATGTAAATGCGGGAATAGTTAAGAGTATTTCCGTGTCTGGGGAAGAGATTGATGTCGCTTACACTGATGGTGCCACAAAAACTTCAAAGAAGGAAACCGAGTCAGCGCTGTCGCAAACTTTGGTGAACTACGGTGTAACAAAAGAGGCGCTCGCAAAAGTAGATCTACAGGTAAAAGATGAAGGTGGATTTATGTATTGGGTGGTGACGCTGCTCCCATTTTTGGCACCGCTCATTCTCATTCTCTTTTTCTTCTGGATGCTTACGCGTAGA
>JAKAMX010000014.1 GCA_021812665.1 bacterium
CCGATCTTATCATCATTAAATTGCATTCAACAGCCAGAAACGGTGGGTCCGCTCAATTTGACCACACCCTCAACTTTTGAGATACTACACAAATGAAATCGTTTCTACAGAAACTAGCCGCGGCTCCACTCATTTCTATAGGTATCATTGTCGCATTTGCGCTCGGCGTTGGCGTCGGTAGACACATTCAACCGACCCAAGACTTGAACTCGCCCCCCAAAAACACTGTATCTGCCTCAAATCTCGACCTGGCACCGCTCTGGAAGACACTCGATGCGTTGAACAGCAAATTTTTGCCTACCACCGCATCGTCGTCAGTACCAAGCGATAAGGACAAAGTGTGGGGAGCGATACAAGGTCTCACTGCCTCATACAACGATCCCTACACGGTTTTCTTTCCACCCAAAGAAACAAAATCTTTTGAGGAAGAGGTCCGTGGAAACTTCGATGGCATTGGAGCAGAAATCGGTATAAAAGACAGTGTTATCACCGTCATTGCTCCACTCAAAGGCACACCATCAGAGCGTGCAGGGTTGAAATCGGGAGATCAAATTCTCAAGATTGGAAAACTTTCCACTGGAGGAATGAGTGTCGATGATGCAATCCATAACCTTCGAGGACAAAAAGGAACAAACGTAACCGTTACAATTAAGCGAAACGGTGATGCGCAGGATATAACAATTACACGCGACACCATTGAAATTCCCACAATCGACACCAAACTTCGCGACGACGGCATATTTGTTATCTCGTTGTATTCATTTTCAGAAAATTCACCAAACCTCTTCAGGGGCGCGCTGCGCGAGTTCATCCTTTCTGGCTCAGACAAACTAATCCTCGACTTACGAGGCAATCCAGGTGGCTATCTCGATGCGGCCGTTGATATGGCAAGTTACTTTTTGCCAATAGGCAAAACAGTTGTTATTGAGGACAATGGGCCAAAGCTTGGCCAACAAATTGAACGAAGCAAAGGGTATGACATTTTTAACAACAACTTAAAAATGGTCGTGCTAGTTGATCAAGGTTCAGCATCAGCAGCAGAAATCCTCGCTGGAGCATTGCATGAACAGGGAATTGCAAAGTTAGTTGGCGAAACAACATTTGGCAAGGGGTCAGTGCAGGAATTAGTTGAGATTACGCCAGACACGGCGCTCAAAGTAACAATCGCACGCTGGCTTACGCCGCTAGGACATTCAATTTCTCAAAGTGGGCTAACTCCTGATGTCGTGGTACCATTGAGCAAAAAGGACGCACAAAAGAAAAATGACGTTCAGATTGAAAAAGCAGCAGACATTTTAAAGGATCCAAATTTTAAGCGATAAAAATATGAAAATTATTTTCCTGAAAGACGTACCAAGAATTGGCAGAAAAAACGAAATCAAAGAAGTAGCTGACGGCTTTGGCCGGCACTTGATTGTTCTTGGTTCCGCGGAGCTGGCAACCTCAGGCGCAATTATTCGAACCGAGCGACGCATAGCAACCGACGCATCACAAAAGAAAATTCACTCCGAGCTTTTATTACAAAATTTGGAAAATTTGAATGGCGTTTCGATTACTTTGTATGGAAAAGCAAATGAGAAAGGCCACCTTTTTGCAAGCATTCATAAAGACGAGATCTTGGCCGAGCTCAAGCGTGCAACACGAATAGACATGCACCCCGACTATCTTGTTCTTGATCATCCAATCAAAACGTTGGGGTCCCATGAAGTTCCTGTGGTTGCAGAAAACGTACAGGCAACATTTACCGTTGTCGTAGAGAATAATCAGTAGGGTTGAAAACACTCTGAGCAACAAAAAACCGCCTCTGGCATCAGGCGGTTTTTTCTTTTGAATTATTACTTTGCTTTTACGTTTGCAACCTTGAGTCGCTTAACTGTGCCGTCGTAATTTCCTTTGCGCTTTTCGCTAAATGAAACCGTTCCTGCTTTGAGAGCAAAAAGTGTGTGATCGCGACCGATAGCCACGTTTTCACCGGCAAGAATCTTGGTTCCACGCTGACGTACAATGATAGAGCCAGCTTTTGCTGTCTCGCCGTCGTAAAGCTTGGTTCCGAGATATTTTGCCTTGGAATCTGTTAGGTTTTTTGCGGATCCGCCCGCTAGTCGATGTGCCATAGTGTTTTATTTATGTATAATTGATCCGTTAATACAGTACCGATGAGTATAAAAGATTTCTCCAAAAAAATCAAGGATTTCGCCCATTTTGAGGGTATTTCCGTCCACACCTTGCCAGACGACCTATTTCTGGGGGTTATTATCGTCCTGGTCGCCATAGGCGCCTTTGGGCTCGGCAGAATCTCCAAAATTGAAGGGGCAAAACAGCCAATCCGGATCATAAATGAGCCCGCGCAAGAGCTTGAAGCCCCCGTAATTCAAGCGCCCAAATCAGGAGACCTTGGGAGTGGTGCCCAAAGTAGTATACCGAGCGCAGAGAGCCTCGTAGCTTCGAAATCAGGCACAAAATATTACTATTCTTGGTGCAGTGGCGCTCAAAAAATCTCTGCCGCAAATCGCATTTATTTCTCAACAAAAGAGGAGGCGCTCGCGAGGGGATACACTCCTTCAACTACCTGCAAAGGTCTTTAGATAGAATTACTGACTATGTTACAATAGAAAATATGATAGTCGCAGACATAGAAGCATCGGGGCTCGATCCACGTAAACATTCACTATTATCGATCGGTGCGATCGAACTCGAGCACCCTGAGCGTCAGTTCTATGGCGAATGCCACGTATGGGATGGTGCAGGCATAATGCCTGACGCTCTTGAAGTAAATGGTTTTTCTGAGGCCGAGTGTCATGACACCAAAAAACATTCACTTGTTGATCTTATGAATGATTTTTATCATTGGGTTGAACAATGTGGAGACAAAACTCTTGCCGGTCAAAATGTTTCTTTTGATCGCGATTTTCTCAATGACTCTTTTTCTCGAGCGGGCATGAGCTGGCATTTTTCATATCGCACTCTTGATCTGCATTCAATGGCATATATGGATGCGACGAAACGCGGACTACCAATTCCTCACAAAAATGATCGATCAGATTTTAATCTCGATTCAATCCTGGACTATGTTGGTCTTCCGCCTGAACCCAAACCCCATATCGGCATAAACGGCGCTAAATATGAAGCAGAATGTTTTTCTCGGTTGCTCTATGGCAAAAATTTATTACCTGAATTTGCTCAGTATCCGATTATCCGTTCATAGGATATAATGCACTAATGAAAAAATTATCTATTGCAATACTGGGTCTTGCAGCGTTTTTGGGCACAACTGCTCATGCCGCCGAGATCAACGTTACTAAAACAGGCACGGCTACGATTTCAGGAGCAAAAGTAATGCAAATTGTCGGCAATACTTTTTTTACCCGTTTGTACTGGGGAGATTCGTTTGCACGCTTTACTGTGCGTGCAAACACTGATACCAAATTTTTTCGCGCCACCGGCGAAGCAACAACGATCGCAGAAATAAGTGAGGGCGACATCCTTGATGCCACCGGCATACTTGAACCACAAAGCAGTTCGCTCACCATGAACGCTGCGACAATTAAAAATTCATCCGTACTGAAGGAGCAGGCTGCCCTTTCAGGAACTGTTATCAGTGTTGACACCTCTGACGCGCGACAATTTCTGTTGAGCAGCAAAGATCGCGGTGTTGTCATGGTAAATACTGCAAGCACAACACAATTCATAAAAGGCTCTCGCGCCATTGACCTTGATCATGTTCGCGCCGGCGATCGCATCACAAAAGTTATCGGCGATTACGACCTTGCTGCAAAAAAAATTGCTGCCCGAACAGTGCTGGTATATATAGACTCAAATATATTTAAACCTAGAAATTTTACAGGAAAACTCGTTGAAGCACCTTCTTCTCCAGATGCGACCATCCTAAAGATCACAATCAATAAAACAACCTACACAGTAAACTTAGATCCCAAAGTGCTTATACTTAACAACAAGAAAAATCCGACAACTCTCCAGCGATTTGTGATCGGGGACACCATTCGATTTTATGGTGCAATTCGCGAGGTTGATGACCCGATAATCGACGCTGAAGTTGTTCGAAATCTCAACCTCTAAAATCGCAGGTTGGCGTGCTACTATTGCGAAATGGCAGACAAATCGCCCAAGTTACGAGGAACGCAAATTGAAGCTTTCAGAGCTCAAATTTGGGCCTTCTATGGGCATTCTGGGCGGAAATTGCCTTGGCGAAACACTCGAAATCCCTACAAAGTCCTTGTTTCCGAGGTAATGCTTCAGCAAACCCAAGTTGCCCGCGTTTTAGAAAAATACGTCGAGTTTTTAAGAAAATTCCCCACAGTGATCAGCTTGACGAATGCTCCGCTTTCTGATGTTCTTCGAGTGTGGCAGGGGATGGGGTACAACAGGCGCGCGCGATACCTCCATGACACTGCTCGCAAGATCGTGAGCGAACACGGTGGCCGCATACCTAAAACACAAACAGAATTAGTCGCCTTGCCAGGAATCGGACCCTATACCGCTCGCGCAATTCTTGCATTTGCATACAACGAGCCACACGCGTTTATTGAAACAAATATTCGTCGAGTTTTCATTTATAACTTTTTTAAAAATAAGAAAAACATAAGTGACAAAGAAATTTTTCCGCTCATTGAGCAAACACTCGATAAAGAAAATCCGCGCGAATGGTATTACGCGCTTATGGACTACGGTTCACACCTTCCTAAAATCGTACGCTCGAATCCTAACAAAAAAAGTAAACATTATTTACGACAAAAAGCGTTCGAGGGATCATTACGAGAGCTGCGCGGAAAGATAATTCGCGAACTCGCCAGGAAATCCTTGACCTTTGCTCAACTTTATAGGATTTGTGGCAATGACAACCGAACCAAGGATACACTTTCTGCACTGCTTAAAGAAGGTTTGATCAAGCAACACAAAACCAGATTCGAGCTTGCGTAGTTTTTAATATGGGGGTAGGGTATGTACAGAACTTTTAAGGAGGTTTGCGATGGTGTCACGAATTGGACCGATCGACCCGCTTCATCCGTACGGAAAGGCCAACCTGGGGAATAGTGCAAATAGCGATTTGCCGGGTGGCACGCTCATCTGTGACATCGTAGGTGTTAGTGCGCCCTTTGGGTGCAGAACGATCAGAGAAATGAGCAACGTATTGCGCGAACAGGGCTATGTGCTGCTCGGTGGTGAGTTCCTCTACAAACTACTGGCGAAGAACTGCGTTAAGCGTACGCCGCTCTGGAAGGACCTGATCTCTTCTGGCTGCAATTGTGCAGTCTTTGCTGGTGTCATTCCCAATTTCGATGAATCAGGGATGAATACCGTCATTTTTGCGCTTGGTCGGAAAGACGACACCCCAACAACGATACGCCTTTCGCCAGACGAGCCCCTCCCAGTACAAACCAAATATTTATTTGCAGTGCGTAAAAAGCACTAGCGCATTTCAAGAGCGCCCCAACACGGGCGCTTTTTTGTGCTACGATTGAGGTATGTATTCAGTTGCGCAAAATAAAACGAGGGTGAAAAAAATGCTCCCCATCCTTGAGAAGTTGTACCCAAATCCACACTGTGCACTTCACTATAAAAAACCATTTGAACTGCTGGCTGCAGTGATCTTGTCAGCACAATGCACTGATAAAAAAGTTAACCAGATTACACCGCAACTTTTCAAAAAATATCCGACTATCGATGCATATGCGCACGCGAATCCGCGCGAATTCGAATCCGATATTTACTCAACTGGATTTTATAAAGCAAAGACAAAAAATATTCTTGCCGCCGCAAAATTTATATTAAAAGAATTTAAAGGAAAACTACCAAAAACGATTGCTGAAATGATCACCATTCCTGGAGTAGGGAGAAAGACGGCAAATGTAGTTTTGGGTGAGCTGTATGGGATTTCCGAGGGTATTACGGTGGACACCCACGTAATACGGCTCGCACGACTTCTCGGTCTGACCAACTATTCTGATGCCGTTAAAATTGAGCGTGACCTGATGCTTGTGGTGCCCCCAAAAGACTGGATTCGCTTTGCTCACTCACTTGTTCTTTATGGTCGTGAGTACTGTCCCGCCACAAAGCACGATCATTCAAAATGTCCGCTTAACAAATATTACACGCGGTAAATTATGGTATAATTCGTGTATGCGAGTTCTAGTTTTGACCATTGTGGCAATGATTACGACCGCAGTTACCGCTTGGTACTTTTTATCGGATAATTCTATTCAGAAAAGTATGTCACTAGCCATAACGAGTCCGGCGTTTGAAAACAACGGACGGATTCCATCCAGATTTACCTGTGATGGAAAAAATATTTCACCTGAGATTATTTTTTCGGGGATACCAGCAGACACGAAAAGTCTAGCTCTAACACTGGAGGACCCCGATGTGCCGCACACAATTCGGCCCGACGGTATGTGGAATCACTGGGTCGTATGGGACATTCCACCGGGCATACACAGAGTGGGCGAGGGGAGCACGCCGCCTGGTATTGTAGGTGTAAATACAGATAAAAAAGTCGGCTATACTGGTCCATGTCCGCCAGACCGTGAACATCGCTACGTTTTTACGCTATATGCGCTCAACGCAACGCTCTCGCTTCCCGAAGGTTCAACGAAAGAGGAACTCCTCGCTGCTCTTGCTCCGCACGTTTTAGAGACAGCACAACTTATTGGCCGTTATGTACGCTAAATAAATAATGCAGGAAAATTCAGATTGTTTACTAACAAACAGGGAATTACGAAGTGGGTTTTTGGGGTTATATTGGGGTCGCTTGCTGACAGCAGTATCTGTCGGACTTCTTGGCGTATTTCTTCCGATCTTTTTGTACAACATTTTTGACGGCAATATATCACTCGTGATGCTGTATTATGCCGCGTCGTGTTTTGTATATCTATTTCTTGTTCCTCTTGGTGCACAATTTTTAAATCGTTTTGGTTTTCGCAAGGCACTTATTTTAGCAAGCTTTGCGGCCGCCGCGATCAATTTTGCATACTATTTCACCACAAAAGAAAATTTGATAATTCTTATTCCTCTTTCTCTATTATTTTTGGTAATTTATCGAATTCTTTTTTGGGTTCCCTACAACGTAGACTTTGCCATCTTCACAAACAACGGAAAAAGAGGAGGACAAGTTGGGCTTATGCTCTCAACGATCACTCTGTTTGGAGTTGCGGGACCAATGATCGCAGGATACGTTATCGAGACGTGGTCAATGCAGGTTTTGTTTTTTGTCGCAGTCGCAGCGTATGCACTCGGAGCGGTTCCATTCGCTTTTGTGCCAAGAACAAACGAACGATTTAGCTGGAGCTACCGACGAGTATGGCAGGAACTTTTTTCAAAACGAAATCGTGGTGTCGTGCTCGCATCAATTGCAAACGGGGCAGAGGATATCATCGGTGTCGTTGTGTGGCCCATTTTTATTTTCTTGTTACTCCAAGGTGACTACTTTAGAGTCGGTGCGCTCTCGAGCTTCATTGTTGGCGTTACTGTTTTGATGCAATACCTGTTTGGCAACTATTTAGATAAAATGGGCACAAAAGATCGAGCGCTCAAGGCTGGAAGCGTTCTCTACGCAATCGGGTGGATCGTGAAGATATTTGTTGCTACTGCATTTCAGGTATTTATCGCAGGGCTCTATCATAAGGTGACTAAAGTTCTAACCGACACATCATACGACACCATCTTTTTTGAGCTTGCAGCCGATCAGGGTCACTATGTAGATGAATTTACCGTACTGGGTGAAATGGCGGTCCAGGTAGGCAAAATGGCGGCTGCAGGAGGGGTGGCGCTTATTGCGCTTTTTGTAAGCCTCAAGTGGACGTTTATCATAGGAGCGCTCGCTTCGCTTGCGTTCACAACGCTTTCTAACGCAAGAGAACAGCGAATCATCTAATCTGCGCTAACGGTGGCCACATACGATAGGGGGAAGGCCGACCTGAGCCGTATTTTGCTATAATATGCATGTCGCACAATATATCTTTTGCGACATTAAGATAGGCGTAAAAAAGAGGCTCCCAGAGAAGTATCTGACGGCCATTCCTGTGGAAATAGAGCTTCTTACTTATGAATTACTCCCCAAATGCTTGTTCCAAGATATACAAATAAAGGTTTTATATACGTCCCCCACGCAACAACAAAAATGTTGATGATCTGACGGACGATAGAAATATCAGCCAATCGACGCAAATCAATTTTAAAGTACGCCAGAAGCGCAATCGCAACAATCGCAAGCAAAACAATCTGTATAAATCCGTTTCTAGGACTTTTGGGGTTTTTCATGAGTTAGATTATACTCCTGGGCTTATAAATAATCCATTGGATCAAGATATGCATTAATGGCCGCAAGTGGCATTGTATACGTTCTGCCACCACAAGCCTTACTTGGTCGATTTTCGACCTTCACAGCTGCCGCAGCGAACAAGGTAACATGTAAGTGTGGTCCTGTTGAATAGCCAGTCTTTCCACTGTAACCAATTACATCACCCGTATCTACCGTGTCGCCTGGCGATGCTTTGATGAGTGAAAAATGAGCATAGAGCGTTGCGAGTCCATTGTTGTGCTTGATGAGTACCCACTTTCCATAAGAAGCACCCGGACAAACACGATCCGTATCCCCAGTAGCCCAAACGGTGCCACCCAACATTGCCATAACTGGCGTACCAATCGATGCCTTAAAGTCAGTGCCATTGTGTGTCCCCGATGCGTATAGTCTGCCTGAGGAACTCGTTCTTCCGAATTGTTGCGTGATAATAAGTGGATCAAGTGGTGGTGAAAAAACTTTTTTTCCACGTGGTGGAATTGATGTTGGGTCAAGAATAAATTTTAGTGTTTGCTCATAGTCACGAAGCTCTTGTTCAAGCGCATCAGCGAGCGCAAGTTTTTGTTTCAAGAGCTTCGCAAAGGCGGACTCTTGGTTCTTTGTCTGAGCCAGCAAACGGGCTTTCTCTGCTTTTGTCTGTTCGGCAATAGTTTTTTGATCCGACAGCTCGGATTTGAGATTGAGGTAGTTCTTCTTTTCTATTTTCTTTTGATTTGTCTTATTCTCCAGATCAGCCTTCAGTACCTTAACCTGCTCAATGTCCTGTGCAACTTTTGTATTAAATTGAGTAATCGCCTCTATATCGTCCCAAAGTCCAGAAAAGCTTTCGTTGGACAAAGCAACTTCTAGTAAATCGAGAGCATCTCTCTCGTACACAACTCGGATAGCTTCCTTGATAGCCGCCATTCGATCATCAATCTGTTTCTGCCGGTCAGTTATTTGAGAACTCAGTTGTGAAATTTTTTGATTGGTAGTATCAACATTTATCTGCGTGATCTTTATTTCTGTTTGAAGTTTTTTTCTCGTCAAATCAAGCTCAACGATCGAAGTATTGAGTGTTTTCTTCTGCGCGCCAAGATTGTTGAGACTATTTTGGATAACTGGAATCTCCTGCTTGAGTTTTTGCAGTTGTTCACTTGTTGAAGTTATTTTGCCCTGAATCTCGGTGACTGTTTGTGCGCGCACAAACGTTGCAACGACAAGCGCAGCACCACCGACAGCGATCAGAGCGAGACATTGATAAAAAAAGAGGCGCATAAATGATCTACGCAGTAACAAGTTTTATTGCGTGCGTAATTCGACGAAGCGCTATTTCTTTTCCAAGAATTTCAGAAAGAATAAATGGGTCTGGTGATTTTGAACGCCCAGAAAGCGCAAAACGCATGGGCCACAGCACGCGCCCCCTGCCAGCCTCGGTCGCATAATCCCACAATGCGGTCTTAATAACTTCAGCAGTAAAATGCTGAGCATCAATGCTATTCAACATATTGACTACTTTGTCAAGATGCTTTGCAATGTCTTCAAAACTTTGTTCATCTTTCCCAGCGAGATCGTTTTTACTATATTCGGGATCGATAAAAAAATATGTGAACTCCCCTTCTGTCGCCAACGATGCAACTTCTCCAAAGGTCGCAATGCGATCAATGATGGTTGGAACAATTTTTACAAAGAGCTCATTATTCGCTTCCGCTTTCTCTTTGAGATCGACTGGCATATATTTCAATATTGTCTCCCTTGCTTCGTTAATAGAAAGATTTTTAAGGTAGTGTTTGTTTAACCACTTTAGTTTATCAATATTAAAAACTGCACCAGCTTTTTGTAGTTTTTCGAGACTAAAAAGTTTGATCATTTCATCAAGAGAGATGATCTCTTGATCATTTCCTGGATTCCATCCCATGAGTGCAACGAAGTTAAGAATTGCCGCAGGCAGATATCCTTCTTGTCTGTACTCAGTGACAGCAAGCGCACCATGTCGCTTTGAAAGCTTTGAGCGGTCCGGGGCAAGAATCATCGGCAAATGTGCGTATACGGGTCGTGGTGCGCCAAGCGCCTCCTGGATAAGGATTTGTCGTGGTGTGTTTGAAATACCATCATCGCCACGAATAATGTGCGTTACTCCCATCTCAAAATCATCGACAACGACCGCGAAATGATAGAGCGGCGATTCAAAATCCTTCGCAATTACGAAATCACCAAGCTCTGTAGTATCAAACGTAATATCACCGCGCGCCTCATCTCGGAAAGTTACGACTTTGTTTGGGTTTTTAAATCGAATAACCTCTGCGTGTTGCCCCTCTTCCTTAATTTCTTCTTTTGAAATATATGCTGTTCCGCGCGACACAAGATCTTTAAGATGTTTTTTATAGATGTGTCCTCGCTCAGACTGACGATAAAATTCATCATGCACAAGACCGAGCCATGCAAGACCGTCAATGATATTGTCCTCATACTCTTTTTTAGAGCGCTCTTTGTCGGTGTCCTCGATACGTAAAATGAATGACCCCTTGTGTTGGCGCGCGTATAACCATGCATACAAAGCTGTTCGAACAGAACCGATATGAAGCACGCCGGTGGGAGATGGTGCAAATCGTGTTATTACTTTTTTCATTGTCATATCGTTAATCCTGGATCTTGTGCTGCAAAACAATTGCTAAAATTTCGTCGGCAATCTTTGCTGCTGCATCCGTTCGCGCAAAGACGCGTGCCGCCTCCTTCATCGATCTTTGTCTCTCAGTATCTGCCATCAATCTATCGATCTCAGAAATAAGAATATTAGGCCCAAGATTTGACTCTTCGATCACCAAAGCGCCTCCCGCTCGCGCATACGCAAATGCATTTTTACGTTGGTGGTCACCAACATGATTTGCAATAGGAATGAGTATTGCTGGCAAACCCCATACAGCGATCTCAAAAATTGCAGACCCTGCGCGGGACACAACGATTGTCGATGCCTCCGCAGCAAGTTTCATCGTCATTGTATCGAGATAGCCATACACATGGTAGCGCGAAGCATTTGGGTTGCCCGCAAGTAAACCATTTACAATATTTTTCACTTCTTCGGCATTCGCTTCGCCTGTTTGATGGATCACCTGATATTTTTCAACAAGACGCGGTGACAACGTCACGATCTCTTCATTGATAAGGCGCGCGCCCTGCGATCCGCCAAGGACCAGGAGCACGGGAACCTTGGGGTCAAGTCCCAATTCCTTCCACGCATCTTTTCCCGAAGGCCGAATTACCTCTTCGCGAATAGGATTGCCTGTTAGGGCAGTTTTACCTATCGGGAAATATGTTGCCGCCTCTGGATATGAAATTGCAATTTTGTTTGCAAACTTGCCAGCAATCTGGTTTACACGACCTGGCACTGTATCTGACTCGTGAATGATTATCGGAATTCTAAAGAACACTGCTGCAACAAGGACAGGAAACGAAGCAAATCCACCTTTTCCAAAAACAACATCCGGATACAAGGAAAACATTTGGAATATTGCGCGGATAATCCCCCAGCCAGTTTTAAAAACATCGATAATATTTTGTAACGAAAAATATCCACGCATTTTTCCAGCGGTCACTCTTTCAAAAACAATCTTGTTATCATCGAGAAGCTTTTGGTCATATGGTTCCGTCGACATGAAGTACAGATCGATCGGTGGTAAATTTTCAGCCAAAAGTCGCTGATTTAATTTTTCAGCGACTGCGATAATTGGGTAAAAGTGCCCTCCGCTTCCCCCTCCGGTAAAAAGTATTTTCATATACGTGATGATTTCGAAATATTGAGGAGAATGCCGATCTCAAGAAAGGCAAACAATAACGCTGTGCCGCCGTGGCTAATAAAAACGAGCGGTACGCCAGTGAGTGGGACAAGCCCGAGCATTGCTGCTATATTCGCAAAAGACTGCGATACGATCAGTATAACAATTCCTACAGCCAGTAGTCCACTAAACATATCTGGGTTATTTCTTGCAATTTGTATGCCTCGCACACCAAACAAAAGGAATAGGATAATGATCGCGCTTGCTCCAATAAATCCGAATTCTTCTGCTGCAACCGCAAAAATCGAGTCCCCTGTTGGCTCTGGAAGAGATCCAAATTTCTGAATACTTTGACCAAACCCTCGTCCTGTTATCCCCCCTGATCCAATCGCAAGCAATGACTTTTGAAGCTGATAGCTAGAACCCTGAGGATCACGCGATGGATCAACAAAAGTGAGCAAGCGCTCCTTCACGTAAGGACGAACCATGGCCAAAGCCACTACCAACACTACTGAGCCAGCAAACAACAGAAAAAAGTGTCTAATTTTCATGCCCGCAGCAAGAAGCATCCCAACAAGCGCCAAGAAAAGGACCATAAGTGTTCCGGTATCAGGCTGAAGCAATAATATAATCGCCGGGACCGCGATTACTCCCGCAAATGTCACCAGCGAATATTTCAGTTGAGTTATTTTGTCTTTTAAGAGCGGAAGTAATGCGGCAAAATAAATTACTGCTGCAAGTTTTAGTGCCTCTGATGGCTGGAAAGAGGCTGGCCCGAGAGCGATCCATCGATGGGCACCCTTGATCTGCTGCAGTCCGACGTGAGGAACGAACACAAATAATGTTACTATCGCTGATGCAACAAATATGTGTAAAGAATATATTTTGAGCCACTTTAGTGGCATTTTATACGCAGCAATCATCGCTACGAGCCCCAACAGTAACCCAAGAACTATTTGCCCAAACAAGAGATCTTGCAGAGAAAATCCCTTTCTAAAAAACAGACCAAACGAGGCCGATGTAAAAATAAAAAGCCCTACAGACGCAAGGAGAAGAGTAAGCCCAAGAAATACTTTATCAAATGATCGCGCCTTTTTCATTTCATCCAATGAGTGCAATTATTGTTCCAATGATTGCAAAAATGACAGACAACACCCAGTAACGCATTGTCACTTTATACGGAGGCCAACCGATTGCCTGAAAATGATTGTGAAGCGGAGCCACGACAAATACCTTCTTGCCATTTCTAAATTTTTTAGAAAGGATCTGTATCAAACTCGAAGCACTCGTGACTACCAATAAGAGTGCTATAACAGGAAGTACCACTACACTTTTTGTAAGAAATGCAACAACAGTCAATGACGTAGTGAGCGCCATTGTTCCTGTTTCAGAATTAAAAAATCTTGCGGGAGGAATGTTGAACCACAAGAATGCCAACAGTCCACCGACAACAACAGTAGAAAAGGCCGCAAGGTCAATTTGTCCATGCGCATAAGCGATAACCGCGTACGCTGAGAAAATTGAGGCAAATACTCCGCCTGAGAGTCCGTCAACACCATCAATAATCCCCCCGGAATAAATACCAATCATTACAATAATGAAAAACGGTATGAATAAGAGCCCAAGGTGGAGATCACCACTAAATGGAATGTGAATACTATCAACTCCGAGTTTTGCATAAAACCACCAAGCACCGAGAGCGCCGAGAGCTGTCACAAAAGCAAGCCGCACACGTAACGAGAGTCCTCCACCCATGTAGGTACCTGATTCGCGACAAACAAGGTAGTCATCAGTCAAGCCAAATAGTCCGCCTGCAATGAGTGTAAAAAACGGAAGCCATGTTTGGTTTCGAGATAAAAATGATAATTTTGAAAAAATGCTATGAGGGAAAAGTGAGGATGCGAGCGCAAGTAAAAAGACAGTCAGGAGAACTGACCCCCACACCACAACGCCGCCCATCCGAGGTGTTTTACGTTCCTCGTCATTATGTAACTTACTTGAAATTGGCGCCTCTCCCCCGCCCAGCGCTTTTTTAACGCTCGACACTTTCCACATTTTGTGTCGATATAGAAAATCAGTCAAAAAAGGCGTTCCCGCAATACCCACAAAGAACGCTATCGCTGTTGGCAAAAATATTTTTATAACATTAATAGGCATGATCGTTGTTATATTGTACAAAAAATATGAGATAATTCAAAACTGACGCGTAATAAAACACGTTCTGATTTGAGCCGGTTTTATTCGCTGATCTTCCCCACTGTCGCCACCAACTTTGCCATATCATCGAAACGACCTTTGTAGCTTGAACCTAATACTACCGCGACAACAGGATCATTGATCCCACGATCAAATATTATTGCGAGGTTTCCTCCCGCGAGTGTTGTATATCCTGTTTTTGATGCAATAAGTCCAGGGAATTTGCCTATTGCCTCGTCCGTGTTCGGAAGCACATGAGCAATATTATCTTGTGACGTTATGCGCGCAGCAGGAAGCGCAGTTATTTCAACAGTTGTCGGATATTTGCTCCAGAACTCAGAAAATAGTAATGCTACGTCATGCGCAGAACCGTACCCTCCGTTCATAGTAGCTTCCCCATTAGTGCCACCTGAGATATCGAGGCCAGATTCATTGAAGAATTCCATTTTTGTTAATCCCAAATCGTACGCTTTCCTATTCATCATTTGCACAAAACGCGTTCGCGCAGAATCCTGCTCTCCGTCAGTAACGACTGGCTGCTCGTCTGCGCCAATAAAACGTGAGATAGCATGCGCGGCATCATTGGAAGAGATGATGAGCATCGTGTTGAGTAAGTCACCCAAACGCCATCGCTCGCCCAAACGTAGTCCCGAGTCGCCCTCCGCCGCAAGATCATCTTTCGACAACACAATAAGTGCGCTTTCAGAAGCATGGTCGCGTGCAACAAATGCCGTCATTAGTTTTGTGATCGACGCAAGGGGCAGTTTATCATTTTCATTGAGCGCAAAAAGGACGCGTTTACTGTTTATGTCAAACACATACGCAGCATGAGCCTCGAGAGAAAGGTTCTCAAAAACGTCGCTGACATTTGCGGTGAGATTTTTTGAATTGCCCGATTGCGCATTTTTATTTGCTGACGCAGAGAAAAAAACGAGCGTTTGCATGACAACGACCAGTAGCGTGCCGAGCACAAAAAGCAAGCCAAGTGGACTAATCTTCCTCAACAGCATCTTCATCTCCTCCTTCATTTTGTTCATTTTCAGTATTTGAATTTTTGAATTCCTCAACGGCAGTGTGTATCTCTTGGTAACCAGGGAGATCCTCGACCTTGCTTATTCCCATGTAGGCGAGCAACTCGAATGTTGGGCAATACACCGTGCTTCTTCCGCCTTGATCAACTTTTTCTATGAGACCACGCACGAGCAGATTACGCAAAATATAA
>JAKAMX010000059.1 GCA_021812665.1 bacterium
GGTCAACCTTTTGTGTGATAATCAATAGTTTCATTTTGCAAAGCGTGCCACAGACTACTTGTCTCCATATACCTCCTCAAGGATATCAATATCCTTATTGCTATCCTTCAACAATTTTTTGTTTTTTTCCTCAAAGGCGCGGAGTGCTTTTACTCCGGCTGCATCTTTTACTTGCTCCTCATATAAATTAACAAATGCGGCAAAATCTTTTATAAAACAATGTCCTCCCGCCCCACGCCCGCTCTTGTGTACTGGATTTGAATAGCGACTGCACACAAGAGGATCAACGGCAATAGCTTTACCAATGTTTTCCCAACTGTGACCAAGAGATTGTGCCATTTCATACATCATGTTAAAGGTAACAATTTGGGTGTATCCACTTATGTTGTGTGTATATTTAATAATCTCCGCTTCATCGCTATCGCAAGTAAGAACAAATGGAGCTTTTGGTAAAATTCTCTGAACTAGTTCTGCGGCTTCGCGATGAGCCGTATCATCTACTGTTATTCCGACTACATTAGAAAATGGGTTTGCTGCATCGTACGCTGCGGTCGCCTCACTTAAAAATTCAGGTGAAAACAACAAAGTGATCGCAGGAAAATCCTTTTGTAGTTTTTTTGCGGTACCCGGCAGGATTGTTGATTTTATCACAGCAATTTTTCCCGCCCCCACACTTCCAAGAGCCGACGATACTGGCGCGTAACTGAAACCTTGCGGAGTTGTTGGTGTGGGAACCGCTATAAATACGACGTCACATTCTGCAATTTTTTGTTTATTTTTAATAAATGGCTCCTCTAATGAGTATCGCACCACAGAATAGCCACGAGCTTCAAAGTCGTCAGCATAGTTTTTGCCGATAAATCCTTGCCCAATAAATCCAATTAAAGGTTTGTCCATTTCGTGATAGTAGCACAAAAACATCCTAGAGCAGAGCCTCCTGCCATGATTTTTTATATGCCGCCAAATAGTCTTCTTTTGTGGGTAACTTAGGCATTGTGAGGTCAAATTTAACCTCACCAAGCATTATTTGACGAACGGCCAGAAAGAGCGCTTTCGAATCGTCCACAGGCACAATAAGGCCGTTTTTGCCGTCTATAACCACATCCCGGGCACACCCTACGTCAGTCATGACCACAGGGCAACCGGCTAAAAGCGCCTCGACAGCGGCCATGCCATAACCTTCATAAAGAGATGGCAAGACAAAAACATCCGCAGTTTTGTAGTAAGTGAAAAGGTGCTCTTGCCAACCTTCAAACATTACGTTCTTTGAGATACCTAATTCTGCAACAAGACCTTCGAGCGATTTTCTTTCGGGGCCATCCCCCACAATGATCAATCCGACTTTAGGGTTTTCTTTTGCAAGCATTGCCGTTGCCTCAAGTACACTCTGAATATTTTTCTCTCGCGCAAGACGGGCGACAACCAGAATACGGAAATCAAACTGCGGATATTTTTTTCTTAAATCATGTGCTGCGAAAACTTCTTCTTCTTTTTTTTGCTCTACAAAAATAGGGAGAACGGCAACTTTTGTATTTTCTTGGACCAGCTTCTCGACTGATTTTTTAATTCGACCAGACACGACACGAATTGCGCTCGCCTGAGGAATCACAAACTTAGCGACACTCACGCGCCAACGATTGAGCAGCGATTCGCTCGCAAAATATTTGCTCATGAAGTCAGTATGAATCTGCACATGTAGTTTCGCTTCGAAAAGTTGTGCGGTTCGGGAACCAGCCATGCCTGTTTCAAAAGGATCCTGTGTAGTCACCAGATCAATCTTTTGACCGGCACGCATCAATTTTCGCGCTCGCGAGATGGCAGCCAGGATGTGTGTAAATCTACTCAGCGAATTTGTTGGGTAAATGAACACGTTTGATGCAATCTTTTCATCTCGCAGCCCAAGCGAACGTTTTGCAAAAACAATGACGTGTATTTCATCGACAAGCTGACCATAGTCCAGCAATCGTGCGCGCACAGCACTCTCTGGCTCGAAGACTTTTCGGTCGGTCGAAATAGATAAAACCTTCATTTGTCCATAGTACCATAAACAAATAGCCCTATGATATACTGGGAAAATCATGAAAATAATCATCGCTACCCCTATCTATCCCCCCGAAATTGGTGGCCCAGCAACGTACACAAAGGAGCTTTGCGAGCGCCTGGCGGATACGCACGACATTACTGTCATCACATACACAAACTCTGCCGAAGCATTTCCCAAAACACGCCTCATTCCAGTTGGTAAAGGTCGTCCACTCCCCGTTCGTCTCGGCATCTTCTTCGTAAAGCTTTTTCGTGCATCAAAAGGTACTGATGTCATCTATGTTCAAAATGCGATGGCGGCAGGCTTACCTGTTGCACTTGTATGTATGCTCCGAGGGATTCCATTTGTACTCAAGTTTGTAGGCGACGAAGCATGGGAGCGCGCAACACAACGCCGACTCACCCAAAAACGCCTCGAGGAATTTATGGCATCGCCAGATGGAGGAATTAAAATTCGCCTCATGATGCTCGTACAAGGTTTTGTGCTCCGCCGTGCAGCAGTTGTCACCACACCGTCTGCATACTTGAGCGAAGCGTTGATTCGTACCTACGGCGTAAAGCCGGAGCGCGCTGTCGTTAACTACAACGCTGCAGAAAGCACTCAGGTTCTACCATTTGAAACAAAGCACGTCGCGCACCAAATAGCGACAACTGCGCGGCTCGTCGCATGGAAAGGAATTGATGGGATTATTCGTGCCCTCTCAATCGTTAAAAAAAAATTTCCTGACGCACAACTTATTGTTGCCGGAGACGGACCAGAGATGCAAAATCTACAAGATCTTTCAAAGAAAGTTGGCGCTGCCGACAGTGTAACGTTTCTCGGCAACATTTCTCGCGCTGAAACCTGGCAATTGCGAAAAAATTCTGAAATCTATGTATTAAATTCAACATACGAGGGTCTACCCCACACAGTTCTCACGAGCTTTGCGGCAGAAACCCCCACTATTGCGACAAACATTCCTGGCACAAACGAAGCGCTATATCATGAAAAAACAGGACTACTTGTTGAACCCGGAGATTACCAAGCACTTGCAGATGCAATCGAGCGGCTATTTAATAATCCAGCCCTCGGAAAAGAGCTAGCCGAAAACGGCAAAAAACTACTGAGAGAAAAATTCTCGTGGGAAGCACATACACAAACTCTAAACAGAATTCTTAAATCTGTTGTTGCGTAGCCACTTGGCAAACCTTGCAATGCCTTCTTCTAGAGAAACTTCTGGCTGCCACCCAAGAACTTTTTTTGCACTACGAATATCGGCATACGTAGACACGACACTGGCGTGATGACTAGGGCGTTTAATTACTTGTGCTTTTTTTCCAAGCGCTTTCTCGACTTGTTTAAGTAGCGTTATAAGCGAAACAGGTTTTGAGTT
>JAKAMX010000015.1 GCA_021812665.1 bacterium
GCACACAGTGCAACTGTCTCGGGTTCAGTTCCTGGCACCGTGTCGAACATCTTGACCGGGGGAGCAGCATCACAAACAGCAGCTGGCACCTACGCCGTCACGGCAAACTTTGCGCCAACAGATTCGACGAACTACAACTCCCTCACGGCTGCATCGGCGGGTAACTTTGTGATTAGCAGTACAAGTCAAACAACTACATTTAACGCGCTCGCAAATAAAACGTATGGCGATGCTGATTTCGCGTTGTCAGCAACTGCATCATCGGGACTTACGGTAACATTTGCTTCGCAAACAACTGGAGTATGTAGCGTAAGCGGAACAACTGCGCACATCATTTCTGTTGGAACATGTACCATACGTGCATCGCAAGCTGGAGATAGCAACTATAGTGCCGCTCCAAACGTTGACCAGTCGTTTAATGTCACAGCAAAAGCACTCACGGTTAGTGGTATTACTGCAAATGATAAAGTATATGACGGCAATACGTCCGCAACCCTTAATGTTGGGTCTGCAGCTCTTGTTGGTGTAGTCTCTGGCGATACGGTTAATTTGAACACAGGAAGTGCAGTTGGAACATTTGCTTCGGCAAATGTTGGTACAGGTATTACCGTACAGATCTCAGGACTCACCATTTCTGGCACATCTGCTTCGAACTACTCGCTCGCTCAACCAACAACAACGGCGACAATCAATAACCCACTGCCGACGACCACAAGTCTTAATCCAACACAAATCGCCGTGGGGAGTTCAGGTTTCACTTTAACCGTTAACGGTACGAACTTTGTCGCCTCTTCAACGATTTACTGGAACGGTGGAAGTCGCGTAACAGCATATGCTTCGTCGACACAACTAACTGCACAGATCTTAACGAGCGATCTAACGTCTGCTGCAACCTCTTCGGTAACGGTAGTTAATAGCGCGCCAGGAGGAGGAACCTCAAACGCACAGGTGTTTACAGTGTTTACCCCCGCAGATATCACTGCGCCAACGGTGACGGCGTTCGCGATTGCTTCAACGTCGTCATCGCTTACCGTTCCGGTTACGACATTTACTGCAACGGATAACGTTGGAGTTACGGGATACCTTTTGACTGAGGCCTCAACAACCCCAGCGCTTGGCGACAGTGGTTGGGCATCGACGACGCCAGCAAGTTTTGTGTTTTCTTCGCAGGGAAGCAAAACTTTGTACGCATGGGCAAAAGATGCGGCAGGTAACATCTCCACAGGCAGGAATGCCTCGACAGTAATTACATTGTCTGACACAGCAGCCCCAACAATAACTGCATTCACTATTCCTTCAACGTCATCATCCCTCACTGTTTCAGTTACGGCATTTACTGCAACTGATAATATTGGGGTAACCGGATATTTGATCACTGAAGCTTCGACGACGCCGGCAGGAAATGCATCGGGGTGGAGTGCGACAGCGCAATCAAGCTATACATTCACGACCCAGGGAAGCAAGACGCTTTACGCGTGGGCAAAAGATACAGCAGGTAATATTTCTGCAGGCTTGAGTGCAAACACAACGATCACGTTTACTGAAATTGCGCCAGCCGATCTTTCATCCAGTGTGTCTTCAGCAGTGATCATTGTTCCCAACGCTGCAGCGACTTCCTCAACACAGGTCACATTTAATCAGGAAGTTCACGTTCCGCTTGGTGGCGGGACAACAGTAATTGTTCCGTTTAATACTGTTTTGAGTGCTAGTGGCGCGTCAGACTTTACACAGCTGAGTGCTGTGACTGTTTCTGCAAACGATCTACCAACAAACTACAATTCGTTGGGTGCATTACGATTTGGGCTCCCTGCTATCCCGCTCAGCTCGAGCCAGACAATTACCGTACAGATCGCAGTTGGCGCAAGCTACAACGGCGAAACACTAACGGTCTTTAAGCGAGAAGAGGGTAGCACAACTTGGTCTTCGCTTACTACATGTGTAGTGAGCGGTGGAATCTGTCAGTTCACTACTTCGAGCCTCACTTCGTTCTCTGCAGGGCGCTACACTGCTCCGGCTTCAACTCCAACTCCTGCACGTGAGGCAGTTGCTCCAACAAAAGTAACTTTCACCGGAAAGGCATATCCTGGAAGCAAGATCCAAGTGTTCTTCAAGAGTAGTCAGGATGGTCAGTATCGCGAAGTTCCTCAAGGTACCTACACAGTAGGAGAAGACGGAACATTTGATGTCAGCTATACAGGATTGTTTGGGGGTGATTATGTATTCGGTCTCCAAGCAGAAGACAAGGCAGGAAATAAATCTGGAATTGTTCAAGCGAGCGTAAATCTTCTTTCCGCAAACACTCTTGTTGTAAGAAATCTGTTTATGCCGCCAACTCTTAATGTTTTGCGAACGGGCGTCCGATTGGGGGATGTTGTGTCGGTGAGTGGTTATGCGGCGGCAGAAAGCACGATCGAATTTGAGATCGATGGCAAACAATATCCGACGAGCGTAGTGTCCGGTACCGATGGGTACTACAAGTCTCTGATCAGCACGGCGCAGTTTGGAACAGGGAGTCACTTCATTCGTGTGAGACAAAAGAAGAATGATAGGACAAGTAGCCCATCGTCAAACAAGGCATTTTCGGTTTCAAAAGTATTTTTCCCTCAGACAGATTTGAATGGAGATGGTAAAATTGACATAACCGACTGGAGCATCTTCCTGTCGCTCTGGTCTTCAAAAGATGAGAGCGCAAGAAAGAGAATAGATTTTAATGGCGACGGGAAGGTTGATCTGGCTGATTTCAGTATCTTCATGCAGAGCCTAAAGGCAGCAGTAAATAAAACACAATGAAACAATTAAAGAACTTAATAACGGTATCAGTTCTCTCAATAGGTTTTCTTTTGGGCGCAGCAAAAAACGCAAACGCAGCAACATTGTATCTTTCTTCGAACACCGACGCCTTGCGCATAGGGGATACTCTTGAAGTTATTATTAAAATTGATAGCGAGGGTGCTGGAGTGAACGCTGTTCAGGGAACACTGCAATATCCACAAGATATTTTGCAGGCAACAAAGATCAATAAGGGCGAATCCGTTTTTGATTTCTGGTTGCAAGAACCTTTGTATTCAAACGATACCGGTAAACTTTCATTTGCTGGCGGTTCAACCGTTGGTTCTGTGGGAAAGTCGCTGCATGTCTTGAGAGTCCTTTTTACCGTAAAGGGAAGCGGAAAGGCAACGTTATCATTTGTAGATTCTGCGATAACAGCAAGCGATGGAAGCGGTACCAACGTGCTATCCACCATTCAAAGTCTGGTTGTAAACAGTGCGCCAAAGACCGGCGGTTCTGTTGTCTCAACACAAATTCCTGCACCTACTCAGATTACCCGGCAGGCTGTTGTAGCGAGCGGTCTTCCTTCGAAGCCGGAGATAACGATTCCGTTGTTCCCTGATTCTACTGCATGGTTCAACAGAACAGATACGTTCATTGCGCAATGGAAATTGCCACCAGATGTCTCAGCGGTTGATACGGCGCTTGATCAAAATATTCATTATGGGGGAGGTGATTCACAAGGCCTCTTTGATACAAAAGTATTTCCTGCAATTTCTCGCGATGGTGTTTGGTATCTTCATGTTCGCTTCCGTAACAATATTGGATGGGGATCAATGAACAACTATCGTATTGCCGTCGACACACATCCACCACTTAGTTTTGAAGTAAAAATTTTGGAGGGCAATGCAAGCGACAATCCTGCCCCAACCTTATCATTCCAAACAAAAGATTCGCTTTCTGGGCTAAAAGAATATCAGGTAGCTATCGATGGTGGCGACGCGCTGCAGGTTGCATCGGATAAATTTTCAGGCACATACAAACTGCCTCTCCTCGCGCCAGGAAAGCACCGGGTGAGTGTGCGCGCAGTAGATTATGCGGACAACAGTGCGGAAAACGATCTCACTCTTGACGTGCTCCCGATTGCCTCGCCGGTTATCTCATACGTAACTAGAGACCTATTCTCGGATTCTCAAACAGGAGTTGCGGTGAAGGGATCAGCGCTGTCTAAAAGTGATGTGATCTTGGTCCTACATCAAAAGGATGCAGTGGTTGTGAAGACCACTGTTCATGCAGACGCAAATGGAAACTGGGAATATACATTTGATACCCAGCTCAAAAATGGAGCATATACGGTTAGTGCCCAAAGTCAGGATACTCGCGGAGCGCTTAGTTTATCTGTAGAATCAGCTATTATCACCGTGCAGAGTCAGCCAATATTGCAAATCGGATCATTCAAGCTTGGTCCAACAGGAGCAACAATATCACTCATTGTATTACTCCTTGGAAGCTTTGCCGCTGGCGTTTGGTTCTGGAGAAAGCGTCAAGAAAAGCTTGCGCTCCGTGTTGGGTTTGCAGAAACAGAAATTACAAAAATATTTAAATTGATACTCGACGACAGCAATAAGATGGCTGAGTCGCTCAAGACGGCAACGCCCGTTGATGATGAATATGCACTCGGACGCCTACAGGGGAATATCAAAAAAATGGAGGAGTATCTAAAGAAAGGTGTGGGTAAGATTAATTCGTAACATGAAAAAAATATTAAGCATTGAGGACGACACAATCATTGGGGCAGCTCTTGCAGAAAATCTGAAACAAGCTGGGTTTGAAGTTGAACGCGCGAAAGATGGGGAGACGGGTCTGGCAATTGCGTTAAAGGATCATCCAGACCTCATATTGCTTGATATTCTTTTGCCTAAAATGGATGGGCTTACGGTGCTCAATAAACTGCGTCAGGATTCATGGGGCAAAAATGTTCCCGTTATTGTACTTAGCAATTTGAGCGAGCCAGAAAATGTTGCGGCTACGATCGATACCGTTAGTGAATATTTGGTGAAGGTAGATTGGAATATCGATGATGTGGTTAAAAGAATAAAAGAAAAGTTAAAATTGTAAATTAAAAAACCGCAGCAATGCTGCGGTTTTTTAATGGGCGACTGCGTAACATAAAACTGAACGCGCTTTTGCTGCCAGCAGTGATTTTCGAGCCTCGGACATCGTGGCGCCAGTGGTCGAAACATCGTCGACAAGGATGATATCTTTCCCTCGAACGGCTTCGGGGTCTGCGCTAAAAACTCCGCGCAGATTTTTCAAACGTTCATTGCGATGCTCTTTTTTCGCTTGCGACGGCGTTGGGCGAATTCGTTTTAGTGATTGTGTTGAGACTTCAAATATGCTACTGGTGTCATTGCGTGCGATTTCTTGCACAAGTAGTTCGCTTTGATTAAACCCGCGTTCGCGAAGTCGTTTAGAATGCAAAGGGATCGGTATCAATAGAATTTTTTCTTGTGCTGAAAGAAGTAATCCTTCAGCGAGGTCAGCAAACATGTGGTCGTACATTGCTCTGCCTAACGGTTTTGCCACCGTTCTCGCGTTTTCATATTTAAATTTCCAGATACTTCGTTTTAGGATTGGGTGATTGTAATCGAACAGTGCAAAAATAAAATGATCATTTGGCTGATTTGCTGGTGGCAAGGCGGCGACACAGTGCGCACAGAGTATTTCTTTGTCGCTCTTACACCCAATACATCGGACGGGGAGTACGAACGCAAGCATGTATTTAAAAAGAGCGGAAAAAAGATTCATCTGTGGATAACTGCTTATCGCCCAAGCCCTATCGCGTCGTCTGCGTGATATACTGATACTGTAGTATATCATGCCTTCATTCCTCCACTCGCTTAAAAAAGCTTTCTTCTTCTGGCAAAAGGGAACAATCCTTGGGGTAGACATCGGTGCCTCATCTATAAAAGTAGCACTCATAGAAAAGGTTGAGGAAAAAATTTTTCTCCGGAATTATGGCGAATTGGTTCTTGGGCCAAGCGTAGATCTTTCGGCTGGGCAAACAACAAATCTAACTCCAGAACGAGTTTCAGAAGAATTGAGCGCTTTGCTTAAGGAGCTGAAAATTTCCCCGACACGTACCTTTATCGCTATCCCTGTGAGCGCAAGCTTGCTTTCTGTGGTAGAGCTTCCGAATGTTTCAGAAAAGGAGATGAGGTCAATGGTTCCTATCGAAGCAAGAAAATACATCCCTGTTCCTCTCAATGAGGTTTCTCTTGATTGGTGGGCGCTTCCAGGGCGACTAGCAGAAAAAAATGATGCTCCAAAGACAGAGGGTGAGGCGCCGCATTTAGAAAAAGTGGAGGTGATTATTGCGGCAATCCATAACGAAGTAGTGAAAAAATATGAGTCAATCAAGCGCAATGCACACATTTCTGGGGCACCTGCGCAGTTTGAAATTGAGATTTTTAGCGCGCTACGTGCCATTGCCACCAAAGATATGCCAACGTCGCTTTTTATAGACATGGGCGCGCTTACCACAAAGTTTGCGCTCGTTGATGGAGGAACCATTCACGCTTCTCATGTTACAGCGATTGGTGGGCAGGATATTACTGCGGGGATTGCTCGATCGCAAGGGATTACCTTTGCGCAAGCTGAGACGATGAAGTGTACGTTTGGAACAGTCGGGGACAATGAAGGTCGCGATGTCCTCGCTGTCGCTGAGTTACTTTTGGCTAGCATAATGAACGAAGCGATTCGCTTCGTCGAAGGGTATGAAATGAAGCATGGTAAAAAGATCAGCAAAGTTGTTCTTGTTGGCGGAGCATCAAAACTGCTTGGTGTGGAGAAAATTATAAATAAAACATTTTCAGCAGTTACTGTTGAAAGAGGCTTGCCGTTCTCGCAACTTGATACGCCAGTATTTCTTAACAAAACACTCGAGGCGAACGGACCAAGTTATGCGACCGCGCTTGGGGTAGCGCTCAAGGGGCTAGAATAGTAAATATGCATGTAGTATACTATTAGAAGTAATTACATATGGACGAAAAGTCACCCCAAATATCGTTTATTCCAAAAGGATCTCTCGTGAGAGAGGAGTCGTTTCTAGAAAGACCACGACCAAGAAATTTTATCGGCGTGCTTGGCATTGCAACTACACTTATTGTGGTTGCTGGATTTGCAGGGCTCTATTTTTTTAACAGTTATCTCGAAACACAAATAATAACTAAGCTTGATAAGGTGAAGAGTGCGCAGGATGCATTCAAGGGCTCTACGCAGGTAGAGAAGGCAAATAATTTCTATTTCCGTGCGGGCCTCGTGCAAGAAATACTTGCTTCTCATGTATCGGTGACCCCCGTGCTGACATTCCTCGCGAATAATACGCTCGAGAGTGTTATGTATAGCGATTTCTCTTTCACGAAAGATAGCTCTGGCGCAAATACTGTTAAGCTTGTCGGCGAGGCGCCCAACTATTCATCGCTCGGCTATCAAAAGCAAATTTTTTCAGAAAAAAAAGATGAATTGATTAGCTCGCGCGTGACAGACGTTACACTCACGCAATATGGAACCGTTTCATTCAAACTGTATTTGGTGTTTAGGCCTGACTATATTTCATATCTCAAGAATACAAATACGGTAGTGATCACTCCTCCGTCAAGTCCGTCGATGGCAACAACCAGTGCCACCTCAACATTCCCGAGCACAACAGAAAAACGTGGTGGCACGCTCTCGCTCCCTCCTTTGATAACTAACGCATCATCGTCGACAGATGCCATCGCGACGACATCGCAACCTGCTGTAACGAGTACAAACAACAGCGCTGCTAGTGAGCCAGAGGCAGGGCAGAGTACACAGGAAGTACCGGTCGCGGTGCCTGCTCCGCAGAAATCATTTTGGAATGATTTTATTTCATGGTTTAAATTCTGGTAATTTTTATGTCTAATCCAATTATTTCATTTCTCATAATAATTCTTTCCCTCGGGTTCGGGTTCTTGTATGTGAAGCCAGAATATGAAATCACACAGCAGCGTCAATCGGAAATAAAAACTCTCGATACAACCCTCAACAGCACAAGCCAGATTCAGGCACTTATCGATCAAACAGACAAGACTCTGAGTGGTATCGACCCTGCGGAATTATCTCGTTTCAGCATCTTTCTTCCCGAGTCGGTCGACGCAATCGGACTCGCAAACAATATTCAGCATATGGCACTTTCGAGAGGTATTGTTCTCACAGAAATAAAAGTTGGCGATCCAACAAATAGCCCCAATGTTGGCGGACAGGGGAGCGAGGGTATTCAAGGGGTGGTTTCTGGGGTTCAAGCTTCAGTGCAAGCACAGCCTTATGCCACAACGAAAACATCGTTTAAGTTTTCGACGAACAATGACAATTTCCATGCATTTCTTGGTGACATGGAAAAGAGTCTTGGTATTATGAATATCACCGCCCTCGACATTACCCCTATTTCTGAAAGTACTGATAGTAGTGCAAAGACCTCAAGGGCTCGAGCTAGCGGAGCGCCTCAGTATCAATATCAAATAGACATCGAAACGTATTCACTGAAATAATTATATGGAACAGCAAAAAACAAAAAAAATGATTACGGATGCATTGACGATTGCGGTAGTCATTGGTGTTTTTATCACAGGATATTATGTGTTCAAAGGCGCAGATGTAACAGAGTCGGGGATTGTTACCCAAAAAACGGAAATCGCCGATCAGGTTGTTCAGGCGGGTGTTGAAGTGGACACCACCATTAGAAATCTCAAAAATTTGCAAAGTTCAGTTGTTGCATCATCTGTTGTATTTGCCGCACCATCGTTTATGAGCCTGCAAGACCTCTCTACAAAAATTACTCCAGAAAAAGTAGGCAGACCTGATCCATTTGTTCCAACTTCTTGGAAACTGGCCCAAAAAAGTAAATAATATACATGAAGGCTATTTGGGCAGTTGGGGTTAATGGGCTGCCTCACGGGCTTTTTTGAACTTATGGCGATTCTCGATACTTTTGCACTTCATGGAATTATAAAAAAGGAAGATGTTCCTGCGCTTTCTTTGCGTTTGCAGAGTGGCTCAAAACTTGAGGAGGTGCTTGCTTCATCGGGTGTCACCAAAGAAAATATTCTTCGCGGGAGAGGCCTTTATTACAACTTGCCTATTCGCGACCTCAAAGGCAAAAGTGTTCAGTTTGAGGTCTTGCGCAATATTCCCGAAGACTCAGCGTCGTATTATCGTTTTGTTCCAATCGCAGTAAACAACGGCGTGTTGGAAGTTGGCATCACTAACCCAGAAAGCATTGAAGCACGCGACGCGCTCCAATTTATTGCCACAAAGCTAGGGATGCCATTCAAGATTTTTCTCATATCAGATGATGATTTTAAAACGGTTTTTGAAAGTTATCGCGGTCTCACCGGAGAGGTTACCAAGGCCCTTTCTGAGCTTGAGGTAGACATCAAGGATGTCGATAAGGGAATTTTGATTGAGAGAGAGCCGGGAGCAGAGCAGAAGTTGACCCCCCAGCAGGCACATGTCGTGGAGGATGCGCCGGTCGCAAAAATCACTGCGGTGATCCTTCGCCACGCGACTGAAGGAGGCGCCTCTGATGTGCATATTGAACATACAGGAGAAAATGTACGTGTACGTTTTCGTGTTGACGGTGAACTTTTTACAAGCCTGATTCTTCCCGTCGATGTGCATAATTCTGTTGTTGCACGTATCAAGATTCTTGCATCGTTAAAACTTGATGAAAAAAGAAAGCCACAAGACGGTCGCTTTTCGGCTCGTATCGACGGTCGCAAAATTGACTTTCGTGTCTCCACCTTCCCCGCATACTATGGCGAAAAGGTGGTGATGCGTATTTTGGATACGCAGAAGGGAGTAAAGAAATTGAGTGATGTGGGTTTTCGTCCGGAGGACATTGCGTTGGTTAAAGCAGCAATCGCACGTCCGTACGGGATTATATTGGTTACCGGACCTACGGGTTCTGGTAAATCAACAACACTCTATTCGATCCTCAATGAGCTCGATAAAGAAACAAAAAACATTGTATCCCTTGAAGATCCAGTCGAGTACAGCATAGCTGGAGTTTCGCAATCACAAGTACGCCCTGAGATTGGCTATACGTTTGCAAACGGTCTTCGCACGACGCTCCGTCAGGATCCAGACATCATCATGGTCGGTGAAATTCGCGACGCTGAAACTGCGCAGCTCGCCATTCAGGCGGCGCTTACTGGACACTTGGTATTTTCTACGCTCCACACAAACACTGCTATTGGAGCGATTCCTCGCCTCATAGATATGGGTGTTGACCCATATCTCATTGCGCCAACTCTAGTGTTATCTATTGCGCAAAGACTCGTGAGAACATTGTGCCCTGGCGCAGGGAAGGAGATCAAAAACGAAGGAGCATACAAGATGATCGTCGACAAAGAGTTCGAAAGTCTTCCACCGGATTTCAAAAAGCAGCTCGCGCTCGAACGACCGCTCTACGAAGCAACGCCAACGGCCGAATGCTCTGGCGGTACCCGTGGCCGTACTGCGGTGTTTGAAGTATTTCCTGTTGATCGGGAGATCGAGGAGCTTATTCTATCGAGTCCGACAGAGATAAAGCTTTGGGATGCCGCGAGACGCAAAGGCATGATTACTATGAAGGAAGATGCAATCCTAAAGAGTATGAATAAGCAGGTTCCGTTCCAGGAAGTGAACTCACTCTAGCTCCTTTCGCGGCACAGATAAGTGGGTTTGTGGACTTCTTTCACGCATAGTATACTGAGGTTACGATGGAACAAAATAAGATCCAGCAAAGAATTTTAATCGCAACGGATGATAGGCTCCTTCTCGATATGTACGTCCTTGAGTTTAAGGGCGAGAATTTTGATGTTGTTCCGGCGTTTGGAAGTATTGATGCGCTTGAAAAATTGCGCGGGGACATTTCTGCTGACGTCATTATTCTTGATGTTTCTGTTCCCGTAATGGATAGCTTGGACTTATTGAAGGTCATGCGTGATGAAAAATTGGCTCAGAATGCAAAAGTTGTAATACTTTCAAACGACGAGCGTTCGATCACGGACGAAAAAAGTAGGGAACTCGGTGTCAGCAGCTATGTGAAAAAGACGGCAGTGACACCGGCGCAGCTTGTGGAAGAGGTACGCAAACTTTTTGCACAATAATTATTTCAATTTTGATATTTATATAAATTTATGGCAGCACGTGATTACAAACAGGAGCTAGAGGTGTTGATAATGCGCTCACTTTCGGATGGCGCATCAGACATTCATCTTGCCGCTGGACGCTATCCTACATTCCGTACTGCCTCAGCGCTCGTGCCGCTTATGAACTTGTCGGTGCTTACGCCAGAAGACACGGCTGGGTTCTTGAATGAATTGATTTCCCCTGAATTCATGAAACGTTTTTTGGAGGAAAAGCAAATAGACTTTTCATACGATTTTTATGGTAAAGGCCGCTTCCGCGGAAATGCGTTTTTCCAAAAAAACGCTATTAGCATTGCGTTGCGTGCTATTCCGGTGACAATCAAAAGCATCACCGATCTTAGTTTGCCCCCAATCCTTGAAGTATTCACGAGAAAAAAGCAGGGTTTCTTCCTCGTTGTGGGGCCAGTAGGGCAGGGTAAGTCAACAACGCTCGCTTCAATGATCGACCTGGTTAACCATGAGCGCGCAGAACACATTATTACAATTGAAGATCCGATCGAGTATCTTTTCCTCTCGAACAAATCAATCGTTGACCAGCGTGAAGTTGGTATCGATACCAAAACATTCAAGACGGGACTCGAGGCTGCATTTCGTCAGGATGTAAACGTCATTATGATCGGCGAAATGCGCGACTTTGAGACCATTTCAACGGCGGTTACTGCAGCGGAAACAGGCCATCTTGTCTTCTCTACACTTCACACCAACAATGCGTCGCAGACAATCGACCGTATCATCGACTCATTCCCTGGCGAACAACAAGCGCAGATCCGTGTACAGCTTGCCGGTAGTCTCATCGGTATTTTTTCACAGCGTCTTGTTCCGCGTATTGCTGGCGGTCTTGTGCCGGCGTACGAGCTTCTCATCAACAACAACGCCATTGCTCACGTTATTCGCGAGGGTCGTACGAACGAGGTGGATGTTATTCTTGAGACAGGAACAAAGGATGGTATGATTGATATGAATCGCAGTCTTGCTGATCTGGTTCGCAGAGGCGAGATCACGCTTGAGAATGCTCTGATTTATTCATCAAATCCAAAGGGTCTTTCGCGCATTCTGCAGGGTTAATTTATTAAAAATCCTAATGCATTTATATGCTCTTTAATTACAAAGCAGTAACAAAGTCGGGTGATGAATCTTCGGGTGATATCGAGGCGCAGAGCAAAGATGCCGCAATCAACGCGCTCCAAAGAAGCGGATTGATTGTTGTTTCGGTTACGCCTGCGGGAAAGAAAAATTTCCTCAACCTTAATTTTTCACTCGACTTTTTAAATCGCATTAAGCAAAAGGACCTCGCGGTCCTTTCTCGACAGATCGCAACATTGCTCGGTGCGCATGTGCCAGCGCTCAAGACATTTCGCTTTGTTGCGAACGAGACAGAAAATCCAATTGTGCAGAAAGTATTCACTGCAATAGCAGATGATGTTCAAAATGGTATTCCCATCTCTGATGCACTCGCAAAACATCCAGACATTTTCTCTGATTTTTATGTGAATATGGTGAGGGGTGGTGAAGAATCGGGCGGACTTTCTGAAACATTTGTTGCGCTCGCTGAACAACTTGAGCGCTCTGCGGAACTCATGGGGAAGGCAAAGGGCGCCCTCGTGTATCCAATTTTCGTGATGAGTGTTTTTGTGATCGTGATGGTTTTACTTCTCACGCTCGTGGTTCCACGGCTTGCTGATATTATTACACAGAGCGGACAAGCAGTCCCCATATATACAACTGCCGTTATCGGGCTCAGCTCCCTGATGGTTCATTATGGTTTGTTTATGCTTATGGCAGCGATTGCCCTAGGATTGCTCGCGTGGCGTTTCCTCCGTGGGGCAGAGTTTGTTCACCAGGCAAAACTCTGGATACCGGTCGTTGGAAAGCTTTATCGAATGCTCTACCTCATGCGCATCGCCGACAACATGAATGTTATGTTGGAAAACGGAATTACGATGGTACGTTCTCTCGAGATCACTGCACGTGTTGTCGATGACTCAACATATAGAGAGATTCTTAACAATGCACTCGTAGCAGTGAAAGGAGGTGCTCCGCTCTCACTCGCGCTCGAAGGCAAGAAAGAAATTCCCAATATGATGGTGCAAATGATCAAGGTTGGAGAGGAAACCGGTGAGCTCGGCTCAATTCTGCAGAAAGTCGCAGTACTCTATCAACATGAAGTGAACGAAGCAATTGCAGGAATTATCTCTCTTATTGAACCAGCGATGATTGTTGCGCTTGGTCTCGGCGTCGGGGTTGTATTTGCTTCCGTGCTCATTCCTGTGTATCAAATTGCCGGCAACGTATAACGTTTTTGATCATTTGTTTATCCACAGGGTGATGAGACTAATGTTCCTTGTGCGGTATTTACTAGAAATGATATAATACTCCTGTGTTACTAATGAGAGAGGGCGGCCAATGGCCATGCCGCTCTCTTGTACCAAAACACAAAATAGATTTATTGGACATTAACGTTATTGGTTTAAATATTTATGAAACAGAAAGGTTTTACCCTTATCGAACTCCTCGTTGTGATCGCCATTATTGGTATTCTCGCTACGATCGTTCTTGCGTCGCTCAACTCAGCACGTAGCAAGGCAAACGACACTGCAGTAAAGTCAGACTTGGATAATGCACGCGCAGCAGCAGAGCTCTACTATGATGCTAACGGCCAGAACTATGGCGGTGTTTGTACTGGTTCTGCAGGCACAACTCCTGGCATAAGTGCTATGATTAACGCTGCAGCACAAACAGCAGGAGCAACATACACAACTGGCGTTGGCACTGCCTCGTCAGCAACAGTCTTTGCTTGTCACGATGCAGCTACCACATGGGTTGCTTCTGGTCCACTTAAGTCAGACAATACAAAACAGTGGTGCGTTGATAACACTGGTACTTCAACCCAGAAGACTACAGTTCTTGCGGCAAATGCAACATCTTGTTAGTTGCTAAAAATTAATTTTCAAAACTACCCGGCATGCAAAATGCCCGGGTAGTTTTGTTTATTGGAGAATGTCGGATATAGTGCTCAGTATGAAGCAGATTCTCGCACCTATATTGGCATTACTGCGGAGTGTGTTCTTGAACATCTGTGACAAAATTAAATTTTCCAATGCTGCCCGAATTGTCCATTTAAAATCAATCCGCAACAAAAACACGATGCCAATATGGGCGTCGTTTTACCCTTATCGAACTCCTCGTTGTGATCGCCATTATTGGTATTCTCGCTACAATTATTCTAAACAATCTTAACCTCGCGCACGCAAAGGCAGCTGATGCGGTGATCAAAGGGGACATCACAAGCGCACGAACAATAGGAAACTTATACTACGACAATAACAATCAAGACTTTACTGGAATTTGCTCATCTTCATCGGGGTTTGCGCCCGTTATTGCGAGTGCAGTTGCTGCCGGCTCTCCTTCGACTCCGGTTTACAATGAATCGCCTACTGAGTGGTCATTGAGGGCCAGTTCAAATCCGATTCCACCATCTATTTGTGTGTTGATTCAACGGGATCATCTACGGCAACTGCAGTTGCACCACTCGCAGGAACTGTGTGCATTTAAAATCTTAATCGCGGGTAGAGAGAGAAGCGTATTTGTGGTACCATAAAGTCATGGTATCCCCACTTGTGGTTTTATCTTTTGTATTTATTTTGGGAACGGTAATCGGAAGTTTCCTTAACGTCGTTATCTATCGCTACAATAGTGGATGGTCACCGCTCACTGGTCGCTCGCAATGTTTTTCGTGCGGTAAAATACTGCGACCCCACGAACTTGTACCAATCGTCAGCTTTTTAGTTGCCCGAGGAAAGTGCACTACATGTGGCACACGAATATCATGGCAATATATTATTGTTGAAGCACTGACAGGAATGATGTTTGTTGCTGTATTTTCGCTCGGCAAGTCGCCCACAGAGACCGCTCTGCTTCTCACGATTTTTTCAACGCTTATTGTAATTGCTGCGTATGATCTTCGTCATCAAATCATTCCTGATGGATTGGTGGCTCTCTTTTGCACGCTTGGTCTCGCTCGGTTATTCTTGGAGTTCGGCTTTGCTAGTTCAGTTCATTTCCCGCTCTTGTGGTGGCTCATCGCAGGGCCGATGCTCTTTTTACCGTTTTGGTTCCTGTGGTTTATCTCTGGTGGCCGCTGGCTCGGACTTGGGGACGGCAAACTCGCTCTTGGTATGGGGTGGTTTTTGGGCGCAGGATTTGGAGCTACGGCAGTAATTCTCGCATTTTGGATGGGAGCAGGAGTGGCTTTGGTTGCGATGGGTTTCCAAAGAATTTTTAAAAACACTCACTTTTTCAG
>JAKAMX010000016.1 GCA_021812665.1 bacterium
TTCGTCTAAAAGATTCTTTGCATAAGAGCTCACTGGAGTTCGAAGGGTAAACTCGGCCTTAATGCTCTCAGAAATATCCTCAAAATATTTCTCTGTTTGCCAATAGCCCGCCAGATATATTGGGGGGTGGTTCGCGAGAATCGCCTCATCGAACGAAAATGTTCGTTCAGTAACTACAGGTATGCGGTCTCGAGAATCAAAGGGATGAAGTATCTTATCAATATATGTCCGTGGGCCTATTTTACTAAGAATCTCCGACGAAGCGATTTCCGCCGAAATAGAAAAATTTTCTAGCAAATATTTACGAGGTGTAACCCCCCGACGAATATTGCGGTACTCCCTTATATCGAGGAGTAAAGGTATGCCGTGGAGCAAAGAGAGTCGTCGCCCAATGGCATACTGGAACATTTGATTCCCAAGCCCGCCATCTAGTTTTGTAATAATAATCGATTTCATTTTTTAATCCCTATGAGGTAATAGTTCCCTGGGAGGTGTTCAATTAGAGAGTTAGCCCAGATGTAATCGTTGTTGCTTTCAATGTATTTGCCAAAGTATTTAACGTTGTCAATGCCGCAGAAGTTTTGTTGGTAGGCTATAAGCACATAGTGCGGCCTGCCGATTTTTTGCAAGAGACTATCCCGCAGTTCTATCGGCGCCTCGCTCAGCGACCAGGTAGCAATGAAAATATCTGGGCTTACGACATTGATACTGTCTACGGAATCAAAAAATTTTACCTGCATATCGGCGCCGTTCAGTTGGAGGTAGTATTTTTGAAGCGCGAGAAATTCCGGAATATCAAAAATTGAATATGCTCCGCTGAACCCCATTTTTTGGATTAGGTTTGCCATGCATCCATACCCTCCACCAAATTCAAGAATAGTTTGTACGTTTGCTAAATTAATTTTTGTTTTATTGATAAGCTGGTCCAAATTATAAGCTGTGTGGACTAGGTTCCCGCTAGTTTTTTTGTAGTATTTGTATTTTTGCGGGTTGCCGTGCCATGTTTCTTCAAGCAGTGGGAGCCATTTATTATCTCTTACAAGATACTCAAACTCGTTTTTATGTGCGTTGTTGAACATGCTGCTAAGAATTGGATCCCAGCGAAGAAAGTTTCTCAGGTCACCCTTAGAAAGATATTGTCGTAACTGCAAACGGTACTTCTCCCAGGCGACTTCGCGTGTCGAGGGTGGGGTATCTTTTATCGCATCAATTCTCTCCAGGAGCTCTTGCCGGGCAGTGGTTTCTAGAGGCGCTTCCTTTTTAAAAAAAAGGCAGAGTTTTGCGAGTTTATTCTTAAATCTTGAGAGCATGCGCAAATTCTAATAAATTCTAATAATGTCTGACTTGATAATGATGCTCAGCGTATTGTTTTTTTCGTTGATGAATTTTTTTATACTTTCAAGTGTGGGGTAGTCTTTTTCGCCATTGAAACAACGTGCGTCATCGATTAGTATGACATCGCCCTTGACATCACGAGACAAGATCGCGTCAAGCTCAGATATTATCGGCGTATGGGATGAGCCTTTCGCAGTTATGCCCCCCGAGTAATGTCCATCGAGCCAGAAAAGCGCACGGGTGTTTATATCGGTAAGAATCTTTGGAAGCACAACGCTGCTGTCGCCTTGGAGGATTTTTATGTGTTGATGTGTAGAAAATCTTTGCTTTGCTCTTGTTGCTAGCTCATTCCCAAGCTCAATCGAATATATTTTCTCAAAGCGATTTCTCATCGCAAAAACCATGTCTCCTTCATATGTCCCAGTTTCAATGAGTGTTTCCATGCCGAAGCGGCGGCGGTAATAGTTCAAAATCGACTGCTTTTGTTTGTGGCGAAAAATATTATGAGTTCTTTGCAGTTTTGTTTTTGCCGTGAGATACCATTGATGCACGGGGGTTTTTTTGATAATTATTTTTGTGGATCGCCACGCCCTCTTTAGAAAGCCTTCCTTCTTCGAGCGAACAAGAACGGGGAAGAGGTTGTGGGGGGTTGCAAAATACCTTCGTTTTGTATTTTCTCTATTAAGATTTGCATAAGTCGGATTTTTTGTCGTAAAAGTAACACCATCATAAGAAGTAATAATGTATGTCAGATTACTTGGTATGAAGATTTCTTCAAGGAGTGGTTCAGTAAACCCAAGTTTTACAAATTCATCCTTCTGAACAAAAAAGAGATTTGTTTCTGTGAGGGCGACGAGTGCATACCCCTTCTCGTGAGCGAGGTCAGTGATAGCTCGCGCAGAGGCTCCGAGGTACTCTCCTTTTTTTTGCACAAGACTAAGGCTTGGTGGAATCGTGGGATTGTACTCAATCACAATTACGCGGGGCCTTAAGGACAAAGACTCAAGAATATAATAATCGTTCCCATCAATGTCAATCGAAAGGAGGTCGACCGTTCTTCCAGGGGCAACCTTTTCAACAATATTCCCAACAGAGTTTTCTCCTACTGGCTCAACAAAAGCGCAGACGGTGGCAACCTTCGAAAACTTTACGACGGTACGCGCGAGATCATACGCCTTTTTTTTGTCTGCTTCGATAAGTAGCGCCGACCAATTCTTCTCGTGCCAGAGGTTCCATGCGTTGCTATAGTGCTTTCCATCCCAAGCCCCAAACTCTACGCAAAACTTTCCGCCTGGCCCAATGCGATTAAAAATCTCACTAATAATCCCGTCTTCTCCCCACTGAGATGTGACGTTGGACTTATAAAGCGACAGTACAGCATTTTTCATAGCAAATTGTTTAAACTTTTTTATCATTATTCTCAATATTCCAGTCAATAACTGGAGCGATAACGCCGGGGCGCTTTGTTGTCCAGTATGGTGAATCGCTCAGCCCTCCTTGGATTTGGATAGCTATCGATGGTGCATCGTGTTGTTTTATGATCCAGTCCGTATTATGTAGCCACGCAATCCACTCAATAAAATAGGTGCCCTCATTCAAGAGGTGACGTGGAATTTTTGTGACAAGAGTTGCGGAACCCATTTTTAGTTTTGGCCACTCATGCTCCTTTTTGTCGGCTCGCGAGGACCAATAAATCAGTTCTCCGTCTTCTTGATATAACGCATACCCAATATTAAGCCGCGGATCTTCCTTTAATATGTCGAGAGAAAACGACAGCATAATATCGTTATTGTTTTTTATGGGCCCAGTACCAGACACTGCAAGGTGTCGTGGGAAAAAGTAATCATTCTTATATTCCGAGCCACTATTGACCCATTCAATTTTTGAGCTCCCCCTCATGCCAGCAGAAAGGTATTGATTTATTATAGATTCTACATTGTCGCTAGCCACTTTAACTTGTCCTTTCTCCAAAAGGATACACTTGTTACAGAGTTGTTTAATTGCATTCATATTGTGACTTACAAATATAATCGTACGCCCGTCTTTGTGAGTAACTTCCTCCATTTTACCCAAACACTTTTTCTGAAATTCCGCATCACCAACAGCAAGTACTTCGTCAACAAGCAGAATATCTGGTTCAAGGTGTGCTGCGACAGAAAAGGCCAGGCGAACATACATTCCGCTCGAGTAGTATTTTACTGGCGTATCAAGGAATTTCTCTATGCCCGCGAACGTAACAATCTCGTTAAATTTTCTAGCAATTTCCTTTCTTGTCATTCCGAGGATTGCGCCGTTTAAAAAAATATTTTCACGGCCAGTTAATTCTGGATGAAAGCCGGTGCCAACTTCAAGAAGGGAAGCAATCCTACCATTAATTTTAATTTCTCCTTCGGTTGGAGGAGTGATCCCAGTAAGGATTTTGAGCAAGGTTGATTTGCCGGCACCGTTGTGACCAATTATGCCAAGAATTTCACCTTTTTTGATTTCAAGGTTAATGTTGGTAAGTGCCCAGAACTCTTCTTTTGCGGAGGTGCCAATGACCTGCTTTGCTTTCTTCCTTATGAAGCGAAAAGGATTATGTAAAATATTTGCAAGAATGTCTCGCAGGGTAATGTAGCCTCCTCGCTGATGCGTGATGTTGTATCGTTTCCCGATATTTTTTATTGTAATAATTGGTTCGTTCATACTATTTAGATAATATCGGCGAAATATCTTTCGACCTTCTTGAAGTACATAGTGCCGATCATCAGGAGCGCTGCGCATGCGGCAAATGAAATTGAGATGAGGAGCCAGTTAATCGGCGCAGTGCCCAGGAGTGCCGCGCGTGCATTTTGAATGACACCCATCATCGGGTTAAGTGCAAGAATCCATGAATATTTGCCAGCTATGCTTGCAGGATAGATAACCGGAGTTATAAAAAGGAGAAGTTGTATAAAGAATGGAAGGATAAATCGAACGTCACGATACTTTACATTTATTGCAGCCAAAAAGAGACCGCCACCGACTGCTGCCATAAAGGTAATAAACAATAAAATTGGAAGAATGAGAAGCCCCACGAGATGAGGTGCAAAACCGTAATAGATCATCATTCCGACAAGAATTGCCGACGCGATTGCAAAGTCAACAAACTTGGTAGCGACAGACGAGAGCGGAAGGATGAGGCGAGGGAAATACACCTTCGTAATAATTGATTGATTTGAGATAAGAACATTGCTAGTGTCACTCAATGCTCCCGAGAAGAAATCCCAGAACAACATTCCAGTATAAACGAAAATAGGATAGGGGACACCGTCAGACGGAATTCCTAAAAGTTTTCCGAAGAAGAGACTGAACACAACCATTGTAATAAACGGCTGAAACACGGCCCACAATATTCCAATTGTGGTTTGCTTGTAGCGAACTTTAAAGTCGCGCCAGGTAAAGAAATAGAGTAGTTCTTTATAATTCCAGACTTCTTTGATGTCGGCAAAGCTAAAGACTTTTTTGGGTTTTATGATTGTTACATTACGCATTGTTCTTTTTGTACCATTCGTATGTCGATGCTAGGCCGCCATTTAGAGATATTGAGTGCTTCCAGCCCAGGTTGTGAAGTCTCGATACATCAAGGAGTTTCCTTGGTGTGCCGTCTGGTTTGCTAGTATCCCAATGAATAGCGCCCGTGAATCCTACCACATTTTGTATCATTTCTGCGAGCTCTTTTATAGTCACGTCTTCGCCGGTGCCAATATTAACAACGCCTGATTCATTGTAGTTTTCCATAAGGAATAAACATGCTGCGGCAAGGTCGTCAACGTGAAGGAACTCGCGCATCACAGTTCCTGTGCCCCAAAGGGTGACGCTCGTCTCGTTTCTTTGCTTTGCTTCGTGAAACTTGCGAATCATGGCAGGGAGAACGTGCGAATTTTGAAGGTCAAAGTTGTCGCCAGTACCATAAAGGTTGGTTGGCATGAGGGATATAAAATTATCCCCATATTGTTCGCGATATGACTGGCACATAATAATTCCAGCGATTTTTGCGAGTGCATACGCTTTATTTGTTGGTTCGAGCTCTCCAATCAGAAGATATTCTTCTTTTATTGGTTGGGGGCAGAGTCGTGGGTAAATGCAAGAGCTTCCCAAAAACAAAAGTTTTTTTACGCCGTTGAGGTGAGAGCTATTGATTATATTTGTTTCGATCGCAAGATTTTGATAGATAAATTCAGCAGGGTATGTTTTGTTCGCCATGATGCCGCCTACTTTTGCTGCTGCAAGGAAAACATACTCAGGTTTCTCTTTTTCAAAAAAAATTGCCACGGCCTGCTGGTTACTGAGATCAAGTTCGTCTCTCGTTTTAAGGATAAGATTATTGAAACCCTCTTTTTTGAGTGCTCGTACAATAGCAGAACCAACAAGCCCTCGATGTCCAGCAACAAAAATTTTAGAATTTTTATCCATAATTTATTATTTTATATTTTTTCAGTAAAACCAGCTAGGGCTAAGAATTTTTTTACATAAGGATCCCATGTTTTCTCAATATGAGAAAACCAAGCATACTCATCATTTTGATTATCAAGTTTTACGGATTTTATGGAATGAGTAAAAGAGGCCAAAAAAACAACATTAATAGTATGTGTAGAGTCATTAAATGGGCCATCCGGAAACATTGTTTCGTCTACTCCTAAAATTTTTTCTACTCGGACACTAATCCCAAGCTCCTCTTGAGCCTTCCTGTTGGCCGCTTCAATAAGTTTTTCACCTTTTATTATTCTTCCGCCTGGGAGCCACCATGATCCTTGGGCTGGCTTATTTATTCTTTTTGCAAGTAAAAAAGAATGATCGTTCTTGAGTACAATGTCTACGCAGGGAATTGGTATAACTTCATGAATTCTTTTGTAGAGAGAAACTGGTATTTTCTTTTTTTGAACATTAGCCATGATCGGGTGTATGGTGCTACTCACTTTGTTCGGCAGCGAGATCAGCATCAACCATAATTTTGACAAGTTCCTTGAATTTTGTTTTTGGTTTCCACCCCAACTGTTTTCTTGCCTTTGAATAGTCACCGCGTAGGATGTCCACCTCTGCTGGTCTAAAATATTTCGGATCAATTTCAACCAAGACTTTTCCAGTTTTTTTATCGATGCCCTTTTCGTTCAGGCCTTTTCCTTTCCATACCATGTCAAAGCCAAGATGTTTAGCCGCCTCTTCAACAAACTCACGTACACTGTGTGATTCATTAGTTGCGAGAACAAAGTCGTCTGGCTTCTCGTGCTGAAGCATGAGCCACATTCCGTACACAAAATCTTTGGCGTAACCCCAGTCGCGTTGAGCGTCAAGGTTTCCGAGATAGAGTTTTTCATCAATGCCGAGCTTAATGCGAGCCAAGCCACGCGTAATCTTGCGTGTGACAAAAGTTTCTCCGCGTCTTGGTGATTCGTGGTTAAATAAAATTCCATTTGTCGCAAATAGACCATATGACTCACGGTAGTTTCGTGTGATCCAATATCCATAAACCTTGGCACAGCCATAAGGAGAACGAGGATGAAACGGGCTGGTTTCTTTGAGAGGGATTTCGGCTGCCTTGCCGAACATTTCGCTCGATGAGGCTTGGTAAAATTTTGTTTTAATTCCTGTTTCGCGAATTGCATCAAGAATGCGAAGAGTACCAAGGCCCGTAACATCGGCCGTATATTCGGGGATATCAAAACTTACGCGCACATGGCTTTGCGCACCAAGATGATAAATTTCATCTGGTTTTATTTTCTCGAGCAAACGATTAATATTGCTACTATCAGATAGATCACCGAAGTGAAGGTGCAATTTTACCCCGCGCAAGTGAGGATCCATGTATAGATGTTCAATGCGCGACGTATTAAAAGTGCTCGATCGACGAATCACTCCGTGGACTTCGTAACCCTTGTCGAGTAATAGTTCTGCCAAATATGAGCCATCCTGCCCCGTTATGCCGGTGATAAGTGCTTTTTTCATTGCTAGAGTTTAGCATTTTTTGGTATTTTTGCCACGAACACGTAACGAATGCGGAGGTAGGGTTTTTCTTTTTAGCGTGGTAGGATAAGCCTATTATTCAATGCGTAGTATTAAATTTATGAAGCAAAAGCC
This sequence comes from bacterium, assembly GCA_021812665.1. GTDB lineage: Bacteria > Patescibacteriota > Minisyncoccia > Phycocordibacterales > UBA1550 > UBA1550. The sequence goes on from JAKAMX010000016.1 coordinate 7,432, forward strand.
GTCAAAATATTTTGTGATGCGAAAGATAGAAAAGATCGTGGCCGCGAATCCCAAAATTCGTGTCCTCGATATCGGGTCAGGAAGATCTGGCAACTTTGTTCCATTGCTCGAAAAATTTCCAAAACTTTCATAAACAGGGCTTGAGCCAAACAAAAGCGAGGCGAATTTTGCGAAAGAGGCAACAAAAAATTCTCGAATGCGCGTATCGTGAATGATCTTGCATACGCTCCTGAAGGCATAAGAGGGCAGTTCGATCTCGTCGTTTCACTCAGCGTTCTTGAGCACGTCAAAGACTTGGCGCGCTTCATTCAATTCGCATCGAGCCCGCTCGCACCGCGCGGACGCTTTATTCATCTTTATGGTCTTGGTCATGCGCTGTACCCAAGTTCGTTAAAAGAGAGAATTCAAGTTGCCATTTGCAATAACTCGCTGCTTGCGAAGCTTGTACCTGAAATTTAATTTACAAGATATGTGGGTATTGAGGAGGTAAAAAAGCTCATAGAAAACAGCGGCACCTCTATTGATGGCTTTACGTGTCACAATATGATCAGCAATGTGAGTTTCTGTAAGGTGCTTCCTGAGACCGATGAAAACCATAAGCTCCTTGGCGATATTGCAGAAACGGAAATGTCTTGGGCAGAGATGATCGATAATCCAATTATTCGGGAAAAACTTTTTCCAGCAATTTGTGTATGGGGCAGGAAAGGTGATGTCGCTCATTAGAATTAATTGTGCTACCATAAAACAACTATGAATTTACAAAAAGCTTTAGCAAATGTCGTTGTGCTTATGGGGTTTGTGCTCGTGCCATTTATTCCGTTCATTGTTTTTAGCAATAGCACGTTCTTTCCATTCATTGTTGGGAAAAACTTCACATTTCGTATTGTGGTGGAATTGATGTTTAGCGCTTGGATCGTTTTGGCGGCGTTGGATGCAAACTATCGCCCCAAGATGAATTACATCTTTTGGTCGTTTGTTACGTTGCTTGCAGTGATCTCGCTTTCTGCAATGTTCGGGCAAAATCCTGCGAAAAGTTTTTGGTCTAACTTTGAACGCATGGAAGGGGTAATCACATATCTTCACTTGTTTGCATATATTGTTGTTGCTGCGACAGTGCTCAAAGCGCGTAATCTTTGGTACAGCTACTTTAACTTTCACCTCGTTGCTGGAACGATCATGGCGATATACGGCGCTCTTCAGTGGGCAGGAGATCTCACTATCGTGCAGGATGGTATGCGTGTAAACGGCACACTCGGCAATGCTGCGTACCTCGGTACCTACGCATTCTTCAATATTTTTATCGCTGCATGGCTTGCGTCTCGTGAGACGTGGACGACAACGGTAGGAAAAGCAAAGCTCTCATTTTACGGATTTATAATCCTGCTCCAAACATTTGTGCTCTATCACACCGCAACGCGTGGAGCGATGCTCGGTTTGATTGTGGGTGCTGGAGCTGCAACGTTGTTGGTCGCACTGCTCGAGCGAAAAAACAAATCATTACGCAAGTGGGCAATGGGTACCGTCCTTGCTATCGCGCTCCTCATCGGTGGCTTCATGGCAATCCGCAATACTGCCTTTGTGCAAAAGAGTCCTGTTATGGCTCGCTTTGCTGCTATTTCATTTACAGAGCAGACAACGAAATCTCGCTTTATGGTTTGGGGTATGGCAATTCAGGGTTTTAAAGAGCACCCAGTTCTCGGTTGGGGCATGGAAGGGTTTAATTATGTATTCAATAAATACTACAACCCAGGAATGTATGGTCAGGAGCAGTGGTTCGATCGTGCACACAATGTTTTCTTTGATTGGTTGATCTCTGGCGGAATCCTCGGGCTTCTTGCATACCTATCATTGTTTGTTTCCGCATTCTATTTGATCTGGCGCAGATTAGAAAATCGAACAATTCTCGAAAAAAGTATTCTCACAGGATTGCTGGTGGGTTATTTATTCCAGAATTTGTTTGTGTTCGACAACCTGACAAGCTTGATTTATTTTAGCACGATCCTTGCATACCTCGAAAGCGTGAGTCTTCCTTGCGAGTCATCGAAAAATAAAAAGACGAATAAGCCTGCCGTCGTTTCTCGAGAAAACGCGTTTATGGTTTCTGGTGCTGCAGCTATCCTTGCAGTCGTACTTATTTACTCAGTGAACTACAACGGATTCATGCAAAACACTACACTTATCCGTGCATTGTCTGAGCGATCCACAGAGGGTCCTGTACACAACCTCAATCTATTCAAAGAGGCAATTGCATACAACTCATTCGGTACCGCAGAGGTGCGAGAGCAACTGGCGCAGCTTTCAATGAATGCTTTTGATCGCACGAAGGGCATTTCAGACAATCAAAAATTATTTATTGGCTACGCAGCCGATCAGCTTGAAAAGCAGGCGGCAGAGCTTCCTGATGATGCACGTTACCAGGTGTTTGCCGGAAGTTTCTTGCTCCAAGCAGGGCGCGTAGATCAGGCACTTCCATACCTCATAAAGGCACAAGAACTTTCACCAAAAAAGCAGGCAATTTTGTTCCAGCTGGGTAGTGCCTACTATGCACAGAAAGACAAGGCGAAGGCTGAGGAAATGTTCAAACGAGCCTACGAGCTAGAGCCAGCTTACGCGGACGCTGAAAAGTACTACTTGCAGGTGCTTGTAGCAGATGGCAAAAAAGACGAGGCAGCCAAGGTCCTTCAGGGCGGTGTTTTAAAGCCAGGGAACTAGGGCTTGCCCCCACACCTACTTTGTCATCGCCTCGTTAATAAAACGAGGCGTAGCATAGTCGTCTATGGGGTCTCGGAAAATTCGTTAAGGAAATCCGTCCCCATAGAATGGGAATAAAAATGACAAAGTGGGTGTAGGGCTTGACTTTTGGGAACAAATCTGATAGGGTGTAGACATGAGTGCGGAGAGGGAAACCTCGAGGTATCTCCAAAACAAACAAATGTCTACAAAAACCCCCGCTTCGGCGGGGGTTTTTGTTTATGCCCCTACGCCAATGCTCGCATTGGCTCATATGTTTGTATCACCATCCTCTCTGCATCGATTGAGGGCCACTATATGGCATATGCCGGCAATCTTTTCTTCTCAAAAACACGATGCGAGTATTGGCGTGGGGGTTTGCAGGTATTGCATCAAAAACATAAATCTCTTACTATAGTAGGGTAGTTCGCGAGCTCTTATGGCTAGCGGCTGCACTCATAGACATTTGTTTTGGAGCTCGCCCCCGCTGGCCATAAGAGGCCACGAGCAGAAAAGACCGACAATACACCATTGGTGCATTGTCGGTCTTTTCGTTATCATGGTGATATGGCAATAGAGATAAAAGAGAACATGCCGCTTGCCCCACTCACGACCATGCGCGCTGGGGGGAGTGCACGTTTTTTTACAAGTGTAAAAACGGGAGCAGAAATTGGCGAAGCGGCGTGGTGGGCAAGGGAAAAGAATTTGCCAATTTTTATTCTTGGCGGCGGTTCAAATACGTTAGTGCCTGATGCGGGTTTTCCGGGGCTTGTGGTGAAGATCGATATATGTGGAACAAAATATGAAAGTACGCACCACGGAGTCTGTGTGTATGCTGGCGCAGGAGAAGTCTGGGATGACTTGGTTCGCGACTCGGTACTCAGGAATTTGTGGGGGTTAGAAAATCTTTCGCTCATTCCCGGAACAGTTGGTGGCGCTGCCGTGCAAAATATTGGTGCGTATGGAGTGGAGGCAAAGCAGTCGATTCATGAGGTGGAAGTTTTTGATATAGAAAAAAAAGAGTTAAGAAAAATTTCTGGGCATAAATGTAAATTGGGATATCGCGATAGTATTTTTAAAAATAATAAAAATCTAGTTGTCATCAGTGTTGCTTTTAATCTTGTACACAACGCTACACCGCATACAGAGTACGAGGATGTAAAAAAATATTTTTCGGACAAGAACACAGAACACCTTACTCCACAGAAAGTGCGTGATGCTATCATTGCTATTCGTACAGCAAAAATGCCGGGGCTAGAAATTGGCACTGCTGGTTCGTTTTTCAAAAACCCGGTAGTCTCAGCAGAAAAATTTGAGGAGCTCAAGGGCTTGTTCCCTGAAATAAAGGCCCATTTACAAGGGGATGGCACGGCAAAGGTGTCTGCTGCGTGGCTCCTCGACAAGGTTGGTGGGTTTCGAGGGTACAGACGTGGTGATGCTGGCGTGTTCGAGAAACAATCATTGATCGTGGTGAATCATGGCAATGCAACATCTACAGAAATAATTTCTTTAGCGAACGAAATGAAGCAAGAGATAAAAAATAAAACAGGTATATCGCTCGAAGAGGAAGTGGTGATGATGAGCGAATAAAAATAAAAAATTTATTTCTAAAAATATTTTTGCGAATTAAAAAGTTATCCACAGTTTTCTTTCAAAATCCATTGTAGCGTGTTTTGCATGTGAGATAATAATAGTAGATCACTGTACAGTGTGTGGAAGAAATTTCACACGAAGAGATATCACAATGATCCAATAATTGAACATGAGTGATGATGAGAATTACTCGTCACATTCGGTCGAATATTATTGTAGATAATAATTTGCATACACATTGAGGGGCGAATCAATACACCTCTCGATAGCACATAAAAAAATGGCAGCAAAGAAAAAGGCAAAGAAAGTAGCAAAGAAAAAGGCAGCAAAGCGCGTATAATAACAGCTTCGCTTTAATATTTCGTCTTCGCTCGGATGTTGTAAATGATTACATTCACACATCCTCGCTAGCCGAAATAAATTCGCCTTCCAAAAATCCCCCTCACGGGGGATTTTTGTTTTGGTTCTCCGACCGTCGAGGTAGGTGAACGCATTCGGCGGAAGGCATTTTTTATGCTAAACTAGCCCCATGTCATTTTTAAAAGGATTGTTCGGGGGCAACAATGTAACTACGAAATACGCCCCAATCATCAAAAAAATCAATGGTTTTGAGCCATCGATTAAAGCTCTCTCAGACGAGGAGCTCAAGGGTAAAACTGCCGAGTTTCGTTCGCGCATAGAGCTCGGTGCTTCGCTGGACGAAATACTTCCTGAGGCTTTTGCTGTGGTTCGCGAAGCTTCACACCGCACCCTCGGCCAGAGGCACTATGACGTGCAGCTTGTGGGTGGTCTCGTGCTCCACGAAGGCAATATTGCCGAGATGATGACCGGAGAAGGAAAGACGCTCGTGGCAACACTTCCTGCATATTTGAATGCACTCTCAGGGAAAGGCGTTCACGTGGTTACTGTAAACGACTACCTCTCACGACGTGACGCAACGTGGATGGGACAAGTATATTCGTTTCTTGGTATGTCTGTTGGTGTGTTGAATCACATGGCCTCGTATCTCTATGATCCAAATCATCAAGACCTCGACGCCGCGCGCGATGAGCTTGGTTCATTCAAAGTCATTCACGAGTTCATGCGTCCTTGCTCAAAGCAGGAAGCATACCGTGCGGACATCACCTATGGTACCAACAACGAATACGGCTTTGATTATTTGCGCGACAACGTAGCATATACACCAGCGGACCTTTCTCAGCGTGAGTACAACTTTGCGATTGTTGACGAGATCGACTCTATCCTTATCGACGAAGCGCGCACTCCGCTCATTATTTCTGCACCTTCAGGTGATGCAGAAAATCTTTACACTGTGTTTGCGGCGATCGCAGCAAAACTAAAAGAGGAGGAGCACTATACTATTGATGAGAAGCTTCGCGCGATCCAGCTCACCGATGCGGGTATCACCCGCGCAGAGGAGCTTTTGGGTGTTGAAAATATTTATACTGAGCGCGGTGTGAAATACGTTCATCATCTCGAAACAGCTGTTCGAGCCAAAGCACTTTTTCATGTCGACAAAGAGTATGTTGTGAAAAATGGAGAGGTGATTATTGTCGACGAGTTTACTGGTCGTCTTCAGCCGGGAAGACGTTGGTCAGAAGGCCTTCACCAGGCCGTTGAGGCAAAAGAGGGGGTGAAAATTCAGCAAGAGTCTCGTACATTTGCTTCGATTACGTTCCAGAACTATTTCCGCCTCTATGGGAAATTGGCTGGCATGACCGGCACTGCGAAAACATCCAGCGAGGAATTCTATAAAGTATACGGTCTCGATGTGGTGACAATTCCGACCAATCGCAAAATAGAACGTATTGATCAGCCAGACCTTATCTTCCAGACAGAAGCCGGCAAGTTTAAAGCTATTGCACGCCACGTCAAAGAGCTTCATGCCGCAGGGCAGCCGGTGCTTATTGGTACCGCTTCGATCGAAAAGAACGAACTGCTTTCTGAGTACTTGAATCGAGAAGGGGTTCCACACGAAGTATTGAACGCGAAAAATCATGAGCGTGAAGGAGAGGTTATTGCTCAGGCCGGACGTAAGGGCAAAGTAGTAATTGCTACGAACATGGCAGGTCGCGGAGTTGATATCAAGCTCGGCGGTAATCCTTCAACAAAAGAAGAATACGAGGAGATTAAAAAACTCGGCGGGTTGTTTGTGTTGGGAACAGAGCGACATGAAGCGCGTCGTATCGACAACCAGCTTCGTGGTCGCGCAGGACGCCAAGGCGATCCAGGCGAGACACAGTTTTTCGTTTCAATGGAGGACAGCCTTATGCGCGTTTTTGCATCTGATGTGGTAAAGAACATGATGGGCAAGATGGGTATTCCGGAGGATGAAGCAATCCAAAACAAGCTTATTTCACGTTCCCTTGAAACTGCGCAGGAAAAGATTGAAGGATTTCATTTTGATTCTCGTAAACACGTGCTTTCGTATGACGACGTGATGACAAAACAGCGCGCCTATGTATATGGCATGCGCCGCGAGATTTTGATCGGAGATTACGAGGGAGTTAAAGCATATTTGACTGAGATCATTGCCGGAGATGAGGCGCTTACTGCTCTGGTTGCAGATAAGGTTGCAGTAATGGGAGAAGCGGAATTTTATCGCGCCGCAAAGCGATTGGCGCTACAGGTGATCGACATGATGTGGATGGAGCACCTTGAGGCGATGGATTATCTCAAGTCGTCGGTAAACCTCCGCGCCTACGGACAGCGTGATCCGCTCATTGAATACAAAAAAGATGGCCTTCGCATGTTTAACAACATGAAAGAGTCAGTGCAAGCAGAGATCCTGCGCCTCATTCCTGCGGTTGGCGCTGGCGCCTTTGCAAAAGAAGAGGCAGAAGCTCGTGAGCGCGTGAAGCATGCAGTCGAGGTTGGGGGAGGAGAGGACACTG
>JAKAMX010000060.1 GCA_021812665.1 bacterium
ATACAAAATCGCCTGCGTACGCCTCAACGTGTTTTCGCAAATCAAGCGCAAGCTGTTCACCAGAAATCGCTACAGTGCCAAGCCAGTTTTGAATTTGCTCTGAGACTACCGATTGTCCTCCAAAAGATTCTGCAAGGATGAGAGCCTTCATCTGCTTCCTTGCTGCATATACACCTGCACCTGTCCCGGCGGGTCCGCCGCCAATAATAATGAGATCGTACATATAGTTTTAAAATTATTTTTTAGGTCGCCGTAGAAATGCGGGAATTGCGCTCCAGTCTTCGGAGTCCTCAACTTCGAGGTCGATGATCGCGATTGGCTCTTTGTTTAAAGTTTTTTTTGATGGTGCTGCGTGAGCGACTTCAACTTTTTTAGGCTCTTCTTCAACAAAGCTATTGTTCTCAGCGATTACGATAGCTGGTTCCGGGCGCTTCTCGGGAATCTCTTCGCGGCGAGCTGGCTGCTGTTTTGTTGCGCCAGAAAAAAGATTTCGTTTCTCGACTCCTTCTGGGAAACCAGACGCGATAACAGTAACTTTGATCTCGTTCTTCTTGAGTTTTTCGTCGTGGATTGCACCAAAGATAATGCGTGCGTCTGGGTCAACAGATTCAGTAATAATTTTTGCAGCTTCGTTGATCTCGTGCATCTTCAAGTCATCGCCGCCTGCGATAGCAAAGAGTACGCCTTTTGCGCCTGAGATTGAAATATCGAGGAGGGGAGAGTTGATAGCTGCGAGAGCGGCTTCCTGTGCGCGGTTGTCACCGCTTGCAGAGCCCAAACCCAAGAGTGCAGAGCCAGAGTTTGAGAGAACGGCGCGGATATCTGCGAAGTCTACATTGATGATGCCGGGAGTAGTGATGAGGTCTGAAATGCTCTCAACGGCCTGACGGAGTACTTCATCGCATGAACGAAATGCATTTTTAAATGTAGTGTCCTTGTCTGCGACGAGCATGACGCGATCGTTCGGAATGACGATAAGTGCGTCTACTTGCTTGCGAAGTTCCTCGAGACCTTGGTCGGCGAGACGACTACGATGAGATCCTTCAAATGAAAATGGGCGAGTTACCACGCCGATCGTGAGTGCGCCCTGATCCTTTGCAACGTTTGCAACAATAGATGATGCGCCAGTACCAGTACCGCCGCCCATTCCGCAGGTGATGAAGACCATGTCAGCACCTTTGAGTACTCCCTGAATTTCTTCTTTTGTTTCCTCGGCAGCTTTTCGTCCGAGTTCAGGATTCATTCCGGTGCCAAGCCCGCGAGTGATATTTTTGCCGATATGAATTTTCTTTTTTGCGAGTGAGTGATGCAAATCTTGCGCATCAGTGTTCATCACAATAAATTCAACGCCTTTCACTTTTGAGTTCACCATGTGGTTCACGGCGTTCTTTCCTGATCCGCCTACACCGATGACTTTAATGCGTGCAAATGTCTCTACCTCCGGTTCTACTTTTGGCATACGTTCTGGTCTAATTTATTATTAATAAAAGCAGCATCTGCCTTGCGGCGTCAGCTCTTATATTACAACTTCGACTCGGACGTTGTGTACGAGAGTACTCATCCACACGCTCCTCGTTTGTCGTAATAATCGCTAGTACCACTACAATAGCAAAGGGGTCAAAAGAAGTCCACCAGACAGTAAAAAGGGCCTCCATAAATGCAGGAGGCCCTTCGTGGTCCTTTAAGACGACGCGTGAACTGTCTATTTTTTTAGTGATCGAAGCTCGTGGCAAGGCTTGCCGCCTTCGGCGGGGATGTACTTTTTGCCACACACGCATTTGCGTGGGAGCAGCCCACAGGCATCGGCGACATGTTCCACCCAGTCGTTCCAGGCAGCTGGCAGAAGGTCCCAGTAACCCGGACTTTCCCATCCGCACGAGCAGGTGACTTTATCAGAATAAAGGGAAATGCTCACAGCTTTTCCCACATGTTCGGGGGCAGCAGATTCCTCGAGCGCTTTCCACGTGAGGTTATGCAGTGTGGGGGAACAAGAGGCATGCGACCTGCGAAGGATTTCGCGTGCATCTTTAAATCGACTGATATTCATGAGTACGCCTCCATAGCGAATAGTTCGCAAAGTGAACACGGGGAACTTCTATTTTGATACTAACGAAACTGCTGCTCGGTGTAAAGCGTTTGCTCTTGAATTTTGAGCTAGGGGAGGAAGGGTTTTACCCAGCTTTTTAGCATGCTGAGTGTGTCAGACAATGCACCAGATTTTGCTTCGCGAGGCTTCTGCAGTGCGTAAAGTGCGAGGCCATACGCAACGAGCCACGAAGAATCTTTTACAACATGCTTTCCTGCATTTGCGATGACTGGTTGTGCGAGAGACGAAGGAAGCTTGAGCACTGCTTTTGCGAGGTCTTCGATAGTGGCGATGCCGGCACCACCACCGGTGAGAATGATACCTGCGGGCAAGAGACCACTGCGGCCGATTTTTTTTAGATGGGCATCGATGAGTTCAAAAATATCATAGAGACGTGCCTCGATAATGTCTTCAAGTTTCTTTTTTGAGTAGTTGCCAGCGAGACCCGCGAGCTTAATTTTCTCTGCTTCTTCGAGCGGGATTTTCAAGCCGAGCGCGATGTCGTTGGTGATGTCAGTAGAACCGATAGGAAATACTTGCAATGAAATAGGAATGTCATTTTCAAAAACTGCAATGGTGACTGTCTCTGCGCCGACGTTTACAAGCGCACAGCCAACGGAGCGCTGCTTCTTGCTGAGGGCGACCTGCCCTGCGGCGATAGGAGAAGGAACCACTTCGTCTACCTCCACGCCAAGCTCCTCGATCGTCTGAACAATGTCATCAAGGTGTTGCGAAAGGCAAACAATATAAAGCATCTTGACCTCGAGCTTTGACCCGATCATGCCTCGTGGATCGCCGAGTGTTTCTTTGCCGTCGAGTTTATAGCGAAGAATAGTTTTATGAATGATCTTTTTATTGGTGAGACGAGGGAGGTTTTCTTCGGCTTCCGTGATGGCTTTTTCGATATCGAGATTGCCCACTTCGCCCGTTGCACGAGAAATGATCGCACTTCCGTGACCAATCATTGATTCTAGACTAATCCCGCCGACTGAAAGGATCGCATTTTTGATTTTGAAACCAATAATTTTTCAGTATTGTGAATCG
>JAKAMX010000017.1 GCA_021812665.1 bacterium
CATTGCTGTTGGGGGCAGTGTTAAAGATAGCGCAAAAGAAGGAGTCACTGCCCTAAAGAATCTTGGCGTCGAAGTTGTCATTCTCACTGGTGACAACCAGAGAACAGCAAATGCTATCGGCGGAAGTCTCGGAATTGATAGAATTTTGGCCGAGGTTCTGCCAGATCAAAAAGAAGCTGAAGTTCGAAAGATTCAAGCAGAAGGCAAGGTTGTGGCAATGGTGGGAGATGGGATCAATGATGCGCCCGCTCTTGCTGCAGCGGATGTTGGGATCGCCATGGGAACAGGAACTGATGTTGCTATTGAAGCGGCAGATATTACGCTCATCAACAAAGATTTGAAATCAGTTGCTGCAGCTATCGTTCTGTCAAAAAAGACAATGCGAACAATCAGGATGAACCTGTTCTGGGCCTTTAGCTACAACGTGATTCTTATCCCTGTGGCTATGGGGGCGCTGTACCCATTCTTCCACTTGTTGCTCAATCCAATTTTTGCGTCGATAGCGATGGCGACCAGCTCGATCTCAGTGGTTTCGAATTCGCTTCTTCTAAAAAGAAAGAAAATTGTGTAAAATTGTGGTAGACATTGTACAAACAATAAACAGAAAGCCGCCCCTTGGGCGGCTTTCTGTTTATTAAACTACTTTTTTGAGATATTTTGCCAAAGCCAAATTCCAGCGAGCACAAGATCGACAAGAACCACCAAACAGATGAGCGCGCCAAAGATCCCAAATCCACCGCCCATCATACTCCACCCACCGTCGTATCCATATCCATATCCCATCATAGTATGTTAATGATTATGTACGTATTGATAATAAGTATACAAGTATATGGTATCGCTCTGTATATATTTTGTCTAGCGTAATATTTGCATTTGATGTGCTAGTCGAAAGCTTGCAAACGATGTCTCGGGTAGTTAAGATGCAGATATGTTCAAATTTTTATCAAGAATTGTCCTTTTGTTGGTAGTAATCTTCGGCTCTTTTAGCGTGACAGGGAACGCGAAGGCAGCAACGTCTGCGCCTCAAAAAGTGGTCAAAAAAGTACCGTCTTTCTTCGAGGTGTCAGGATGGATTCCATACTGGCGAAAAGCGACCGGTACTACAGAGACGCTTGCGCATATCGATACGTTTCGAGAGATAAATCCATTTGGATTTACGGTGAAAAATGATGGCACGCTTTTTGATGCCGCAAAGATAGGCGAAGAGCCGTGGACGACACTCATTGCGAAGGCGAAGCAGAAAAATATTCGTGTCGTGCCTACTGTCATGTGGAGCCATGCCGAAGTGATGGACAGTGTTTTGAGAAACGCAAAAAAACGTCAGGCGCTTGAGGATGAGATTGTTGCGATGGTAAAAGATAATGGTTTCGATGGCGTTGACATTGACTTCGAAGGGAAAAAGGCTGAAACGAAAAAGTTTTTCTCATTATTTTTGAAAGGTCTGCACATGCGTCTTGGTTCAAAGAAGTGGCTCGATTGCACGATCGAAGCGCGAACACCACTTGAGTCACGGTACGATACGATTCCAAAAGATATTCAATACGCAAACGACTTTGTCGCAATCAATGCATACTGCGATCGTGTACGTATCATGGCGTACGACCAGGGGACTATCGATATTGTCTTAAACCGTGCGCGCACCGCACCATATATCCCCGTTGCTGATCCTGCATGGGTTGCTAAGTCAGTTGAACTTGCTGCAAAAACTATTTCAAAAAAGAAAATTGTCATCGGCATCGCCACTTATGGATATGAATACGAGATGACAAAACTATCTGAGTACGGATATCGTTATGATGTGCAATGGGCGTTTAATCCCAAGTATGCAATCGATTTGGCTGCATCGCTTGGCATCACTCCGCAAAGAAATGCTTCGGGTGAAATGAGTTTTATGTATCGACCAACCGCTGCTCCTGTGCCGCCATCTACATCTAACGATCCAGCAACAGATTCTGGTGCGGCAAACGTCGCAACCGTTCTCACTGGCATCGCGCAAGATGCGCCCAATGAAACCATTACTGGCCCCGTGAACATTGTTTGGTGGTCTGATGCAAAAGCAATAAAAGACAAGGTTGATTTGGCAAAAAAGCTTGGTGTTAGGGGTGTTGCTATCTTCAAAATTGATGGGGGAATGGATCCGGCTGCGTGGGCTATCCTCAAGTAATTTTGATATACTTGGGTAATGAATACACCTAAAGAAGTTGTTGCTTTTGGTGGCGGTTGTTTCTGGTGCACTGAAGCTGTTTTCAAAATGTTGAAAGGCGTTACTGCTGTGTTGCCTGGATACGCAGGAGGCACCGTGCCAAACCCGACTTACGAACAAGTCTCTAATGGGCGTACAGGGCATGCTGAGGTGGCTTGGCTAGAGTACGATCCTGTACTCATTTCGCTGGAAGATCTTTTGTCTGTCTTTTTTACTGCGCACGATGCGACAACACTCAATCGACAAGGAAACGATGTTGGTACTCAGTATCGCTCTGTAATTTTTTATACGACCGACGAGCAAAAAGAAAAAGCCGAGCAATATATCCGAGAAATAAACGAATCAACACAAGAAGGGAAGCCGATTGTTACCGAGGTGAAAAAACTCGACGCTTTTTATCCTGCAGAGGATTATCATAAAAATTATTTTGAGCACCACAAAGATGATATGTATTGTCAGTTGGTCATTAATCCAAAATTGAAAAAAGTCGAAGAACATTTTGCTAACTTACTCAAAAAACATGAATAGCGATCAGATACCAAAGACAGAGGACGAATTTAAAGCGAAGCTCACACCCGAGGAATACAAAGTTCTTCGAGAAAAGGGAACAGAGATGCCTTTTAGTGGTACGTATGTGCACGAAACCAAAACGGGAATGTATCTCTGCAAGGCTTGTGGAAACCCGCTCTTTTCTTCTGATGCCAAATTTGATTCGGGTACCGGGTGGCCTAGTTTTGATCAGGCTCTTCCTGGTGCGGTGCGCGAAATCCCTGACACAACCATGGGTATGGTGAGAACAGAAATCGTGTGCGCACGATGTGGGTCACATCTCGGACATGTATTTAACGATGGGCCAACAGAAACCGGAAAGCGTTACTGTATGAATTCTGTGTGTCTTGATTTGAACACGCAATAGGATGGCCGCAGCAATGATCCTTCGGTTTTGTTCATTCTGGTGATACAGTAGTGCCTATATGACCCAGGACGAAGCGCTCGAAATACTAAAAACCGGGGTCAATGTCTTTGTTACTGGCCCCGCCGGCAGTGGTAAAACACATCTCGTCAATCAGTATATTCAGTACTTAAATGATAATGATATTAGTGTAGCCATAACGGCTTCAACAGGTATCGCGGCAACGCATATGGGGGGTGTCACGATCCACTCGTGGACTGGCATCGGTGTGGCTGCAGATCTGTCTGACGCTGATATTGATAACCTGGTTGAGAAAGAGTATTTATATAAACGCTATACCAAAGCAAAGGTACTTATCATTGACGAGATTTCAATGCTGCACGATTTTCGCTTTGATCTAGTGAATCGAGTGTTTAAAGCGATGAAGCAGAGCGATAAGCCATTTGGTGGAGTCCAGGTTGTTCTCTGTGGTGACTTCTTTCAATTACCACCGGTTACAAGAGTGGGTGAACCTGAATCTCAGTTTGTGTTTAACTCCGAGGCTTGGAAAGAAGCAAATTTTGCCGTCTGCTATCTCTCGGAACAATTTCGACAACAGGATGACGCCGCTCTCGCTATTCTCAACGAAATACGCCTAGGAGAAATATCGACGCAAACAATAGAGAACCTCAATAAGCGACGAAATGTTCGATCCACTAAACATATTACTTCTACAAAGCTATTTACACACAACGTTGATGTTGATGCGCTCAACGACGTTGAATTAGAAAAAATTGATAGCGGCGAAGTCGTGGAATATAGTATGGAGTCAAAAGGGCGTGATGCACTCGTGCAAGCGCTAAAGAAGTCTTGCCTTGCACCGGAGAAATTGCGTCTCAAAGTTGGCGCTCGCGTTATGTGCGTAAAAAATAATTTTGAGGCGGGGTATGTAAATGGAACGCTTGGCGTAGTTGTTTCGTGCAACGGTGAATCGGGCCCAACGATTAGAACAACAAAAGGGAAAACAATAACTATCAGCAAGGCGTCATGGAAAATTGAAGAAGATGGCAAAATAAAAGCAGAAATCATGCAATATCCGCTCCGGCTCGCATGGGCAATCACGGTACACAAGAGTCAGGGAATGAGTCTCGATGCGGTGGAGGTCGATCTCTCAAAATCTTTTGAGTCTGGCATGGGCTACGTCGCGCTTTCTCGCGTGCGGACACTTGAAGGTCTCACTATTTTGGGAATGAACGAGATGGCACTTCGTGTGCATGAAGGTGTGCAGGAATTTGAAGATGAAATGAAGGAACTTTCAAGGGATGTTCTTAAACAATTTAAAAAATTAAGCACAAAAGATCGTTTGCGCCTACAAGAAGAATTTCTGGCACGCTCGCGTGGATTTAAAAAAGAAAAGAAGCTTGCACCGCACGAGGAAACCGCGCTCCTTATTGCGGAAAAAAAGAGCTTGAGAGATATAGCCAAAGTGAGAGGAGTTACCCCTGAAACAATTGTTGGTCACATCGAAAAACTTCTCAATGAAGAATCGCGTGTCGATGTGCGCTATTTAAAGCACGAAATGCCGAATGCGCATTTTCTCAAAATCGAAAAGGCAATAAAAGAACTTCTCAAAAAAGAAAAAGAAATTCGCCTCATGCCGATCAAAAATATCGTCGGGCCTAATGTATCATTTTTAAATATCCGCCTTGCGCGAGCGCTGTTGGGATACGCTCCAAAAGATGCAGGGAAGTAGAGCCGTTTGCGCCTTGCTGACCTTGGCGCTATGATGTGTTTATGTCTTTTGAATCACCAACCTTTCGTCCTAAGCTCGTATCAGAATCAGAATCTCGAAACCCAGAGTATATACATCCTGTTGTTGCGCAAGCTGCTCTCGAGGCAAATAAGATCAAAAAAGCAGATGCAATTGACCCAAGGCTTTTTGTGAGTGTGTATGGCGAACATGCCATAGAGCGAGATTTGAAATATGTCGAAGAGAGAAAGCGAGGATTTGATAGTGAAGATTCTGCGCACAAAAAATGGGCAAGCGTGCTTGAGGTTGTGTTTTATCAGCACGCGGAACAAAGCAATTGGCTTGGTGAAAACACTCATACAATTTTAGCTTCTGAGGTTGATGATATTGCAAATGGTATCGATGTTGCCGTGCGTCTCAATGAGTCAGATCGAGCATTTCCCTATTTGGGTATGGGCATCGATGTTACCTATGGCACCACAAAAATAAGAGAAAAAGTTAAGAACATTTTTGATGAGATCGACAAAGGCCAGCTCGGTAAGATGCACTATTTTATGGATCCTGAGTTCGATCAATTTAAAGGCGAGCTTTCAAAGATTCCTCATTTGGTTGTTGGGGTAGAAAGGAGCCATATCATCGAACTCTCGCGACAGTGGCTTGATGGCGAGAAAAAGGCGCTTGCAAATAATCCTATCCAACTAGTTATATTGCGAGAGATAATGAAACAGCTAAAGCTATTCCGACGCTATGCGAAGGATATAGGTAGGAAGGATATTGCAGATATTTATTCTGCAGACATAGAAGTGTTTGAGCCTGTTCTCCGTGACAAACAAAAAATGGATATTAGAAATTATGAAAACGATCGAGTAGTGAGTGCACTTTGGGACGCACTCAATGAACGCGCGTCACAGAAAAAATAAATGAACTCAAAATCACTCATTTGGATATTTATGACCATTGGGTCAGTCGTCGGCGCATATATTCCGCTTCTTTGGGGTGATAGCGCGCTTTCCTTGTCGTCGGTGATACTCTCAGCAGTGGGTGGTTTTGTAGGTATATGGGTGGGTTTTAAGCTGGGAAATTGATAGCTGCTTGCTTTGTGTTTTAAGGGAAATAGGGTAAGGTAGTGCGATGGCCCAAGGCGACACAATTATTCGTTTCGAGAACGTATCGTTTGGATACGGGCACAATAAGCCTATTTTAGAGGACGTCAGCTTTCCTATACGCCGTGGAGCAAAGCTTACACTCATGGGGCAGAACGGCGCGGGTAAATCAACTATCTTTGGTTTGATTACTGGCGCGCACCATCCTGAAGATGGAAAGGTCCACGTTGTGCAGGGTATTTCAATCGCGCTTTCGCGACAGGTTATTCCGCGCGCAGATCTCGGACTCACCGTTAGGGAATTTTTCGAGAAGTGTTTCTCAAAAAAAGTTTACGATATCGATCCCAAAATCGAGGCGGTTCTTGAGGTGGTCAATTTGCACGCACCACTTACCCGCGTAGTGAAATCATTTTCTGGCGGACAGCAAGCGCGCCTACTCCTTGCGTCGGCACTCATCCAGGACCCTGATGTACTCTTGCTCGACGAGCCAACAAACAATCTCGACAAAGCGGGTATTGCTCACTTAAAGCAGTTTTTGCTCGACTATAAAAAAACCTGCATTGTTATTTCTCACGATGCTGAATTTTTGAACTCTTTTACTGAGGGAGTGCTTTACCTCAACATTTACAATCGCAAGATCGAGCAATATGTCGGTAACTATTTTGATGTCGTGAAGCAGATCTCTGCGCAGATCGAAAAAGAAAACGCAAAGAACGCCCAACTCGCAAAAGAAATTCAGGCAAACAAAGACAAAGCAAACTTCTTTGCCATGAAAGGAGGACAAATGCGTATGGTTGCAAAGCGCATGCGAGACAAAGTTGAGGAAATGGAAGAAGCAAAGGTTGATGTTCGCAAAGAAGATCGAACGATTCGACCATTCACTATTCCATCTCAACCAGAATTGACTGGAGAGATTTTAAATATTTCATCGTTCACTGTTTTCAGGAACCATAAACCAACCGAGCGTAAGACAAAAGTTTCTTTGAAACGCAAACACCACCTCTTGCTTTCGGGGCCAAACGGTATTGGTAAATCTACGTTGCTAGAATCTATCGCCACTGGAAAAGAAAAAGGGAGTACAATTGCGCCGGGTGTGCGCGTTGGCTACTATCGACAGGATTTTTCTACGCTCAATTTTGAGGATACGGTGTATCAGTCGTTGGCGCGCGCCATCCAGTCGGTTGACGGCAGACTCGACGAGGAGCGTATGCGCTCGGTTGCAGCAAGTTTTCTCATAACAAGCGATGTCATATACACAAAGATCGGAAGCCTCTCAGAGGGGCAAAAAGGCCTTGTGGCCTTTGCGCAGCTCGTTCTTGAGCGCCCAGGGCTACTCATTCTCGACGAGCCCACAAACCATATAAATTTCCGCCATTTGCCAGTAATTGCAAAGGCACTCGACCAATACGAGGGAGCGATGATCCTCGTTTCTCACGTGCCTGAGTTTGTTAAGCAGATTCGCATTGATGACTTGCTTAATTTGGAGAAATAGTGTATAATTGTCGTATGAATAACATACACAATTTTGAGGGTCGACGCCCATCAAAAATGGAGAAGTACGGAATCGAGAATGTACGACAAGTGCTCGAGCAGCTTGAGGTTTCGAAGCCCGCTTACGAAAATGCAATTCATGAAATAAGCAAGGGAAATCTAACCAATCTCGAATTACTCAAGGAAACAGAAAAGAATCTCGTTGATTTTAGAGAGATCGTTACTAGTCTTGCGCACGGTGCAGCTGAAGATATCGCTGCGTCAAAAGAAATTAATAAACGCTTGGCAGAACTACGTGAGAAAGTGAGCGGTGCGGAAGAGAAAATAGCAAAACTTGCCTAACACCTCTCTCGGCGTACATTACTCGGTCGCACACAGTGCTGCGGCTTTGTTGTCGTTTGCATCTCTTGTGGACACGCAATAAAAAATAAATTATGGAACAGAAACGAACATTTAATAAAGGAACTAGTTTGCATACGCGCAAATATGGTCAGTCAAAGACCTCAGGTCCTCGCAAGGGGGGCTTTGGTCGTGGTCACGCAAACGCTGGTCGCGGAGGACAAGGGAAGTTTCGTCGTGGCTCGCACAAGGGTCCACATATCGATATATCGAAATTCATCAACAAGACGGTCATCATGGAAGAGGCCGTAGTATTTACTCCAGACAACCATTTCGTTGATTTTCATATCGAAGATCGCCTCAAGGCCAACATTGTATCGAAGGGGTACAGCACACCAACACCGATTCAAGATCGTGTGATCCCACACATTTTGCACGGTGAGGATGTGGTAGGAATTGCAAACACTGGAACAGGAAAGACCGCTGCATTTTTGATCCCACTCATCAACAAGGTGCTCAAAGATCCTAAAGAGAAGGTCATAATTATGGCACCTACTCGTGAACTTGCACAGCAGATTGATGCAGAATTTAAAGAATTCTCAAAAGGATTCAAAATGTTTTCAGTATGTTGCGTGGGGGGCGCGCCGATTGGCCGCCAGATCTCGGAGCTTCGCTACCATAACAATTTCATCATTGGCACACCGGGTCGCATCAAAGACCTCGTTGAACGAAAGTGTATAAATCTTTCTGTCTTCAAATCAGTCGTTCTCGATGAAGCTGATCGCATGCTTGATATGGGTTTCATCAACGACATGCGCTTTATGATGGATCTCATGCCAAAGCCACGCCACACACTCTTCTTCTCAGCGACACTCTCGCGTGAGATCGAGGCTCTTATCAAGGATTTTCTTACCAATCCGGTAATGGTATCCGTAAAAACACAAGATACTGCGCAGAGCGTTGAGCAGGATGTGGTGCACATTAGGCCTGGACAGGAAAAGATTGAAGTTCTCCACGATCTTTTGATTCAGCCTGAATTCAAGAAAGTTCTCGTCTTTGGAAGAACAAAACACGGCGTTGAAAAGCTCGCTCTCGCACTTACTAAACGAGGATTCAAGGCACAGTCAATCCATGGTGACAAGAACCAAGGTCAGCGTCAGCGTGCACTCGATATCTTCAAGAAAAACATGGCCCAAGTCCTTGTTGCTACTGATGTCGCAGCTCGTGGTTTGGACATCGCTGGTGTTTCTCATGTCATCAATTACGATATTCCTGAAACGTATGAGGACTATGTGCACCGTATCGGTCGTACTGGCCGCGCGGGGAAGAAGGGCAAGGCCCTGACTTTTATTGGGTAACCATACCCAAACTAAAAACACCACAGCCTTTGTTGATTGTGGTGTTTTTAGTTTGGGTCTATACTATAGCTACAGGACATGAAATGAAGACAGCGCTGTCCTGAATACGCAAAGGTCGGTGTGAACATAACAATATATTATGAAAGCATTACACATGATCGCGTTTGTACTCGTCATTGTCGGCGGATTGAACTGGGGGCTCTATGCGCTTGGTTACAACCTCGTTAGCATGCTCGTAGGAAGCTGGCCAATGGTTGAGAAGGCAGTATATGTACTCGTTGGGCTCTCTGCGGTATACCTTGGAGTAACACACAAGGGCGACTGCAAGATGTGCGCGCCTGAAGGAATGGCATAGGGTGTTTCGTAGAAAAATGCATCAGAGACTAGTCTGAATGCATTTTTCTTTTGCCTGGAAATCAGTTAGAAGTTCGCGCTAACTTTGTATATAATGAATAAGATGAAGAAAAGTTTTTCATATTTCGCAATTTTTCTTGCTATCGTGTTCTTCATAAGTCCGCTGTATACTCATGCGGCTGATGTTTCTGTGCAAAATACTGGGTTTGTGCCGGCAAATATTTGGTATTCCAAGACCCCATTCTATGCCGGGGAAACAATAAGAATACATACGGTAATTTATAACGGGAGCACCTATGATCTTTCGGGCGCTGTAGAATTTTTAGATAACGATGCACTTGTCGGCAGGGTAGATTTTTCATTATTGCCAACGGGGCAGGTCCGTGATGTTTCAACCACATGGAAAGTTTTGGAAGGGAAGCATGTGATGACTGCGCGAATTGTAAACGCAAGCATTTCGCTGCAGGGTGGTCCAAAGACTGCAATTGCCCTTGAGAATGACCAGGCAGCAAAGAGTGAAGTTGTTGCCGATATTGACCCAGCGGTCAAGGCTGCTCAAGCTCAGGCGGCTGCAGCTAAAACGGACACCACCCCCAGCCAGCAAACTCAAGGCGTTGTATCGAGTGCTATCCAAACAGTGAACAGTGTGATCCCAGAACCAGTGAAGGCAGATACTGCTGCAAGCGTAAATGCAGTAGAAAATTTACGCACCTCATTAGGAACTGAACTTCGCGTTGCAAAGGAGAATAAGAGTAAAGATATCGATGCTATCGTGGCGCATGAAAAGGCGGCTCAGGCAGCGCCACAAAATGTTAAGAAAAATACTGGTGTTGCTGCCACCATATCGAGCGCAACAGAAAAGCCTTTTGCGTATGTAGCCTACGGCGTGTTGGCGCTATTGCAGTATTTCTTTGAGTGGAGGATCTTGTTTTATGGCGTGTTGTTTTATGTTCTTTACCGCATGATTAAATGGGCAGTTCAAAAAATTAGAGATCGATAATTCAAAAAAGGGCGGCGCATACCATGCGCCGCCCTTTTTTGAATTGTTTATTCGACTGAAGCAACATCTGCTTTCCCGGAACCGATATAGTGCTCAACCTCTTTAGCGAGTGCTGTGTCATGCTGACGTATCCACTCAAGGAGCATCATACCGTGCTCTTTTTCCTCATTCATGTTGTGAATAAGAATTTTCCTCAAGTTCTCATCGGTGCAGGCATCTGCGCGTTGGCGATACCAGTCTACTGCTTGAAATTCCTCGACGAGCGAATCCGTTGCTCTCTTCAGGTCTTGAGTAAGCGGCGAAAGCTTATTTCTCTCTTCGTGAAGCATATATTTTGTATTAGCTAATAACGCTGCAATTATACCACGCTACCGAGTATCTGTGATCCGTACAAGTGGAGGTAACGCAGTAAGCATAATAATGCCAAGGGCAAGGAAAATGAAGCGTGTATCGAAGAACATGAGGAATAACGAACCTACAAGGGGTCCAACGATATAAGCAGCTGAACGAGCTGTTCTCATAAATGTGATAATATGCACCTCGCTTGAATCAACGTGCTTATAGAAATAGCTCTCAGTCATTGCTTCGACGACGGTTGCGCCAACACGCGTCATAAAGAGTGCGACGGACCAAATTGCTACACCCGCAACGGTTATATATGAGAGTGCTCCCGTACTTACCGCAAGCAAAAGAAAGCCAGTTATCAGCAGCTCTTTTTCTCCGAGCTTTGTGTCTGCGATTTTGCCAAGGAAAACTTCGAAAATGATAAATGGTATTAGCGAAATAGGAATTATTACCCCAAGAATCTTTCCCATCGGAATACCTAGGTGTGCGTTGAGATAGATTGGAGTATAAATGATCATCATCGCGTAAAAGAATGCAAGAAGAAAGTGCATAAAAATGATCGCCCGTAGGTCATGTTTATCGAGAACTTCCCGCAGAGTTTTCATAAAAGGAGAGACGATATAGTTAGGATCCACGTAATTTTTAAGATTGCGAGCGAGAATGAGAGCCCCCACCAACATAACTACAGCTGAAGCAACATAAACTTTCCAGAAATCGTGGTCTGTAAGCATTAATCCTGCGATGAGTGGCGCAACTGCGACGGCAACGTTTAATGCTGTCATAAACATCGTTCGAATTCCTCCAGTCTGACTATCAGCGGAGAATGACTCCACGAGAATATCCAGATAGATAAAAATAATGTTGGTAAATATCTGATACAGTGTGAAAAAGATGATGACTGCGAGGGGGTTTGTGAGGAGAGAAAGCCCTATCAATGAAATAACAACAAGCATCATTGAGGAAAGTGTTGTCCGATAGTTACCAAAGCTTTTTAAGATATACGGAGATACGTAAGTGAGGATCGTGGTGAATACTGCACTTACCGCAAAAATAATACCGACCGCTTGTTCTGTGGAAACATACTTGCTGATAAACGAAGAGTTAATATAAACCGGTAGCGCGTAGTGGAATGAGTATAAAAAACTAACTAAATAAATAAGGAAAAATGGGGCCTTTTTGATTCTGTTTCTCATAGTGAAGTTTCCATATTGTAACATAAAAACCCCCGTATGAACCGGGGTTTTTATGGGTTAGGCGCTCAAGATGACGGGAATAACAATTGGGCGCTTTGCTGTTTCCTGGAAGAGGAAGCGAGCAACAGCGTCGGTGACATGGTCTTTTACATAATCGAAGTCGATCTGTTTTGACTTGCCGGTCATATCCTCGACTGTCTTTTTTGTAATAAAGCGTGCTTGGCGAAGAAGGTCTTGTGATTCACGCAAGTATACAAATCCACGAGAGATAACATCAGGGGATTTGATGACCTTGCCAGTTGCGAGGTTCACCGTTGTGATGATCACAAAAATACCGTCTTGTGAAAGCATCTGGCGATCACGAAGGACGACTTCCTGCATATTGCCGACAGAGAAACCATCGACGAGGATGAGCCCACGAGGAGCGGTCTCTTTGAGTACAACAATTTTGTTTCCTTGGTCGCGGAGCTCAATGATCATGCCGTTGTCTGGAATAACAATATTGCTTTCCTCCATACCAGCCTCTTTTGCAATATCTGCATGCACGCGAAGTAGGTAGTGGTATCCGTGAACGGGGATAAAGTACTTTGGCTTGAGTCTCTTGTGAATCCACAGCGTTTCGTCGTGGTTCGCGTGGCCCGATGAGTGTACATCGGCATTCTGGTAGTGAATAATCTTTGCACCCTGGCGAGACAAGTTGTCCTTGAGGCGCTGAACGCTGCGTTCATTTCCTGGTACAACAGATGAAGACAAAAGCACTGTGTCGCGTTTGTTGATTTTCAAGTATTTGTGTGACTTGTTTGCGGCACGCATGAGTGAAGCAAATTCGTCGCCCTGAGCACCCGTAACAAGCAAGATGAGGCGATCAGGTGGATAGCTCTCCATGTCCTCGATAGGAATAAATGTTTCCTTCTTTGCTTTGAGAAGTCCTGACTCGCGGGCAATCTCAACATTGTTCTTCATGCTGCGGCCATCGATAACAATTTTTTTGCCGAGGAGTTCTGCAATCTCGATGATCTTGATGAGGCGCTCAAGAAGGGAAGCGAATGTTGCAACCACGAGGCGGCCTTCGGTCTTGCGGATGATGTCCTCGATGTTCTTAAGCACCGTGCGCTCTGGGAAAGAAAATCCTGGACGCTCTACGTTGGTTGAGTCAGCACAAAGAAGAAGTACTTTTTCGTTTTTTGTAATTGCATCAAATTCATCTTCTTCTTCCATCGTAGGCACGCCGTTTACGTGGTCGAGTTTGAGGTCGCCAGTGTGAACAATGTTGCCGTATGGAGTTTCGATAATGACCCCCATTGCATCGGGAATAGTGTGCGTAACCGCGAAAAAACGAACCTTGAAATCGCCTAATGTTACACGATCGCTTTTTTCAATGATGCGAATATCGAGTGGTGCAAGATGCGAAAATTCCTCCTGCCTCTTTTTGATGATCATTGTGGTGAGCGAGCGAGAGTA
>JAKAMX010000018.1 GCA_021812665.1 bacterium
GCTCCTCCAATGAGGATCGCTACCACACCGCCAAGTGTGAGGGCAATGTTGATATTCATACTAAAACCCCATAAACCTTGAAATTTCTGCCTTTTCCTGGACTTCCGTGATTGTTTGGGTGGTTAAACTAATAATTCAGAAACCTTCTATGGAAACGCTAACGTGTCAAATATAATTTTTAAAAGTGGAACACCCTCATACTACCCCCGTTCTATAAATATGTCGAGCATGAAAAAACTCGCCCAAACCGGGCGAGTTTTTTCATGCTCGTGCAGGATCCCAGCGATTTACGTGCGAGGATTCTTTGGTTTGTAGATTTCGTCGATAATTCCGTACTTCTTTGCTTCATCAGCAGACATGTAATAGTCGCGATCGGTATCTTTCTCGACTTGTGCGAGTGGTTTACCGGTATTTTTGGCAATAATTTTGTTCAAATTTTCTCGAAGTTTCAAGATCTGTTTTGCTGAAATCGCGATATCGGATGCTTTTCCTTCCGCGCCACCCCATGGCTGGTGAATCATTACTTCAGCGTTTGGCAAAACAAAACGCTTGCCTTTAGCACCTGCCGAAAGAATGATTGCTCCCATCGATGCGGCGAGTCCAACGCAGATTGTCGAAACATCAGGTTTTACGTGCTGCATGGTGTCGTAAATAGCGAGACCTGCAGAAACCGAGCCACCTGGTGAGTTGATGTACAGATAGATATCCTTTTTAGGATCCTCTGACTCAAGGAACAAAAGTTGCGCAACAGTTATGTTCGCAACATTGTCGTCAATCGGACCAGACAAAAAAATGATGCGTTCTTTGAGGAGGCGCGAATAAATATCGTATGCGCGTTCGCCAAATTGGGATTTTTCAATGACAGTTGGTATTAAATATGACATACGGGGATAGTAGCACACTTTTTATTGGATGCAAGAAGTGGTATTGCCATATTCCCAACAATATTGTAGTATCCACAAAAGCAGTTCTTTTAACCCAACCCAATAACCCCAATATCAAAGGAGGATTCAATGAGCGCCCAGCGTAGGCAGCCGTTCCCGTTTTTCCAGCACGATTTCAGTACGTGGTTTTTCGATCTCGATGATACGCTTATGTGGAACTCCACCACATACAATCAGCCGGTCATCGATTTTGTGAAATATCTCACCAAGATCTTCAATAATCGCATTCCGTCGATGGGCACCATCGCCCGAATCCAGGAGGACATCGACTACTCGCTCGGCAATCAGATCAATCCGCGCACTGGCAACCCCTATGCGTTTGGAAGCGATCGGTTCCCGGATTCATTCGCATTTACCTATCGGGCGCTTTGCGAGAAGGGCTTCGGAGTTTTCGACAAGGAGGTCGCAAATCAGTGTCGCGAAATCGGGAAGACCGCTTTCGACGAAAGGAACTACCACCGGCTTGGCCTGGTTCCTGGTGCGAAAGAGCTTCTTGATTTTCTCGCGCGGTGGCGGCATCTCGTACTGGTCACCAAAGGGGAACAAGAGGTTCAAGAGGCCAAGATCAAAGCGCTCAGTCTCGAGCGCTGGTTCCATGATATTCGCATCGTCGACCAAAAAAGTTGGCGCGTCTATCACGATGTTCTTGCCTCTCTTCGATCGAGGGCGGGGAAGCGAGCAGGTGAATACAGCACCGCAAAGACGGTTGCGATCGGGAATTCGTATTCCTCTGACATCGCACCAGCAATCGAGCTCGGCATGCACGCTATCTTCATTCCGTGTCCGACATGGAAAGCGGAAAGCGTTGATATCGGAGACCTTACCGAGGAAGCGCGTACTCGCCTGCAGGTTTTTGAAAACATTGGGCAGGTTCTCCCTTGGATAAAGGGAGCGAATACTTAATCAAAAAAACAAAAGGCCGACGCACGCGTCGGCCTTTTTTCTTTTTATTATTTTTGTGCCTCGAGAAACTGGAATACTTTTTCGTTTGAAAGCATCATCTCTAAATGGAGGCGTACGCGTGCGGGGTCTGCTTCTTTGTGTTGCTCAAGTACAAGATTTGTTTCTTTTTCGAGTTCATCCTTAGGAACTTCGATTTTTTCTGCATCGGCAATATTGGTCAACGCGATCTGAATTTTTGAACGCTTTTCTGCGTCAACTGACCACTCGGCGCGAATTTCTTCCTCTGTTTTTTTTGATGCTTCGAGATAATCATGAAATTTCATGCCCATTCTTTCAACATCATGTTCGAACTGAGCAACCATACGGTCGAGCTCGCCGTCGATCAAAATCTTCGGAAGTTTTAC
Source organism: bacterium (assembly GCA_021812665.1). Classification (GTDB taxonomy): domain Bacteria; phylum Patescibacteriota; class Minisyncoccia; order Phycocordibacterales; family UBA1550; genus UBA1550. Next base: position 2,252 of record JAKAMX010000018.1, read on the forward strand.
TGGCATTCCGTCAGCAATTTTTTCCATTGTTTGCATGCGCTTCTTCTCGCGATCACGCGCAACCTTTTCCGCGGTAAGAGACTCCAAAATTTTTGCTTTAAATGCATCTACCGTATCAAATGCACCAAACTTTTTTGTAAACTCCAGGTCAACTTCTGGCAAAATCTCCTTACCGTCAGCGTCTTTTGTTGCAAACTGCTTGCGTAGTTGTTCAAGTGCCTGATCTGCCTCCTCGCTTGTTGCTTCGGTTTTTTCAACAACGGACATTACTTCCTTTGCTATTTTTTTATAGTCAGGGAGTTTAATTTCAGGCATCACGGGGAAGGTGAGCGTGAATTCAAATGGGTTACCCATTGCGAGTTTTGTGACTGCAACAGTCGGCATATCAATCGCAGGGATCTTGTGCTTTTCCATGATGGTGGGGTATGCATCACCAATAGCGAGATTTGCCATTTCTTCAAGAATGAGCGCCTCGCCAAACTTTTGAACGAGGACATTCTCTGGGATGTGACCCTTACGAAAACCAGGAAGCGATACTCCCTCGCTTGCCTTTTGGATCGCGCGTGCGCGTGTTTTATCAAAAATTTCCGCTGGTATTTCACAGGAAATAACGATCTCGTTTTCTGATAAATTCTCTGCTTTAGTTTTTATTTCAGTCATAATATAGAGCCACAATATATCCTGTTCCTTGGCGTTTGGCAAGGACTCTCCAATTGAAAAACCGCCCAACAGTAAGGGCGGTTTTTACGAGAATAATACGTGAGAATTTATTGTTTTGTGCTGCTAGCAAACTCGGTGCTGATCAAAGAAATGTTTGGCGTTGCAGCTATATCCTTCTGTATGTCAGCAATTTCGTCAGAGGATCCTTGCGTTGCAAATGCGGTAACCATTGGATCTTGCTCGGGCACATTCTGTTCTGCAACCGTGTTTGTTTGCGTTGGGACACGCTTTGAAAAATAATATGCTCCGAGGGCGATAACCGCAAAAACAATAATAATGCTGACGAGCGATCCAGCTGATCCTTTTTCGTCAAATTGTTTGTTTTGGCCCATGGGTAGTTGATTAGATCAAGAAACTATCGAGTCATCGTTGTTTTTGCTTTTGGCGTAGTTGCTGCTGGTTTGTTTTGCCCCGGCTTTATGTTTGAAACGGCACGAGTAACAAGGCGCTCTGCGTCGCTTATGAGTTTAGTTGCATCAGTTATGAAACTCTGTGCATTCTTCATTGCAGTGCTGTTTGCTGGACGACCGCCAACATCGGCAATGGAGCTTTGAGCCGCCTTTGCAATGGCTACTTTTGCGCGAGCCTCGTCAAGTTTTAGTCGTGCATCTGCAAGATATTTTAATGAAATACGCTCATCTATTTGTTGCGCAGTCAATTTATCGATTCTTGATTTTGTCCGATCTGCGAGAGTCTGAACACGGTCAATTGCGGCGTATAGTCTACTAATCGCAAGGGGTAATGGCTTACTCGAGGTTGCGCCTTTCGTAGTCGCTGCTGGCTTGACTGCTGTGGTGCTTGCTATTTGGGCATTTGCTGTAAGCGCGAAACCGGCAAACAGCGCTACTCCCACAAGTAATATCTTTTTGTTCATAAATTTTACTTTTAATAAATCCAATAATATTCTCTCTTCATCTAATAGGATAGCAAGCGGATACACTTTACACAACAAGCACGCGGCCGTACGGCCGCGTGCTTGTTGTGTAAAGGTGTAGTTATTTTTCTAATGATGCTTTTTTTTGTAGTTCTTGATGCTCAATTTTATTGCGTTGCGAGCAGCAACTGCACCCGAGAACCCCATAACACCAACCTTTTTCCCTTGAATCTTCTTATATGTCACAAAGAAATGCTCGAGTTCTTTGAGGGTATGTTTGTTGATTTGACGAAGATCCTTGATGTCGTCCCAGCGGGGATCGTGAACTGGCACCGCGATAACCTTATCATCGCCTTCGCCAGAGTCGTTCATGTGCATGATCGCCACAGGGCGAGCAACAACGAGAACTCCTGGGAAAAGTGGATACGTCGTAAGGAGTACAACATCGAGCGGATCGCCATCCTCCCAGAGCGTCTGAGGAACATATCCATAATCAAATGGATAATCCTGCGCGGTGTGGAGAGCGCGATCGAGTTTGATAAGACCTGACGCCTTATCGAGCTCATACTTATTTTTCGATCCTTTCGGAATTTCGATAATGACATTTATCTCTTTTGGAGATCCTTTTCCTGGTGAGATATCAAATGGTGTATGCATGTGAGAATAATAGTTAATTTAAATAATTATTATGCTTGGTCTATCTCAGTAGTTTCAGGAGCTGCTTCTGCGGCGATTTCGCCAGTAACGCTCTGAATGTCGAGTTTCCATCCGGTAAGGCGTGCAGCGAGGCGAACATTTTGTCCACCACGACCAATAGCGAGTGACTGCTGGTCTGCGCTCACGGTAATTGTTGCCTGGTGATTTTCTTCATCAAGCTCAACGGAGAGTACTTGTGCTGGCGAAAGAGAGTCGGCGATAAATTTCTTTGCGTCGTCTGACCATACAATGAGATCGATCTTTTCTCCACCGAGTTCACTCATGACAGTAGAAACACGAACACCGCGCTGACCTACGCATGAACCAATAGGATCAATGTGTTCATCAGTAGAAAATACTGCTACCTTTGCGCGAGAGCCGGCTTCGCGCGCAACTGCTTTGATTTGCACAACGCCCGAGGCAACCTCTGGTGCTTCTTGCGCGAAAAGTTTCTCAATCATTTTCGGATGAGAACGCGAAAGGCGGACATCAATACCGCGAGGAGTTTCCTCAACTTTGTAGAGATATGCGCGAATGCGCTCACCCTGTTTGTAACGCTCGCTTGGGATTTGGTCCTCGTATGCAAGGAGGCCTGTCGTTTTGCCGAGATCGACAAATATGTTGCCGCGCTCCATGCGCTGAACGGTTCCCTGGACGATGTCTCCCTGCTTGCCACCGTATTCGCCGATAATAGAAACCTTTTCTGCTTCTCGGATACGCTGGATGATAACCTGCTTTGCGGTTTGTGCGGCGATACGGCCGTAGTCGGCGTGAGTTTCAAGAGGGAAGACGATTTCATCGCCTGAAACAGCGTCGCGCTTGATGCGGCGAGCGTCTGTAAGAAGAATGTCGTGTTCTGGGCTGAAACGACGGATAGAGATTTCCTCGCCGGGTGCTGCATTTTTGTTGAGTTTTGCTTCCTTTTCTTCAGCATCCTCGTCGCTATCTTCTGGCATGCGAACTTCTGCCTCGTCGACGACGATTTTAACCTGAATGAACTCAGTTTTTCCTGAGCTCATATCAAAAACAGCGCGGACGATCTGTCCTTTCTTGCCGTAGTCTTTTTTGTAAGCGGCTGCGAGCGCTTGCTCGATCGCTTCAATTATTTTTTCGCGGGGGATACCGCGTTCTGTTTCTAGCTGCTCGAGAGCAGATCCCATTGTTTTTAGATCCAACATGATGATTATAAAGATTATTTCGCCCAGCCCGTTTTTCTTGTAAAAAAATTGCCCGTTTTCGGGACGGACATTTACTTGATTAGTATATCAAACTACCCTTTATTGTCAAATCACATAAATCAACGCTTGACAAGGGGTCCTCATGGTATTAATCTGTGGATCGGTACAAAAATTTTGTTCTTTTTACGCATCGACTCGAACACTTGCAAAGGAGAACTCGTGCAGCTTACAAAAAATGTACGTCCGTGGTACGTGTTGTCATATCTCATGACGCTGTACCTCTTGCTCGTGGCCATCGCGGGGAAGCTTGAAAAGTTTCCCCTGCGCGGAATTATTTTCCTCATCACGTTGACGCTCATCTGCTACGGCGGAGCGGCGATCACCTATCTTTTGAAAAAGAAAGGAGAAAATCGTGGATCTAAATAGCAGTCGCATTGACCGCTTGGACGAGGTCGAGAAGACTGAGTTCATCATTAAGCTTACCCTCGACGGCTTTCCGGATGGTCTTTTGCGAAAGATCTCTGGGCTCTCGAAGAGTGAACGAAAGCGCGTGGTTGCGGCGATGTACAATGCCGTGATCACCACCCTCGACTTCGAGACAACAAGCCAACTATCGTCTGACGAGCCTGCGGTCACCGCGTGACGCTCCTCAAAAATTTAAAGACCCATGCATCGCGCGTGGGTCTTTTTTTTATTTTTCCAATTCTCTTGGGATGCAAACAATGGTATAATTTTATTAATGAAAGTTGACAATCAACAACTCAAAGATTTTATTGTCGATTCGGGTCTTGTGCCACGCACAGAACTCGATGCGGTCGCAAAGCGTGCGGAAGAAAAAAAGATCTATCTCGGCGACATGCTTGTTTCCGAAGGAAAGATCAGCGAGGAAGACTTGCGTCGCACCGAGGCGTACCTCTTGGGAATTTCGTTTGTCGAACTTAAGGGGCAAAAAATTGATTTTGAGGTTTTGTCACTTGTTCCAGAGCCAATCGCGCGCAAGCATAATATCGTTGCGTTTAAAAAAACATCATCTGCGCTCGAGGTAGCCATGCTCGATACGCAGGATCTCACCGCGATCGAATTTATTAAGAAAAAGGTAGGACTAAAAATAATTCCACGTCTCACCGACAAGGAATCAATGAAGAGCGCGCTTCTGCAATATCAAAAAAGCTTGAAGGCAGAATTCGGCGACATCATCGAAAAAGAAGCATCCGCACTCAAGATGGTTTCTGGTGGCCAAGAAGAAGAAACAAGCGAAGAAGAAATTAAAAAACTTGCAGAAGATTTGCCCGTCATCAAGATCGTAGATACGCTTTTGAGTCACGCAATTCTCCAGGGTGCTTCAGATATTCATATCGAGCCGCAAGATGCGCAGGTGGTGATCCGCTATCGTATTGATGGAATTTTGCATGATGCCATGGTGCTTCCGAAAAGTGTTGCACCGGGTATCGTTGCGCGTATCAAAGTGCTCGCAAACCTCAAGCTCGACGAGAAACGTTTACCACAGGATGGTCGCTTCAAGATCGAATCCGTCGGTGAAAAAGTCGCGTTCCGTGTTTCAACACTACCGGTGTATTACGGTGAAAAAACAGTTATGCGTTTGTTGCGTGACGCAGTTTCTGGTTTCACTCTTGAAGGGCTCGGTTTTCACGGTGTTGGTCTTGAGCGTATTCATGAAGCAACGAAGCAGCGCGTGGGAATGATTTTGAATACGGGACCAACCGGTTCTGGTAAATCAACAACGCTCTACACAATTTTGGATATTCTGAATACACCCGACGTAAACATTTCAACGATCGAGGATCCAATCGAGTATCAGATGCCTCGCGTGAACCAAACACAGGTGAAACCGGAGATTGGTCTCACGTTTGCGAGTGGGTTGCGTTCTCTCGTTCGTCAGGACCCGGACATTATTATGGTTGGAGAAATCCGCGACAATGAGACTGCATCACTTTCAGTAAACGCAGCGCTCACGGGCCACCTCGTGCTTTCGACGCTCCACACCAACTCTGCATCAGCGACCGTTCCTCGTCTCCTTGATATGGACATCGAGCCGTTCCTCATCGTTTCAACGTTAAACGTGGTAATCGCACAGCGTCTCGTGCGCCGCCTCTGCTCAGTTCGCGAAAAATACACACTTACAAAAGACGAAATAGCGGTGCTTAAAAAATCAGTTGACCTTGATCGCGTCATGGAAGTTTTGAAAGAAGAAAAAGTTGTAGGCCCCGATGCTACTTGGGCAACGACACCATTTTATCGTCCCCAGAAATCAGAAGAGTGTGAGGACGGATACAAAGGGCGCGTAGGAATTCATGAAATTTTAAAAATGTCTCCTGCAATTCGTGATCTTGTGATGAAAGGCGCAACTCCTGCAGAGATTGAAGTGCAAGCAAAAAAGGAGGGAATGATCACGATGATCGAGGATGGCATCTATAAAGCAGTGCAGGGTGTTACAACGATTGAAGAAGTCTTGCGTGTGGTTTCAGAATAATTTCTCTTTACATAATAAAAGTATATGGTAGTGTAGTCGGCAGTGTTCTTTTTCTTAGGGAGGTGATCAAGGAAAATACTTATCTGTTGTATTGAAGTGCACGCCATCAACCACAACACCCTTCACAGGAGAACCCGTGAAAAACCTCAAGTCCTTCGGCCTCGCACTCATGTTCCTGGCTGCGTTCATCTTCGCCTTGCCGCTTCGGGCCTTAACGCCGGCACAGGTGGCCAATGACCCGCTCATTCTCTACCCGTCGACAACCATCGTATCGGTGGCTGATCTTCAGGGGTTGTTGAACAACATCGCGGCCGACACCGTGCAGACACCGCGGCGCTACACTGGCGTATGTATTGTCTGGCATGACGGGAAGGCGATGGTCGGACTCGGCTACCTCAACGCTGGCGGACCGATGCGCTCGCTCAGTTTCAATGTGGTTTTGCTCGGCGACCCCGACGAACTGCTCGTCAACCAGAATGTTTCGGTCCTGCAGACCAGGATCGACAACATCCTGACTTCAAGCAGGGATGCGATTAGCTCCGAATTGGTCATCGTGCAGAACCAGCTTTATCTCATCGTCGTGAACCGGCAGTAAAACTGCCACATCGTCCTAAAAGGCAATCCCGCCAACACCCACAGGTGTTGGCGGATTTTTTATTTTTTGAAATGAAGCTTTTTTGCTAAAATTAATGAATGCTTTATACGGGAAAAGGCGATGACGGCACAACCAGTACCTTTGGTTGTGATCAGCGATTATCAAAAAGTTCTAAAATTGCTGAAGCACTCGGAACGCTCGATGAAATAAATTCATTTCTTGGTGTTGTAAAAACACATCAAGATGCGGATGAAACACTTTCTAAAAAAATAAACAGTATTCAAGAAAACCTTTTCATAATCCAGGCCCAGGTTGCGGGAGCAGACACGGTGGTTGCTCAGGGGATAGTGCAAGAAATTGAGGCGGCGATTAATGCAATAGAAAAAGAACTTCCTCCAATCACCAAATTCTTTATTTCAGGAGGCACACCGCTTGCTGCGCATCTAGATTTCGCGCGAACACTTGCTCGGCGGGCTGAGCGACGCGTTGTTGACGTTCACGAAGAAAAGACTGTTCAAGTCCATAAAGAAACGCTCGTATATTTAAATCGTTTATCGAGTCTTTTATATGCGCTTGCAAGATTTGCCAACCACAACGCAAAAATAATCGAAAACTCACCACATTATTGATATTTATTTAAATTTTAAAAATATCAATGATAGTTTTGCATTGCGCATAGTATTTTTTTGAGCGATAATGTATTGGTAAATGCCAAAATTTAAATACAAAGTTCGCGATCAGAACTGGGCAGAAACCGGCGCAAAGGAAGTTACCGGAGAGCTCGAGGCAGTAGATCGCGCTGCAGCAGCGGCGGATTTGCGCAGCTCCGGCAACATTGTTCTCGCTCTGGAGGAGGATCTTCCAAAATCTTCACTGGCGCGTGTTGGCTCAATAACTCTATTTTCTGGCGTAAGCACACAAAAACTTGTTGCGTTTACTCACAATCTCAACACGATGATGATGGCGGGACTACCGCTTTCTCGCGCGCTTAGTATTTTGGAGCGGCAGACAAAAAACGCGACACTCAAAAAAGCAATAGGCTCACTGCTCGAAGATATTGGACGCGGTACAACGCTTTCAGCGGGAATGCAAAAATTCCCCAAGATCTTTTCTCCACTTTTTGTTTCAATGGTTCGCGCAGGAGAGGAGTCAGGTGCACTTTCGGAGGCGCTCGCCGTTGTGGGGAACCAACTCGAGAAAAGTTATCTTTTGAAAAAGAAAATTAAGGGTGCGATGATTTATCCGTCTGTTGTTTTGAGCGCTCTCGTTATTATTGGTATTCTCATGTTTATTTTTGTGGTGCCGACGCTCTCGGCAACATTCAAAGAACTCCACACAGAGCTGCCATTCAGCACGCAATTGATCATGGGACTGAGTGATTTTTTGACTAACCACATTATTCTTGCAGTCGGAAGCATGCTGGCAGTCATCCTCTCGGTGTTTCTTGCGCTCAAAACAAAAAAAGGAAATCGTATATTTGAATTTCTATTGTTCCGATTGCCGATCATTGGCGAACTTGTTCGTGAAACCAACGCGGCGCGTACCGCGCGAACGCTCTCCTCGCTTCTTTCTTCGGGCGTTGGCATGATCGAATCAATCGGCATCACCGAGGATGTTCTCCAAAACTCATACTATAAAGAGGCAATACACATTGCTGGCGAAAAAGCGCAAAAGGGTATTACGCTTTCTGCAGTTTTTGCCGAGCAGAGCAACATCTACCCACCGCTTGTCGCCGACATGGTTGAGGTGGGTGAAGAGACAGGCAAGCTCGCAGAGCTCTTACTCAACCTTGCGGTCTTCTATGAAAATGAAGTTGATGACGCGACGAAAAATATGTCGACCATCATTGAACCAGTACTTATGCTGCTCATCGGTGGGTCTGTCGGCTTTTTTGCTGTTTCCATGATTACACCGATGTACTCGGTAATGAGCAATATATAATGACTCAAAACGTATACCGACGCGGGTTTACAATAATTGAATTGGTGATCGCGCTTGCCCTTATCGGAGCGCTCATCGTTGTGATTCTTCCGTCATTTATTAGTTTTAGGCGAAGCAGCGCTCTCAATACTGAGGCAGAGGACCTGGTCACGGTGATCAACCGCGCGCGATTACTTTCAGTTTCATCAAAAAACGATCAGCAGTTTGGGGTGCATTTTGATACTGACCGAGCTGTTCTTTATCAAGGGCCAACATACACCTCGACCGATCCCACAAACGAAATTCATGTATTAAATTCGCTTGTGACACTTTCAGGTACTACAATAAATGGTGGTGGTTCTGAAGTTTTGTTTCAGAAAGTCACCGGCGCAACAAGTCAAAATGCCACCACAACTCTTGTCGTTACTGGCACAACTGCTAGTACAACAATACTCATCCTTCCCACGGGTGTTGTGACGGCAAGTTAAAACCCATGACGAATATAAGCAATACCAAAAAAAACATATTGGGTAGTCGCGGATTTGGCATGATTGAAATGCTCATCGGTGCTTCAGTTTTGTCTATCTCGCTGCTCGCAATATCATACTTTTTCCAAATCACACTCCGCGCAAGCACGATCACAAAGACGGCGATCCAGGGAGATTATCTTCTCGAAGAGGGTGTCGAGATCACAAAAGTTTTTCGTGATATGAGTTATAAAAATAACTTCCAGAAAATGTCCACCACCACGACGTACTATTTTTCTTGGGATGGCACAAAGTGGGCAACCTCGACGACCAATATCTATATCGATGGTGTTTTTGAACGAAAATTCACGCTCGGAGATGTTTCGCGTGATCTGAACAGCGACATCGCCTCCTCGGGAACATATGACCCAAACGCAAAACTGGTGACAGTAACCGTGTCATGGGCAGGCCCCACGGGAACAACATCACACTCGATTCAAACCTACATAACCAACATATTTAATAATTGAGTATGAAGCGCGCACGAAGAAATACAGGATTCACGCTGGTGGAGATGATCATATACATCGCATTTTTTGCGTTGCTTTCTTCGCTCGCAGTAAATGCAACGCTAGTGGTTATGCGATCTTTTTATTCTCTGCGACTTACCCAGAGCATCAATGAGTCAGCAACCACTGCGCTTGAGCGCATGAGCCGCGAGATTCGAAATGCGTATGATTACGACATAACGCAGAGTTTATTCAGCGTAAATCCAGGGCAATTAACGCTCAAAACAAAAGACGCCATGGGGGCCAATACGACAGTCAGATTTTATTTAAGTTCTGGCAATCAGCTTATCCTCAATCAAGCAGGAGCAGATCAGGGCTCGCTCGTCACAAAAAACGTAACCCTTACAAAATTGATATTCCGTCCGATCACCACAACAAATTCAAAAGCGATAAAAATAGAGGCAACCTTCCAGGACACGCGGGAGCTTACCACACAAACAGTAAATTTCTATGACACCATAGTGCTTCGGGGATCGGAACACTAATTACACACTTATGAGTAAGAAATTATACAAATCGAACACAACAGAACGAGGCGCTGCAATCATCACGGCGGTACTTCTGTTCGTTGTTATCTCAATCACGGTTGTTTTGGCGCTTTCATCCTCTGTCGCACGCGAGTACGTAACCGCTCGTGATTTTGCAAAATCAAAAGGTGCGTACTATCTCTCAGAAGCCGGAACGGAAGATGCAATCTACCGCATTAAAAACTCAAAAACAATAGGGTCGCAAGAAGTTCTCTCTCTCGCTGGGAATACCGCGACGACCACAATAACCAACGTCAACGCCAGTCAAAAATCTATCAATTCTTTGGGAAGTATTTCTTTCAATACGCGTCGTGTCTCCTCCACGCTGACAACATCGACCGGCGAGTCATTTAGTTATGGTGTGCAAGCGGGTGGCGGTGGCGTTAATCTACAAAATAGCTCGAGTATTACCGGTAGTATTTTTTCGGAGGGGCCGATTACTGGCTCAAATAATATTATCACTGGAACAGTAATCTCCGGGGGTTCGGACGGATTGAGCGGTCTCATTAATGGGATCATTAATCAAGGCACAAGCTCGATGTATGCAGCGACGATAAAAAACTCAAATATTGCTGGTTCAGCATATTGCAATAGTATCTCAGGATCAAATATTTCAAGTTGCCAGTCACTCAATCCACAAACACCACAAGCGCTTCCCATCTCAGACCAGGATGTCACAAATTATGAAACCAATGAGATCGGAA
>JAKAMX010000019.1 GCA_021812665.1 bacterium
GAGGCGCTCGCAAAAGTAGATCTACAGGTAAAAGATGAAGGTGGATTTATGTATTGGGTGGTGACGCTGCTCCCATTTTTGGCACCGCTCATTCTCATTCTCTTTTTCTTCTGGATGCTTACGCGTCAGGCAAAGGGTGCGGGTATGCAGGCGTTTACCTTCGGTCAGTCAAAAGCGCGTATCATTGATCCCAATGACGCAGGGCAAAAAGTAACATTCAAAGATGTTGCTGGCGCAAAGGAGGCAAAAGAAGAGCTTGTAGAGATCGTAGACTTTTTACGTAATCCAAAAAAGTTTTTGGATATCGGTGCGCAAATTCCAAAAGGCGTCCTTCTCATGGGTGCACCAGGTACCGGTAAAACACTTCTCGCGCGCGCAGTTGCTGGCGAAGCAGGCGTACCATTTTTCCACCTCTCAGGTTCTGAGTTCGTAGAAATGTTTGTTGGCGTTGGTGCATCACGCGTGCGTGACCTTTTCCAGATGGCAAAGAAAGCAGCACCAGCAATTATTTTCGTAGATGAAATTGACGCCGTCGGTCGTGTTCGTGGGGGAGGAGTCGGTGGTGGCAACGATGAACGAGAGCAAACACTCAACCAAATTCTCGTTGAAATGGATGGCTTTGAGCCATCAGAAAAAGTGATCGTGATGGCGGCAACAAACCGCCCCGATGTACTCGACCCTGCACTCTTGCGCCCTGGACGCTTTGATCGTCGTGTCACGCTCGAACTTCCAGATCGTGAAGGTCGCGAGGAAATCCTCGCAATCCACGCACGCAAGAAACCACTCGCAGAGGATGTAAATTTAAAAGTAGTTGCGGAACGCACACCAGGTTTCTCTGGCGCTGACCTCTACTCGCTCATGAACGAAGGCGCAATTCTCGCTGCGCGTGAAAACAGAAAGACCGTTGCGCAGTTCGACTTTATTCGTGCGATTGAAAAAGTTATGTTGGGCCCAGAGCGCAAGAGCCACATTCTTTCAAAAGAGGAAAAGAAAATCACTGCATATCACGAGGCGGGTCATGCACTCGTTGCATCGGTGCTTCCGCATGCTGACCCAGTACACAAGATTTCAATCATCGCGCGTGGTCATGCTGGTGGGTATACACTCAAACTTCCACTCGAAGAGAGGCGCCTACAGTCAAAGAAAGAATTTTTGGACGACATCGCAATGTCGCTCGGTGGGTATGTTGCCGAGGAAATGATTTTCGGTGATATCACAACCGGCCCTTCAAATGACTTGCAAGTTGCGACAGCGCTCGCTCGTGACATGGTTACCAAATACGGTATGTCTGACAAGTTGGGACCTGTTGCGCTTGAGGGTAGTGGCGGACGAACACTCTTTGGTGGTCGTGGTGTAGATAGTCGCGAGTACTCGGAAGAGGTGTCTGCAAAAATTGATGCAGAAGTTTCAAAAATTATGAACGATGCATTTGCGCGCGCACGTGAAGCAATGCAGACGCATCGCAAGGCGCTTGATGCAATCGCAAACGAATTGATGGCGAGCGAAACAATCGAACGTGAGGAATTTGAAAAGATTCTCATCACAAACGGCATTATGCCAAAGAAGAAGCAGGAGGAGGTGGTGGCGTAACCAACAAAAAACCGACCAATACATGGTCGGTTTTTTGTTGAGGTTTTACATCTCTAAATTTTAGTATAATATGGTCACGTAACCGCCCTTAGCTCAGTTGGTTAGAGCACGGAGCTTATATCTCCGCGGTCCTAGGTTCGAGTCCTAGAGGGCGGACTTGAGAGAAAAACGCAGACTGCTCTGCGTTTTTCGATGCAAGTCCGAGCCGCAGCGTTGTTTCGAAAGCTTTCGAAACCGCGAGGCGGGATCGCGAGCACTTACGTCCGCGCAGGGTGTAATCACCCAAGCAGACTTAGTGACTCGTGATGACAAAGAAATATTCGTGACAACAACAATTGACTATATTTTATATCGTAGTAGTTTATTGAACAGAAGGAGGTTCTCGTGTATACCGTGCGATTTGCAAATAATGAAGATTTGTCAGCAATTGAGCAGATTGCGTACAGGAACAAAGATTCACTCGGGTTCATTCTAAGGTGCATCATTAAAGCATCCACAGAAGCCGGTGAATTGTTCGTCGCCTGCAAGGAAGACGGTGAGGTTATCGGTTTCATTCGGTGGCATCGACGTCGTGATGGATGGATTATCATCTACGAAATTTGTGTACGTAGGGACTTTCGTGGTGAAGGTGTTGGAAGATTATTGCTGGAGAAAGTCCCCAAACCGATTAGACTCAAGTGTCCTCAAGATAACGAGTCAAACAAGTTCTATGAGCACCTTGGATTTACGCTCGCAGGGCAAGAAGCCGGACGGAAGCGAGCGCTGAATATCTGGATTCATTTCGAATAAAAGCGGCCCGGGCCGCTTTTTCTATTCCCAGTGAATATTTTTTTCTCCTGCCTCAATGCGCGCGCGGAGTAGGGGATGACCTTGAAGTTCGGGGTCCCGTTCGATGAGATGTGCTGCTTCTGTGCGTGCAGCCTCAACCATTTTAATATTTTTAATTGCTTCCATACCGAGGTCGGAGATGCCCCATTGTTTGCCTCCAGTGAGTTCGCCGGAACCACGGAGGGTGAGATCGAGCTCTGCAAGTTCAAAACCATTCTTTGCAGTGACGAGTGCCTTCATGCGCTTGAGGGAAGTTTCATTTTTGCTGTCTGTAAGTAGGTAGCAATATGCTTGGTGATTGCTGCGGATCACGCGGCCACGAAGCTGGTGTAGTTGCGCGAGGCCAAATCGTTCGGCACCCTCGATGGCAATCATGGTTGCGTTGGGAACGTTCACGCCGACCTCAATGACTGAGGTCGCGACAAGGATATGAATATTTCCTTTTGAAAATTCACTCATTATTTTTTCTTTTTCTGCCGGCTTCATTTTTCCGTGAAGTACCTCGATTTCGAATTCGGGGAAAATATCTGCCTTGAGTCGTCGAGCCTCCTCTTTAACACTCTTTGCATTGAGCGCGAGCTCTTTATCTGGATCTGGCTCATCAATACGGGGACAAATGATGTATGTCTGTCGACCACTTTTTATTTCGGCCCTCATGTGCTCCTCCATTTGCTTGCGTGTACTTTTGTTAATCAGTTCTGTCTTTATGGGTAAACGACCGACTGGCATCTCATCGAGCAGGGTGAGGTCGAGATTGCCGTATATAGTGAGCGCGAGGGTGCGAGGGATTGGTGTTGCGGTCATCGATAGAAAGTGGGGCAATGCGGCGTGCTTCTTCGCAAGCTTGCCACGCTGCATCATGCCGAATCGGTGCTGCTCGTCGACGATAGCGAGACCGAGGTTTTTGAACTGCACATTTTTTTGAATGAGGGTGTGTGTGCCAATGAGGATGGGGAGTTTCCCCTCAGCGACCCATTTGAGAAGCTGTGTGCGAGAAATTGTCGTTGCACCACTCGGGTCAACTTTTGAAGGGAATTTTTTACACGAACCGCCCGTAAGGAGACCTATCTCAACAGGAAGATCCTTGAAGTATTCAATAAAACTTTTGAAGTGCTGTTCAGCGAGGATTTCTGTTGGCGCCATATAGGCAACCTGGAGATTTCCGAATTTATTATCTTTAGGAGGCGTGGTCGCAGTTGCATATGCAGCGGTTGCAGCAACAAATGTTTTTCCAGAGCCAACATCACCCTCAAGCAAGCGACCCATCGGCGCGCCTTTCTTAAAATCTTCAAAAATATGTTCAAGGGCATGTAGCTGTCCTTGTGTTGGTAAGAACGGGAAGCGTGAAGTGAATCGAGCGAGTGCTTTTGGTTCGGGGTCGATGATAAATCCATCTTGCGAGGACGCTGCTCGGCGCTCCTTCTGACGCGCGAGTTGAATCATAAAAACTTCTTCGAATGCGAAACGCTTTCGTGCTGCCTGAGCATCGCTATCTTTTTGTGGCGAGTGAATCCATACGAGCGCGGTGCGGAGTGATGGCAAGTGGTAACGCGCGAGAATATCATCGGGGATGGGGTCGACAAGGCTCTCGAGTGCTCCCTGGCTAAATAATTTTTGTATATGGTAATAAATGAAACGCGAAGAGATTCCTTTTGTCTCTGGGTATACTGGATAGAGTGTGCCACTCGCGCTCTCATTAAAAAGAGAATCTTCGCCCCCCATGGGAAGTTCTTTGGTGCGATCGATCTCAGGATTTGCCAAATAGCGTTCGCCTTTACGCTCCTCGACTTTTCCAGAAAGTTTTATCATCGCGCCGGGCGCAAGCATTTTTGCAATGTATGCTTGATGAAACCACACAGCTTTTATTTTTCCGGTAGCATCCTCGATGACCGCCTGCGTCATCGGAATCTTTGTTCTCCACCCACGCGCGCTTTTTGCTGAAACAACACGACCATAGATCGTTGTCCGGTCACCTGCCGCGAGACCCTCGATCGATTTGAGTGACGATGCGTCTGTGTATCGTGTAGGGAAGTAGTACAGCAGATCGTTAATGCTTTTTATCTGCAGTTTTTCAAATCCTGCTTTCTGGGTCGGGGTTAGGCGAAATAAGTCTGAGATTGGTGTTTGGGGGGTTGCGACCGAGGAAGTTTTCTTTACTGCCATAGTTATCTGATTTTACCACGGTGCGTGGCAAAGCCGCAGAAAATATGGTAAGGTAACCGTCGTAGGTTTCAAATACATTGGAGACGTGACCGAGAGGCCGAAGGTACCTCACTGCTAACGAGGCAGGGTGTAAAAGCCCTCGAGGGTTCGAATCCCTCCGTCTCCGCAACTACAAATGCCAGAGCAAAGCTCTGGCATTTTAGTATGTTGCATGAAGACGGAGGGATTCGAACCGAGGGCGCGCGAAGCTGGACGCTAGTCCAGTCGCCCGAGTGGGGGTCGAGCGAGTGAGATTTATGAGTTCGCAGAACGAAAGAAAAATCCACGAGAGTGACCGAATCCCTCCATCTGGGGCACGACAACGAACGAGCACTTGTGGGGCCTTTTTGTTTATTGCAGTTACGGCAGTGTTCACTATTTGTTCGTTGATTGAATACCGTTTTTACTTATTTTAACTGCGCATGTTTTATTTATATTGTTGTGGATTACTTAATAACATATAATAAAAGATATGAATCTCAACGAGAGTTCACAGATAATATTTGAGAACGAGGAATTGCAAAGATCCGGAGCGCACATAACGCAACCACAATTACCTAAAATCGTGCAGTGGGTTATTCGACACTCGGGTGGTTATGTGAGAAACGAGAAGCAAGCAGCATCTGCACTCATGATTTTTGTTGTGTTGGCGGTTATCTTTTCCTTGTCCATGTTTTTACGTCGCGAGAATACTGTAAAGCCAGCAGTGCCCTCAATTACCGGAGCACCTGCTGTGGTAGCTAACTAGGCTATCGTATGAAAATGAGCAATACAATTTATAAAAACCCCTACGCTAAAGGTTTTACGCTTATCGAGCTCCTTGTTGTGATTGCGATCATTGGTGTGCTTGTTACCATTGTGCTCGCTTCCTTGAATTCAGCGCGTACGAAAGGCCAGGATGCTGTCCGAATTGCAGACGTAAAGTCGCTTGAGGCTGCTCTAGAGCTTTATTACAATGACAATAATACTTATCCTCAATCACCAGTTGGAAACGGAGATGTTATTGTTGGTGACGCAACTCTAAATGCCGCCCTTGTGCCAACATACCTCGGTGGCATACCTGCGGTTCTTGTGGCAGATGGTGACCATTATTATGGTGTAGGAAATAGCGGTGGCACAAATCAGTATGGTCTTTTGATCTATACTGCCGCGTCAAATGGATGGTGTAAAACTGGTGTATCAACCAGCGATATGTCGACAAATGGTTGGTGGGGTTCGCCGCCAGTCTGTAATTTCTAAAGGGTGTAAAGAATAAATGGCAGTTTATAAAAAAGTTAGAGTAAACGACAAGATGCAGCGGGGATACTCTTATTACCGCACAGAACCTGAAGGTAAAAATTTTGATGAGCGATTCAAGCCCGATTTGAGTCCAAAGCAGATGCTCGCGCTCGGCGTTTTTGGCGGTGTGTATATGCGTGACTGCACGAAAGAATTTCCAAAAGATTGGTTTACAAAAGCAAGGTTCGAGAAAAAAGGCTCATACAAACATAATGCCGAACTCAACTTCTTTGGAGTAAATGCGAGTCAGTCGCTTTCGGTTTGGCGCAAAAAGGGCTGGATACACGCAGAGGACCCACGCGGATGGTTTCAGTGGTATTGTCGCTATTATAGTGGCCGTCGAGGTCTTGATGACGATCGGCAAATAAAGAGGTGGATTGCTATCCGCCGACATATCGCACAAATAAGCGGAAGATGCCGTGCAGGAGATTACAGTTGCCATCGCAAGCAAAGGCAAGTGGTATTACATTGGGCGTATGACAGCAGAAAATTCTAATATAGCTTCTTATCGCTCGCTCTCTGGCTTGTAAAAAATTTCTGTAATATACTATAGACAGTGAATAAAAAAACTATCATCATTGTGTTGGTGGTCTCTCTCCTTGTTGCTGCTTTTGTTTTGCTTCCAAGGGCGTGGTCTGACCAAAGAAATTTTAGTTCTCTCAAAAAGGTAACCCTTCAGTTGAAGTGGCTCCATCAATCACAATTTGCGGGGTTCTATGCAGCAGCGCAAGAAGGTTTTTATAAAGATGAAGGACTTGATGTTTCGATTATTCCCGTTGGCGAAGATCTGTCATCGCAAAATGTTGTTTCGCGGGTGGCAAAAGGCGAAATAGAGTTCGGTATTGCAGGTGCTGAGCAAGTTATTGCGGCGCGTGCAAAAGGAGAAAAAGTAAAAGCCGTCGCCGTCATTTTTCAACAGAGCCCCGTAGGGCTTATCTCAAAACAAAAGCTTGGCATCACATCTCCAAGAGATCTAGTGGGGAAGTCGACCGGCATTTGGGAAGGACAGGATACACAGATTGTATTCCGTGCGATGTTAAACAACGCAGGTGTTGATTATCGCAAAGTCAGAGAGATACCAATTTCTTTTGGAATAAGTAAATTTGCCGATGAGCAAATAGATACTCAGATGATATATCTCATTAACGAGGGCCTGGAGGCGCGTTCCAGAGGTTATGCGATAAATACGCTCTATCCAGAGGATTTCAATGTTCACTTTTATGGAGATACTATTGTTGCAAGTGACGCGCTGATTGAAAAAGATCCTGAGTTAGTAGAGCGTTTTGTCAGGGCTTCGCTCAAAGGGTGGAATTGGTCAACCGCATATGTTGAAAGAGCGGGAACGTTGTCTCTCGCGTATGATCCTTCGCTTCAGCCAACACACGAGGAAAGCATGATGCGGGAAAGCTTACCGTTTATCTTTACGGGGAATGGGAAGATAGGCAGTATGGCATCGAGCACCTGGCAAGAGATTGAGAATATTTTGTTAAAGGACAAGATTATTACACGCAGTGTGCCGGTGGGAGAAATATTTACCACTACCTTTTTGACATCGTGACCATAAAAAAGAAAGTACAATTTATTGCACTCGGTGTTCTGCTCTGCATTGTTGCCATCGCGGGTGTATTTGTCTTACGAAACCTTTCTGTTCAGGTCGCAGAGGCTCGTTTGGACAAAATCAGCAGTGTTGTTCGAGGGGCAGCGAACCTCTACGCTATTAGTGATAGATTTATCTCCAACCCTTCAACAGAGACGAGCGCGCAATGGCAGGATGAATACCAGAAAATAACTGAGACTTTGGATAGTCCAAGTTTTGAGGCATATAAAGACAAGGAGCAATTTTTGCAGCTTCGTCGACACAACAATACGATTGGGGCACTTTTTATTCAAATGAAGAACGCAACGGGGGATACGCACCTTCGCGCTCGATTTAGTGAACAAATCCTTCACCATACAAATGAATTTGTTCAGGATTCTGCAGCTCTCGCAAGTATTATTTTTACTGAGACTGAAGTGATTCGTAGACAAACTACGGTTGGTTTCTTTATTTCTCTCGAAATTCTTTTTGCTATTGTTGTTTCGTTTGTGGTTTTGATGGTCAGAAATGTTACCAACCCTTTGATGAAATTGACCGATGTTGTTTTGCGCATGGGTAAAGGCGACTTCTCTTTGAGGGCTCCAAGCAGAACAAAAGATGAGATTGGAAGCCTGGGTGCTGCTTTCAATGAAATGGAGGATAAGCTCCAAAAGAGAACGAAAGATTTGGAAGAAGCAAAAGCAAATGATGAAAAATTATTGGAGGATCTAAATAGCCGCGTTGCTCAACTTGAGGATGCTCGTAAGGCAATGACAAATCTTTTTCAGGATTTTGAAGACGAACGGGCTCAGCTAATGGAAGCAAAAGCAAAAGATGAAGCGCTGCTCGAGAATCTCGGCGAGGGGGTCATGGCAGTAGACAAAGATAAAAGAATAATCTTAGTGAACCGTGTTGCGGAAAACCTGCTTGGTATCCAGCGCGAAAATGTACTCGGCAAAAAATATTATGAAGTTTTTGGTAATCAAGACGTGGAGGGGAAGATCGTTGAAGAGCCCAATCGACCGATCACAAAGGTCCTCGAATCTGGCAAAAAAATTTCTACGCCAGTTGGGCCCTTTGCGCCGTATTACTATATTAGAAGTGATGGTACTCGCTTCCCGGTAGCGATCACAGTCACCCCTGTTATTCTTGGGGGCGAAACGGTTGGCGTGATTGATATTTTTAGAGATGTCACTCGAGAAAAGGAAATTGAAAAACTGCGCATCGACTTTTTGGCGCTCGCTTCTCATCAGCTGCGCACACCGCTCTCGGGCACAAAATGGCTCATTGAAACTATCCGTCGCGGTGTTACGGGCGAGGTAAGTAAGAAGCAGCAGGAATATCTAGAACAAATTTATCAAACGAATGAACGAATGATCGCGCTTGTGTATGATATGTTGGATGTTCTCAAGATCGAAAGTGGGGAGACTGCGGTAAAGAAGAAAAATTTTTCGCCGCACGAACTCTACAACGACCTAGAGGTTCTGACCGAACCGGTAATTAAAAAGAGGGGAGTTATTATGCGCAACGTTCTTCCAGCCGATAGTAAAATTTCCGCGTTCACCGATTTTGATATTCTCAAGGGCATTCTCGAAGAATATATATCAAATGCTGCAGAGTATACTCCCGATGGTAAGGAAATAGTTTTTGACGCGCAAGAAAAAGACGGATCAATCGTTTTCTCCGTGAAGGACAACGGTATCGGAGTTCCTAAAGACGAACACGACAAAATCTTCCAGCGTTTTTATCGCGCGTCAAACGCAAAAGAGTTTAGGCCAGACGGTACTGGGCTCGGGCTCTACCGCGCCTCATTGCTTGCCGAAAAAATCAATGCACGTTTGTGGATTGAATCGGATACTGGCAAAGGAGCAACATTCTTTGCAAGTATTCCCCAAACAACAAATTAAGTGATAGAATTATAATCATGAAACGGATATTAGTACTAGTGGTTGAAGATGAGCAATTTCTTACGCGCGTGCTAAAGGACAACCTTGAAGCAGAAGGATTTATGGTTGATCTTGCAGCCAACGGCGACGAGGCGATTGATCATCTTCATAAAAATCGTCCTGATCTTATTTTGCTTGATATCCTCATGCCCAAAAGGGACGGGTTTTTTGTGCTTGGTGAAGTAAGGAAAAATCCGGAGTGGAAGGGGCTCCCCGTTATCGTTCTTTCAAACTTGGGAGGCGATACTGAAATCAAAAAAGCACTCGAAATGGGAGCAGACAATTATTTCGTAAAATCACAGCATCCTATTGAAGAGGTTGTTCAAGAGGTACGAAATTATTTGGTTGGCGAGAACAAGAAGGAGGCTAAAATTGGAGAAGTGAGTTCGTAAATTATTATTGTCGTAATTATCAATACAATCATATGAATCGCGTACTAATCGTTGAGGATGAAAAACCGCTATTATTGGCGCTTCGAGACAATCTCGAGTCTGAGGGGTTAACGGTAGATTTCGCTTCAAATGGGGAAGAGGCGATGGAGCACATAAAAGAGAACACGCCGGACCTAATCTTGCTCGACCTTTTGATGCCTAAAAAGGATGGATTCTATGTTTTGGAGGAAGTGCGTAAAAACCCAGCGTGGAAGGATTTGCCGATCATTGTTCTCTCAAACTTGGGGGGAGATGTTCAGATCGTCACTGCAGGGGCCGATTTTTCTGAAATCGCAATGTATGCAAATGATTATTTAGTAAAGTCTCAGCACCCCATCGAGGAGGTGATAAAGAAGGTCAAAGAGCATATGGCGGCAAAGCTCAAAGTTTAAAAACTCCCCTGGTGACAAAGGGCGCCCAGACAACCTGGACGCCCTTTGTATTTTCTCTATTTCCTCGTACAATAGTATATAAGTGGTTACGAGAGTGGCTATAATATTATAAAATAATTGCATGACACGTATACTGATTGTTGAGGATGAAGATTTTTTGATCAAGGCTCTCGTAGACAACTTTGAGATCGAGGGTTTTACGGTTGAGTCTGCCGTAAATGGGGAGGACGCAATGAATAAAGTTTCGAAGCAAAAACCAGATATGGTATTGCTTGATTTGCTTTTGCCCAAGAAGGGTGGTTTCGATGTATTAAAAGAATTGAAGGCAAACCCGGAATGGAATCTTATTCCGGTGATTGTGCTTTCAAACTTGGGGGGCGATGAGCAGATAAAACGCGCTCTTGAAATGGGAGCCGACGATTACTTTGTAAAATCACAGCATCCGATTGAGGAGGTGATCCAAAAGGTTAAGCAGGTGTTGCAGGGAGAAAAATAATTTTATTAAAAAGGGGTGCTAATTGACAACAAAATATGAACTTTGCTCGAGCTAAAAGAATAACAGTTTCACTTTTTGCGCTACTCGCACTTTTTTCTGCGGGCACGGCACATGCAACAGTGAGTATAACAACGGCTACTGGAGGTACAAATATTTCTGCCGACAAAGCAGCTAATGCTACTTCCCCAGCGTATACTACGCTGGGGGATATTGTTATAACCTCGACCGCAAATAACGACATCCCT
This sequence comes from bacterium, assembly GCA_021812665.1. Taxonomy (GTDB): domain Bacteria; phylum Patescibacteriota; class Minisyncoccia; order Phycocordibacterales; family UBA1550; genus UBA1550. The sequence continues at coordinate 10,985 of JAKAMX010000019.1, forward strand.
AAAAACCAAACTGGGGTGACGATAGTTCTATCTGCGCCCAGCGGGTGGGCTTTCAACCCGGGTGTTGGTACTCTTACCGCAGGAGGAACCAAAATCACCGCAAACAGTATTACCGTCACCGCCTCGACGATTACTGGTAACTATACGCGCCCAAACTCGAACAGCAGTAACGCATCGCTCACGTTCTCTGGTATTCAGGTCCGCGCAACAAATGGTGCGACTCTCCCTGCAAGTGGAAATATTTTGCAGACAGGTGGTACGGGTGCTGCAATCTCTGGCATCACGCTCAACTCAACCAATTTCGGTTTGTTGTCACAAGTTGCGGGCACAGCAACAAAGCTCGCATTCTCCACGCAGCCTGGTGGTGCAACTTATGGTTCAACCTTGAGTCCTCAACCGGTCGTAAAATCTCAAGACCAGTTTAGTAGCAACTCGGCAACAGGATTGGGCGCAAGCAAAACAGTTACGCTTATGTTGAGTTCTGGCACAGGAACTCTTGGAGGAACTGTTTCACTGGATATAGGAACGGGGGTAGGCAACGGCACTGTCACATTTACGAACGCTAACGTTGGAGGAACAAACGCAACGGGCGCGAAAGCAGTTACGGCTGCAGCAACTGGACTTACAAGTGCGGTAAGTAGCAGCTTCACTATTAACGCGCGTGCTGCCACACTGACGGGTACGCGTGTATACGACACAACGACAACCGCTGCCGCGGCGATTCTTTCCGTTTCAAACAAAGTGGGTGCTGACGATGTAACTGTTGCCTCTGGATCCGGAACTCTCGCAAGCGCAAACGCAGGAGCTGAAGCAATTTCATCTTTTGGCACCCTCGCTCTCGGTGGCACCACTGCAAGCAACTATACACTTTCTGGTGCGAGCGGTACGGTAACCGTCACAAAGGCGACGCCGACACTTTCAGTTACAAATTCGCCCGTAACATACAGTGGGACTCAACAATCAGCCACGGTTACTGGTTCTGTGTCTGGAACAGTAAGTAGCGTTTTATATAATGGCTCCGCTACTGTACCAACAAACGCAGGTACTTACGCAATCACAGCCAACCTCACGCCCACAGACACCACGAACTATAACTCCTTGACCGCGGCTTCTGCAGGAAACTTTGTTATCAATAAAGCTACGCCAACTTTGTTGGTAACCAATTCACCGGCGACCTACAACGGTTCCGCACAAGCAGCAATCGTAACAGGATCTGTCCCTGGTTCTGTTACCAGTGTTTTATATAATGGTTTAGCGACTGTCCCAACAAATGCTGCAACGTATGCCATAACCGCAAACTTCGCTCCAACGGACACTACTAATTACAACAGTTTAACCGCGGCTTCTGCTGGTAACTTTGTGATCTCAAAAGCAACTCCAACACTTTCTGTCACGAACTCACCAGTGACCTACAATGGTTCCGCACAGGGAGCAACGGTGACTGGATCAGTTGCCGGTTCCGTATCGAACATTAAGTACAATGGTTCCGCAACCACCCCAACCAACGCCGCAACCTACGCCATCACCGCTGACTTCACGCCAACCGACACCACGAATTACAATTCATTGACGCAAGCATCCGCAGGGAACTTCATCATTAACAAGGCAACCCCAACCCTATCAGTCACCAACTCGCCAGTTGCATATGACGGATCAGCACACAGTGCAACTGTCTCGGGTTCAGTTCCTGGCACCGTGTCGAACATCTTGACCGGGGGAGCAGCATCACAAACAGCAGCTGGCACCTACGCCGTCACGGCAAACTTCGCTCCAACAGATTCGACGAACTACAACTCCCTCACGGCTGCATCGGCGGGTAACTTTGTGATCTCAAAAGCAACTCCAACACTTTCTGTCACGAACTCACCAGTGACCTACAATGGTTCCGCACAGGGAGCAACGGTGACTGGATCAGTTGCCGGTTCCGTATCGAACATTAAGT
>JAKAMX010000061.1 GCA_021812665.1 bacterium
TGCGCCACCAAAGCAGTCTGGTAAGCCGTCACTGATGCGCCGTCGGCGATAGTCCCCCCCCATGGCAAGTTACAAGTTGCAACCGCGCGACTCGCAGAGCAAGAGTCGTTAATTCCTCCACCCGTTCCTTTACATTGCCAAGCGACAGTGCCGCCAGGCGCAGGATACGCAGTATTGCTCGAAGCCCCCACACTACACTGTGTCTGCGGAGAATAACCTGTTTGCGATGCTGGGAAAATATAACCGTTTGCGGTCCCGCAAACTCCGTCAATTGGGTTTGGGCTGATGAGCGCAATGACTGGTCTCGCCATTAAAAATGCGCCCCCAGCAACTAAGCCAGCCAACCCAATCGCAACAACAAGATGCAAATTATTTTTGAGGAATTTTTTCATAATAATATTATTAACTGCATATAGTATATCACCCAATAAATAAAAATGTGTCTAGATGTGTGGATAAATCGTTATCTAAAACCAAAAGGTCCGACCTTCGCAGCTGCGAAGGTCGGACCTTTTGGCTTTAGATTTACTTTGCGCGCTTGTTCTTGCGACGAGCGACAACAAGAATGTTTGAGTATTTCTTTGGAGAACGAGTCTTGCGTCCACCAGTTACTTTACCGTGTCGAGTCTTTGGACGCTTTGTTCCACGACCCTGACGACCTTCGCCTCCTCCGTATGGGTGGTCTACTGGGTTCATTGCAGTACCACGAACCTTTGGACGAATACCCAACCAGCGTGAACGGCCAGCTTTTCCAAGATTGCGGAGCTTGTACTCCTCGTTTGAAACTGCGCCGATAGATGCCCATGCATTTTCAGAAACCTTTCGGATTTCTCCTGATGGCATCTTCAAGTGTGTCTGGCCTTCGTTGTTTGCAACAACCTCTACATAGTTTCCTGCTGAACGCGCAATGCGTGCGCCACCCATAGGCTGGAGCTCAACATTGTATACAAATGTACCGACTGGGATTTTCTTCAAGAGAGTTCGGTTACCTGGCTTGAGTGGAGCATCTGCAGCGATCAAAAGAGTTTCGCCCGCCTTGACTCCCTTTGGAAGAAGGTTGTAGCGACGCTCGCCGTCTGCGTAGCACACTACACCGATAAAACCTGAGCGGTTTGGATCGTACTCGATGGTCTCGATTTTTGCAGGGATTCCTACTTTATCAAAACGAAAGTCGATTTCGCGGTATGAGCGCTTGTGACCACCCCCTTTGTGCTGAGACGTAATGCGACCGAATGCGTTGCGTCCAGTACCACGCGTGAAACCAGTCGTGAGTGACTTGAGTGGCTTTGAGGCCGTAAGTACGCCACGGTACGTCACGATAGCGGTATGGCGATTTGATTTTGTTGTTGGTTTAAACTTTTTCATATTTTTTCTAGAGGATCTCGATCTTATCGCCCTTCTTGAGCGTAATGAGCGCCTTGCGAACGCCTGACTTCATGCCGTTCTTTCCGCGAACAAAAACGCGAGTAGCAGGAAGGTTAACAATATTTACACGAACCGGAGTCACCGCGTAGAGCGCCTTGACCGCCTTTGCAATCTCAATCTTGTTTGTGTTGCGCGCTACTTCAAATACGTATGTATTTTTTTCTGCGAGGATAGCTGCTTTCTCGGTGATGAGAGGACGAACAAGCACATTTACGCGCTCGCCAAGCTTTGTTGTTTCGGTTTTCTTTGCCTTCGCAACTTTCGCCACCTTTGGCGCTGCTGCCTTTTTCTCTGTTGTTTTCTTAAAAATAGCCATGGTGGTAAAAATTATTTGCTAAGACGACCAAGGATAATGTCGTTTGCCTTCTCTGGGCTCACGATCACAACATACTTGTAGAGCAAGAGGTCGACCGGATTCATATTCTGAACAGTATCAAGCTCGATATTGCCAAAGTTTGAGAAGCTCTTTACTACTGCATCTGATTTTTCATCAACAGCGATATATGCTGCATTGCGCTTCTTAGTGAGAAGTTTCTCAAAACCCTTTACGCCCGCGAGTGCTGCGATAACCGTACGCGCTTCCTTTGTTTTTGGCTCCTTCATTGCAATGTTATCCACGAAGAGTACTTCACCCTTGCGGAGTTTCTCAGAAAGAACGATCGAGAGCGCCTTTGCGCGAGCCTTTTTGTTGATCTTCTTTATATAAACTTTCTCGGTGAGTGGACCGTGCGTGATACCTCCGTGACGCCAGATCGGCGAACGTGATGATCCGTGACGAGCACGACCAGTTCCCTTTTGACGCCATGGCTTCTTGCCTCCTCCACGAACTTCACCGCGATCCTTTACCGCTGCGGTGCCAGCACGTGCGTTTGAGCGCATAGCCTCAACAACCTGAGATACGAGATCTGCATTCCATGCGAGACCCCAAACCTTTTCATTCAAGGCAACCCTCCCTGCTTCCTTTCCTTTTGTGTTGTAAATTATTGCTTCCATGATATTGAAGATTAGAAGTTATGCCTTAATTTCGAGAAGTGCACCCTTGATACCTGGTACGCAACCAGATACGAGGATCTTTCCATTAGTAGTGTCGACCCCGAGTACACGAAGACCTTTCACTGTAATACGGTCACTGCCCATACGGCCTGGCATGCGCATGCTTTTGATCACGCGTCCGCCGGCACGACCTCCTCCTCCGATTGATCCCGCCTCACGCTCAGAGTGCTTCTGACCGTGCGTACGGCGACCTCCACCGAAGTTGTGGCGCTTGACCACACCCTGGAAGCCCTTACCCTTTGATGTACCAGAAACAGTAACAACATCACCAACCTCAAAGATCGATGCGTCGATTACGTCGCCTTTCTTCCAAGCGCTCGAATCTGGAACACGGAACTCCTGAACTGCAGCAAAAGAGCCGAGGTCCTTTGTGTGACCGGCGACTGCTTTTGAGATGTTCTTT
>JAKAMX010000062.1 GCA_021812665.1 bacterium
GCCATGTATATGTCTCTGAAGCTCCTCTTTTCAAAGAAAGACGTTACCTGGCAAAAGTGGAATAGAAAAGGTGTTGGAGTAATCTCATAACGCTCGCTCATGCCTCAACGATGCCTTTTTTCTTCAGTGCTTTCATAACCACCTCTCCCCAATCAAACGGGTGGAAGTATGCATAGTGGATGGTTACTTTCTCTCGCGTTATCTTGCCATGCATATACATTCTTTGAATGACATAAAAAACGGTATTTAGAAAAACAAGAATACGTGAAGTACTCGATGAAGATTTTCTCAAAGTATTGGGAGATAGTGAGATAGCATCTGGCCAGTATCCATTGATCCAATCGTTTTTATTAATCCACTGTGAGTAAGTGTCCATTTTATTGTAGAGAGGCACTACCTGCGCGATTTCATGAGCCGTATATGCATTTTGTGGCATGTCTGGCATTGTTAATGCATTTTGATCAATCCACAAATTTAAACAAATTTTGTTTCGCTCATTTTTATTGTGTGCTCTTCTCAATGAAAAGTGATTGAGGGAAAGTAATACGAGTGAAAAAAATCGTGATATCCACAGTGTGTTTTTTTGGGTGATTATAAATAAATCAATATCACTTTGAGGCTTGGCGTTGTTCATAGCCAAGGACCCCGATATTCCCACAAATAAAATAAAGGGGATTTTTGAAAGATACCCGGCTGCTCTCTTTGCGACAGCCCTTTTGAAGTCTAAATCTTCTTTTTCAATAGAAGAAGTTCCCACACGAAACACGGCTTTTTGTATCAGCAATTTATTTCTCACAAACAATTTGTGTCCAGCCCTCCACTTCTTTAGTTCGGGAGAAGAAAGACTGTACCTAAATATTGAGTGATATGCCCGTGCAATATATTCCTGTTCTGTCACAAGAGTATCGTACTACTTTACGGGAGCTGGAGCTTGAGCAAGACCGTAATCGACTAGGACCTGAAGAACACCATTGGCTGCAGTCGTTAATGCATTCTTGCTGTTCCCACCACTCGTATTGTTTACCATGTTTATTGCATCTTCAAAATATTTGGCCATTCGACTGTTAATACCCGTTTCTCCGTCAAATGTTCGTCCGTCCAAATACCAACTTTTTGCGTTTCCAGCGAGAGAAATAAATCCTCCTACTTTGGGGTCAGCCGTAATCGAGTCTCTCATATCAACGCGTGGAAATGGCTCACCAAAGGTTCGGAGCTTGACCGCGTTATCGTATAGTTTTTGGTACGATTCTTTTGTCGAAAGAAACTTCAGGAATTCCCACGCAGCGGGTTGTACCGCACTTTTACTTGAAACTGCGTTGGCCCAGTACGTTGCGTAGGTAATATCTGGCTCGTCAGGGGTATTCTTTGGTAATTGTGGAACGGGTAGAACTCTAAACTTCAAGGTGGGGCTCTGGGCTATTATGTCGTGGGCTCTCCAACTGGGAGCAATCATCATGGCAAGCTTTCCATTTGCAAACATAGTGGTCGAGTTTGGCAGAGTATCGTCCCACACCTTGTCTGTCTTGTAAAAAGCGGTGTAAAAATCGAGCGCGCCTTCAGCCAGTGAACCCGTTGGTGTTTCGAGCTTGGCTCCATTTTGAAGGATCAGTAGTGCAAGGGTTTCTTGCCAATGGTCGACGTTTGAAGTGGTACCCATGGCAACTCCCGCCTGTTGAATAATTCCCTGTTGGTTTTTAATGGTGAGAGAAATGGCAGTATTTCGCAAATCATTCCACGTGGTCGGAACCGTCTTTCCGTAGGTTCCAAAAATATCATCGTTTACAAAGAGTCCCAATCCATCATATTCAGTCGGAATTCCTACAATACTCGTTCCCAACGTTAAGTCTCGAGACATGACCGGATAAAATGTTTGCTGAAACTCTTGAGGAGAAAACACTGAAGTTGGCATTGGTGAAAGACTCGTTCTAAACATGGGCACCCAGCTATTGTGAATAGTCATAATGTCTGGCCCTTGTCCTCCAGCAATAGCATTCGATAACCGTTCTCGATATTGATCTTTGGCAACCTGCACATACTTAACCGTTACTCCTTTATGAGAAGCCTGATACTCATCAATGAGCGGTTGGATAGTTTTTGGATCCTCCCAAACTCCCCACCAGGTGATTGTGGTTGCTTTCGTTCCAAGTCCACCAGTAATTTTTGGTAAGACAAACTTTGCGAAGGAAAATATACCAAGGATAAGAAAAACAAGAATAAGAACAAAAACAATCGGCCCTTTTGGAATCTTGGATCCGCTTTTTGGCGTTACAATACCCGGCTCATGTAGGGAAGATGGAGGAGTAAGGGTTGAAGGTTGTGTAAGCGGTGCTGCCGTACTTGGCACGGGTGACGGCTCAGGGGCTGGCAATGTCGTAGTATCCGTTGAAGGAGCGGGGGCAACTGGACTTGGGGCAGGGGTACTCGAAGGGATCGGCTGAGGAGCCGGTGGAATATCCATAGCAGAACTACTAAAGCCAGCAGTTGAAGGCGTATCGGTTGTTGCTTGGTTTTCTTTTGGGTCAGTCGGGTTCATAGGTTATTGTTTTGGCAAATTTTGCTATTATATGCCCAGTATGGCGAAACACGAGAAATTTATCAAGTTACACAAAATGGCGTTTTTGAGCCTTCTTTTTGTGGTAACAGTTATCACTATTCCACCACTGATTGGTACCTCGTTTATTGTAAGTTATTATGAACGAATATATCCACAGGTATTTGTAAATGGCGTGAATATCGGCGGTTTTACGAGGGCGCAGGCACAAACAGTCCTCCAACAATCAACAATCCTCCCCGACCAATTACAAATAACGATACATAGTAGTACGGGAACAAAAACAATTCCCCTCAAAACTCAAAGCATTGGAGCCCAATTT
>JAKAMX010000020.1 GCA_021812665.1 bacterium
TTACTAAGTCTGCTCGGGTGATTACATCCTGCACGGACTAAGTACTCTCGACCCCGGCTCGGCGACCCGCTTTGTGGGTGCCCGCCTCCGCCTTTCGATTCTCCCCATCCGCTACAAAAATTAGAGGGCGAAACGCTCTCGCGTTTCTCCCTCATTTTTGTGCGGGTAGGGAGAATCGAACTCCCGCCTGCTGCTTGGGAAGCAGCCGTCCTACCACTAAACCATACCCGCAAATCTGTTTAAAGGCCTAAAAAAGCCCCTATGCGCGCCCAAAAACCACTTGGGCTACTCGCTTCGCTATTCTCACTTTTTTTCATATTGTCGTCAACTACAACCACTACATCCTCCCCTGGCTTTGCCACGGTAAATTTCCCTCTAACGTCCGCTTCCACGCCCTGTTCGCTCCGGAGCCGCGCAAGACTCGATTCAAGTTCAACCTTTCGCGCCTGTATGTCTGTGAGCGCTTTGAAGGCAGCATCTCGCTCTGCGCGTGCAATTTCCGCCTTTTGGTATATATTCCAGGCGCCATCTGCAGACAGGATCACTATCAAAAAAAGCACCGAGATTGAGGCTTTTGAATACAGAATTTTCCTTATTTTTTTGCGCTCTTGAAATGGAATCATTTCTCCTGTAGTATAACCGAATACTAAATAAACCGAATACCCCATCATGCTGTTTGATAAAAAATACAAAAAATACTGGAACACCTTTGGCGTCGTTGTTGCTGTGCTTGTTATGACCAGCATGGTTCTCCTCTATGCGGCCCCAAGCCTCTTCCGCTAATAGGTTCTAGTCTGTATAAAAAAGAGCCGGTCGTCTGACCGGCTCTTTTTTATACAGACTATTGCTCTCCACCACGAACCATTTTTAGAAAGACCTCATGAGGGATATCAACATTTCCTTGGGCTCTCAATTTCTTTTTGCCTCGCTTTTGTTTTTCCCAAAGTTTGCGTTTGCGAGTAATGTCTCCCCCGTACATGTATCCCGTAACATCTTTTTTCATCGCCGAAAGTGTTCGTGACGAAATAATACGGCCGAGACCTTGTCCTTGAATTTTTACGGTAAAAAGTTGTTTGGGCAATATGCCATGAAGCTTCTCGACCATTTCTTCAGCTTCTCGTTCAATACGGCGACGTGAGACGACTTTTGAAAATGCTGGCACAACTTCTTCTGCTACCAAAATATCCAATCTCGCAACATCAGCCTCGCGATATCCAATAAGTTCGTACGCAAGGGACGCAAAGCCCGACGAAGCGCTCTTGAGATTATCGAAAAAGTTACGCATGAGTTCACGAAGCGGCATCTCAACTTCGATCGAGGTTCGATTGTCTCCAAATAGTTCAGTGTGTCCGATAACTGCCTCGTGTTCATAAAGGAGGCTCATAATGGGACTTACATATGCGGGTGGAGTAATAATTTTTACGCGCACCCATTGCTCAAAAATTTTATTCGTCGCTCCGTGGTCTGGGAAAAGGTGTGGTGAGTAGATCACCTCTCGTTTACCATTGCGAAGTTCAACTTCATAGGTAATCGATGGTGTAGTAACAATGAGCTCGAGCGAAAATTCTCTGCGGAGACGTTCTGTCACGATTTCCATGTGGAGCATCCCCAAGAAGCCGCAACGGAACCCGCGACCAAGCACGCCAGACGCCTCTTCTTCAAACGAAAATGAGGAGTCAGACAAACGCAAGATCTCGAGCGCTTGCTTAAGGTTGGTGAAATCATCCTGACTTTCTGGATACACCGAAGCCCACACAACTGGTCGTGGCTTCATATATCCAGAAAGAGATGGGAGAGGGCTTCGTTGCGTTAAAATCGTATCTCCAACAGAAGCGATACCAGGCTTTTTGATGCCCGTTAGGATGTAACCGATTTCTCCTGCAGAAATAGAGCTGGTATCAACCATGTCTGGGTGAAAAATGCCGACACCCAATGCTCCAAATTTTTCTTTCGCCTGTGCGAAAAGAAGCGTGTCATTTTTTGCTGCCTTGCCATCGAGCACGCGAATATACACAATGATGCCTTTGTGTGTTGAGTATCCAAAGTCGAACACAAGGGCTCGAAAGGGACCGCCCGCGCCTGTCTCGGAAACTGGTGGCGGAATTTTTTCAATGAGAGCAGCGAGGATTTCCGGTACGCCCTTCCCCGTCTTTCCGGAAACCTCAAGGACATCCTCGGGTGAAATACCAAGAAGTGCGGCGACCTCCTCTTTCACTTCTTGCGGACGTGCAATCGGAGAGTCTACTTTTGAAATAGCAGGAAGAATAACGAGTCCCGCTTCACGTGCCATCGCAAGCACAGAAAGTGTTTGCGCTTGCACGCCCTGCGTTGCATCGACAAGCAAGATCGTTCCTTCCACTGCTTTCATCGCGCGCGAAACTTCGTACGAAAAATCGATATGCCCAGGGGTATCAATGAGGTTCAAAATATATTTCGCCCCCTTGTAGGCGTGCTCCATGCGCACTGGCTGCATTTTAATGGTGATACCTCGCTCACGCTCGAGCTCCATCGTGTCGAGGACTTGCTCCTTCATCTTGCGCGCCTCAACAGTACCCGTTGCTTCGAGCATGCGGTCCGCGAGGGTTGATTTGCCGTGATCAATGTGGGCAATGATGGAGAAATTACGAATATGTTTGAGATCCATGTGCTAAGGACAATACCATAAAATCCTTTAAAATCAAAGGTTTTTCAACAATCAGTAAGCACTTTTAGATCTCTTCCTGCCCTGGGAGAATAATGCCCGCTTTTGAGAATTTTCCACCAAGCGCTTGGCGAAATTCCTGGATATCTTCATTGCGGATGAGTTCAAGCACAAGCCACCAAGCAGCTACCCCTGCAACCCCTGCCCCAAGTCCCTGGAATAGAATTCCTCTGGTTGTATGGAGATTGAGATATAAACTCAGCACTATTAAAAATTCGTATGCAACAAACCCACCGATGAGTGATGCAAATATTGATTCTGAAAAAGTTTTTCGTAGCGATGGAACAAACTCTCCGGGAAAACATTTTTTATAGAAGTAATGAAGAACAAAAAGATTCAACAAGACTCCAGTCGAGTAAGCAACTGCAAGTAAAAGCACGCGTGAGCCAGAAACATCATCTACGCGCATGAGAATACCAAGCGAATCACGAAACAAAACTGACCGTGAATATATTGCCATGAGTCCATATGTGCCCAATCCAATCGTTGTAGCAGATAAGATATTTGCGATGAGCGGAATCACTTTATTGCCAATCATGTGGAAGCCTCGAACAAGTAGGTAGGAGAGTGATTGTGCAGTAATTGAAAACGCGAATATTGCAAGCATTGCAGCAGTGAGCTTTGTCGCCGTCCACCCAAATGCGCCCGTCCCAAGCAGTGTGCGAACTATTTGAGCCCTTAGAACCAAGATTAAAATTGCACCAGGTAGAGACCAAAAAATAATACGTCTTGTCGTTACCACGATATGATCTGCAAACTTTACCAGATCTTCTCGAGCTGAATGTTTTGAAACGCCGGGAAACGCTGAGGTTGTAAATGGCATACCCACCACAATGAGACCGAGCGATTGCAAGCTGAACGAGAAAGAAAAGACAGCAATAGAACCCGGCTCCAATTTTGCAGCAAACGCCACGAGAATGAGCAGTAAAATTTGGCTAACTACGAGATAGATTGCCCTCGGAAAGGCTGCGCGAACAAGCTCCCATATATCCAAAAATGAAGGCCTCCAGGATATCGTCGGAATGAAGCCATTGCGTGAAGCAATAAAAAAGTGGATGAAAAAATTGAGAAATGCGCCAGCAACCGCACCCATAGCTATTCCCACAATCCCGAACGCGGGGTAAAAAAGTATCGCGCCCAAAGCGATACCCAAAATGTAGAAGACCGCCGCGCCCGCAAAAACAACAAACCGGTTGAGAACCTGTGTCATGCTTCCTAAGAGATTCGAAAGTGAAAAAAAGAGTGGCGCCAATAAAAGCATGCGCGTTACTACAATAAACTGGTGCTGGGCTTCTGCGGTAAAGCTAGGGAAAATATAGCGAGCGGCGATAGGCGCAACAGCAAATGCGAGTGCTGCAACCAACACAAATGACATAAAAACTACCGTAAATGTGTCGTTGATAAACTTTTGTGCGCGGGCATCACTTTCCGAAGCATGCTTTACCAAAACTGGCAGAAAAACCAAGGCGGTCATTCCTGATGCCGTGCACACAAACAACAAGTCTGGTATTCGAGATGCGGCAAAATAAATATCCAATACTTGCCCAGCTCCAAAATGACTAGCGAGTAAACGATCACGAGAAAGAATAAGTAATTGCGAAAAAATCGCAAATGCGCCCATGAGAATAGCTGATTCATAAGTGCTATTCCATTCGCGATGTAGTAGATGAGAAACTTTTTTTAGCATTAATACATTCTAGTATACGCGATGACGCTGTTTGAGCCAATCGTATACGAGAAAACCCCCAGTTTTAGCTGGGGGTTTTCATTTACCTATATCGATAAGCCGAATTTTGTATCCAGCCCCAGTTTTAGGTATCAAGCAAAGTATGTTTTAAACGCTTGATGAGTTCATGCTTCCCGCTACCGTGATTCTTAAGTTTACGTTCTCTTGCTCTGGCATCATCTTCTGACTTGTATATTTCAGCGTAGATTAGTCTCCATGTGCCCTCTTTCCTGGTCGTAAACTTTTTACCACCCTCGTTATGTCTTATGAGTCTTTGCTTGATGTTGCTCGTAAATCCGATGTAGGTTTCCTTGCTAACATCATTTCGCAAAAAATAAACGTAGAACATTTTTCTATTGTACCTAAAACTGGAGCTGGACGGTAATCATTTATCTAGGCAGTGAGTTGCCCCACTGCTCAAGCGGCACTCCCCCCACCACAATACACACTATTTTGCCAAACTTCTTTCTATACGTTTTTTAAGCTCGTCATAGCCCTTTTTAAATTTTTTCAGTTTCATTTCACGTGCACAGGCGTCACTCTTATCTGCGTATGCTTCATAGTAAACAAGGGTAAACGGAGATCTATGTTTAGTAGAAATATTATTACCACTGTTGTGTTCAAGAAGTCGCCTACGCAGATCAGAAGTTTGACTTATGTATAGCCCATTATCAACTGAACTTTTTATAACGTACAAATAATGCATATTGTGGTGGGGGGCACGGCCTTGCACCCAGGTAAGGATTTAGCCGTTTCACCCCACATGTTGCCATATGGACTCACCCACAAGGGGTGTCTCCTTCTTTCGTTAGAGACGTCTCTGCTCGCACCTCTCGGATTGCTCCGGACGGGCGTTACCCGCTACCCTACTCCCAGCCCCAGTTTTGATATCTAGAACATTCTAAAAACCAAAACTGGGGCTGGGGAGTGTTCGGACTTTCCTCTAAGCACCTTGCGGCGCCCAGCGACTACCTGATATGGGCAACGAGGAAGATACCACGTTTTTTTGTAAAAGAAAAGCCGCTCATTCGAGCGGCTTTTCTTTAAAACTATTTCTTGTTTTTCTTTGGTTTCTTTACTTCTTTATGTGCATCTCTTCCTTTTGCCATAGTGTTATAAATTATTTTTAAAATTAAACGATCTCACACACATTCCCTGCACACGCAAGCTCTTTCGAGCCCTGCGTCATGTCCTCGCGCTCGTAGCTCATGATCTTTGAGAAATCGATCTCAGGGAATTTCTTTACCATTGCATCATACTGCTCCTTTGAAATTTCTTCGTAGGGGGCAAGGCGATACACATGGTTCGATCGTGGAAGGAACGAGAGGCCACCGATCATGTCCCAATTTTCGTATAACCAGTTTGCAACGGCGATCCATTCATCGTTCCCTACTGAAATAGTAACAGACGGATTGTGCTCTGTGTAGTGCTCTTTCACCATTTTCCAGTACGCAAGTTGATCAAGCGCAGACTGATCATCTTTGAATAAAGATTTTTCTGGCGCTTTGATCGGGAACTCAAGCACATACGTTACTGCATTCTCCATCGACTGCCCCACTTCAGGATAATATGGCACACCCTGATTCTTGAGCATTTTGAAGAGGCTGTCGGTTGCAGAAATACGAATGCGACGAATATAGTATGGCGCGTGACGTGGGTGCATGCCTGATGATGCATCTACAAGCTGGGATACCGTACCCGATGGTTTCACCGCGGTCACTGCCGTAGAAGCATTTACTCCAAATCGTTTCGCATATTCTTTGTTCACTTTGACGGCCTCGTCGCGGAGCTTCGACATGATGTTTGGATCACGAACAACTTTGCAATCCCACTGGCCAGTAATTGACACACCGAGCAAGCGCTCCTCTTCACAGTTTTCCCTCCACTCCTTTGAAAGATAACCAAATTTAGTTAGCGTTGATTGGTAGGTACCCAAGATCGCAGCGAGTCGCGCCTTGCGCATGAGTGTTGCTTCGGTATCCTCAGCGCGGGCAACAATTTCCGAAAGGTTGCAGAACTGCTTTGATCTCAAAATGATCTCGCCGCAAGGATTTGTGCCCGTATTGTCCGCGTTATCCCCGAGAACTTTCCATCGGCGCTCAGGAACCTGCTTTGAAAGAGATCCTCTATTGAAAATGCCACGCTCGCCTGAGCCCGCCTTCATAAGTGAGACCCACTCGTCCAAAAACTCAGCAGTGGTGGGCTTTGCTAGGTATACGGCAGAGTTGTTTGCCATCATTCGCTGTGGATCGGTCAAATAGAATTGGCCATCCTTTGCATGACGCATCTGGTAGTCGTCGAGATCCGAGAGCGAGATAAGAGCGCTACGACGAACACCACCCGAAACGACAATCTCTCCGATCTTGCAGATGATGTCATGGAGCTCAAGGTTTGAGAGGCGACGACCTTGATTTTTTAAAATTCTATCGCGTGAAAATTCCATGAGGGAAACGAGTGGTTCTGGACCAGAACTCTTGCCGCCCATCGTAACCAATCGCGCGCCTGCTGGTCGAAGTTTAGAATAATCAAATTTAATATCCTGACCATTGAACCACGCATTGAGCCCTACCGCGAAGGCATCTGCCCAACCCTCCTTGCTGTCATCAACGACATGCGTTGTTTGCATTTTACCTGTCTGCTTTTTAATTTGTGGGAACATCTGCGCGTTTTGACTTTCTACTGTGAAGCCAACACCTGTTCCACACATTGAGAGATACATGATCTCCGCAAGGTCCTGCACACATGATGGCGCGATAAACGAACAGTTGTATCCGGTCACATTTGTTTTGCGTGCTGCATCACCGGCACTCCACACGAGACGCATCGATGGCATAACCTCCTGCTTTAGAATTGCTTCACGAAGCTCAGCGTATTCTTTTTCTGTAAGTTTATTGCCGAGGTTCTCCTTCATGAACGCCATGTAGCGATCAATTGTCTCGATCCAAGTCTCACGACGGCCCTCTGACTCAATCCAACGAGAATAAGAACGATAGTAGATGAATTCTGCCATCGCATTGCGGAAATATTTTTTGCTTTCAACGACAAGTTCGCGAACTTTTTCCGGGACAGTGCCCACTGTCTGGCGTGCGCGAGCGCGCTCTTCGCGATAAAGAATATATGCCTTTGCAGTTTTTACGAATTCTTCCAAAATAAGCTCTTTTTCTACCGTATCCTGAATACCTTCAACGGTTGGGATGAAGTCTTTGACCAATTTCGCGACACGCGCAAGCTCCGACTGCACTTTTCGTGCAATAAACTCAGCTTCTTTGCGTTCACCTTCTCCTGTTGAGCGCATTGCCTTATACACAGCGCTCACGATCTGTTCGATATCATAAGGAACAGTTTCGCCATTTCGCTTACGGACACTGCTAATAGGACCTTTTTTAACTTCGGGTGTTGCATTTTTTGTTGGCTTATTCTTTTTGGGCATACGTTACTCTTTGGTTTGCTTATTGCTAATAAAATATTCCTTTTATACTCTTCATTGTACCCAAAAAATTTTTTTTCAATAGGTGGATAACTCAAAAAAAAGTAACGAAAAACAAAAAAGAAACACTGGCAACAGTACCGTCATAAAACAGTGAATTTATCAGCGAATTTCGAACGAATCACCGACGCGTAAGTGGTGTTCTGAAAAATAACCTGCGGGAACCTCCAAAACGAACTTCGCGGAGGCGTTTGGAGTAAAAATTTCAGGGTACGACAGTGGATCAGCGCGCTCCTTTACCTCAACGATACGCTTGTTTGAGTCAAACCAAATGATATCTATAGGGAAATTCATGTCTTTCATCCAAAATCCATAAGGTTCCGGACTTTGAAATACGAAAAGCATGCCTTCGTTTTCCTCGAGGCGCTCCCGGCCGCCCAAACCACGTTCTCTCGCAGCTGGGGTATCTGCAATAGTTACAAAAACCTGATTCTCGCCTAAAAAAAAGTGTGTTCCAGACTGTTTTGCTGTTCGCAGCAGTGCTGTCCCGAGCACAAGAAAAACTCCGATCGCACTATAAGAGATAATTCGCCAACCTTTCGTTCTAGTCACGATAATCTGGAGCGCCAAGAGGAGCTACTCCGTCCTGTACGGGACCATCTTCATATTGATTGTCACCTTGAACTTCCTTATTTCCTTCACGAATATCCCTATTTTCTGGTGCCCCATCCCTATTATTGCCTTCACGAATATCCCTATTTTCTGGTGCCCCATCCCTATTATTGCCTTCACGAATCTTCTCTACGCTATGTTTTGCCTCTTCAGAGAGCTTTTTTGCTTCTTCGAAATTACCCAGCTTGAGCGCTTCCTCTGCTTGCTTTAGAAGCTGATCAGTTGATGTCGCAAATCCAGCTGGCCATTTACCCCCCTGCTCTCCAATCCACTCACGAAGGCGGAGAACTTGCTCAATATGTTTCTTTGCTGAAATCTCTGGGCCCATAGCGTCTTCAAACACGGCCTGCTGATCAAGCGATTTATCTTCAAGATTGATAGTCTCCCCCTGGGCGTCTTCCTTTTCCTTTGTTATAGCATCAAGTGCTCTCACGAGTGATTCAATTTGTGGATCGCCAGCAGGGAGTGCGTCAATTTTTGCGCGAAGCTCAGCCTCTGCAGTGCTTGCTCGGCCTTCGTGTGCTACAAGCGCGTCTTTGATATCTTCGTGAGAAGCATCTAGTTCATCATCAAGCTCTTTTGCGAGCCCAGAAACATCAACGCCAGCATCTTTCTCCTCTTTAATTGTTTGTGCAGCATCGGCGATATGCTTGTCAAAATTCTCCTTAGCGCCAGCGATATCCTCGAGTTTGCGTGCAGGATCGCTCAACACCTTCTTAATCTCCGCTGCGCGCTCACGCGCATATTCAAGATTTAGGCGGGCTCTGTCCTCCTTGTTGAAAGTAAAGAATGTACGAATTGCTTCCCCCCATCCATCGAGAAAGTAAAGGAGATCGCCAGGCACAAGCCCGGGGTCTACCGTTGCAACCGCAGTCGTGGTTGAGGTGGTTGGGGTACCTGCTGTCTGCGCAAATGATATAAATGGCACAACTGCTAACAAAACTCCGGCAAAAAGAAATTTCTTCATTGGTTTAATCAATTATTCTATTAATAGGATTCTTGCTGTATATAGTAGCACTTCTGGCGAAATAGACCAGGCATAACAAAAAGCCCACGCATGCGCGGGCTTTTTGTTATGCCTGGGCGTTTAGCCCATGCGACGATTTCCACCGCCAAACTCACGACGTGGTGCCCGCTCCTCGAGAGGACGTGCTTCGTTAACCGTAAGTGTGCGGCCCTGGAAATCTTTCCCATTGAACATATCAATTGCCTTGTCGGCATCAGCATCTTTTGCCATTTCGATGAAGCCAAAACCCTTCGAGCGACCTGTCATCTTGTCGATGATGATTGCTGAAGAAGTAACTTCGCCGGCCTGAGAAAATGCCTCTTTGAGTTCGTTCTCTGTGGTTGCGTAAGGGATACCCCCTACATACAATTTCTTTGCCATAGTTATGTTGCTTAATTCGCTGTAAGATGACCTGTTTTCCTCGTTCTCTCACCTTGAATCAAGCAAGCACTGAGGGAAAACTTCTTACACCGTCAGTGTAACACGCAACAGACAAATGTTCAATGAACTGTGGAAAACTCAATTACACAGATAGAAACAATCCCGCAAACATACGGGGTTGTTTCTATCACATATTATTTGAGATCCTTTCTCGCTGCACGCGCTCGGTCGATTTCCGTCAAAAACTCTTTGCGAAGACGTACGGATTTTGGAGTAATTTCCAAATATTCATCCTCTGTCATAAGCTCGAGACCACGCTCGATTGAAAGTTCATATGCCGGTGTGAGAACGATAGCCTCATCGTTACCCGACGTACGCATGTTTGAAAGTTGCTTTCCTTTTGTAGGGTTCACAGACATTTCATCACCCTTTGAAGTGTTTCCGATAACCTGACCTTCGTACACTTCAGTAGCTGGTCCGATGTACAAAACACCACGATCCTGAAGGTTCCAAAGTGAGAAACCGAGAGATTTTCCTGTTGCCATAGATACCATCGATCCCGCCTCGCGTTTTTTAATTTCGCCAGCGTGTTCACGGAACTCAATGAAGCGACTTGAAAGGATACCGTTACCTTTTGTGTCTACCACAAACTGTCCTCTGTAGCCCAAGAGTCCACGTGTTGGGATTTCGTAAATGAGACGCGTGATGCCGTTCTCCTCTTTCATGTTCACCATCGTTCCCTTTCGCTTGTTGATCTTCTCGATCACAATACCCGAGCTCTCTGATGGAACATCGATAATCATTTCCTCATATGGCTCGAGCTTCTTGCCGTTTTCCTCTTTGATAATTACCTGAGGCTGAGAAACCTGCATTTCGAAACCTTCACGACGCATTTGTTCGAGGAGGATAGAAATATGAAGCTCGCCGCGACCATATACTTTAAAAGATTCCATCGATTCAAAATCGACTTTAAGACCAACGTTCACTTCGAGTTCTCGCTCGAGTCGTTCACGAATCTGACGAATAGTAACGAACTTCCCTTCCTTGCCGGCAAACGGAGAATCGTTCACGAAAAAGTTTAGGGAAATTGTTGGCTCATCAATTCTAATCGCAGGCAAAGGCTCGGCATCCCCTGACATACAAATTGTTTCACCAATATATATATCTGAAAGGCCCGCGATCATAACGATGTCACCAGCAACTGCCTCTGGAACTTGCTTGCGGGTAACTCCTTCGAATGTAAATAGTTTTGTAATTTTTCCCGCGCGCGTCTCGCCGGTAGGCTTTTTGATAGTTACATTTGAACCATCTCGCACCGTTCCCTCATAGATACGACCAATAGCGAGGCGACCAAGGAAATTGTCGTAACCCAAGTTGAATGGTTGCATGCGAAGTGGCGCGTTGATGTCCGCGTTTACCGCAGGCACATGCTCCAAAATAACATCGAGGAGTGGTGTGAGGTCTTTTGACTCATCAGTAAGATTGCGCTTTGCAATACCATCACGGCCAATAGCGTATACGGTAGTAAAGTTGAGCTGCTCATCTGTTGCGCCAAGCTCAAAGAAAAGTTCAAAAACTTCATCGTGCGCTTCCTTTGGACGGGCTGCTGGCTTGTCGATTTTATTTATAACAACGATTGGCTTGAGTCCAAGTTCGAGCGACTTCTTGAGCACAAAACGTGTTTGTGGCATTGGGCCTTCCTGCGCGTCAACGAGAAGAAGCACGGTGTCGATTGAACGAAGCACGCGTTCCACTTCTGAACCGAAATCGGCATGTCCTGGTGTGTCTACGATGTTTATCTTTGTTCCTTTATAAAAAAGTGAGGCGTTTTTGGAGTAAATAGTAATACCGCGCTCTTGCTCAAGTGCGTTTGAGTCCATCGAAGCACCTGCCTCAACCATACCGGTCTGACGCATCAAAGCATCAGTAAGTTTTGTCTTGCCGTGGTCAACGTGAGCGATAATAGCGATATTGCGAATTTCCATGATTG
>JAKAMX010000021.1 GCA_021812665.1 bacterium
GATCTAAGAAGCCAGGCCGCAACGATCCATGTTCGTGTGGGAGTGGTAAAAAATACAAGCACTGCCACGGAGCATAAAAAGAAAAGCCACCTCAGGGTGGCTTTTTGTTGGGGTCAATCATACGGAATGATTTTCCCGTCGGAAGTGCGAATGCGTGCTCTGGTTTCTTCGATCGATAGTGGATGAATGTTCGCTAGGACCAGCTGGCCGACGAACCCTTCTGCGTTGATGGACCAGATGGGGAAATTGCGATCTGAATAGTACTGTGCTTCCTTGAATACACCGGCTCCCCATTTTCCGTCGCGGAAGGGAAGGAAGATACCACCGCGGCAGCTCGGCAGAACTTCTTCGGTGAAGTAGGTCATGCCGTTGCCCGTCGCGATCTTGTATTGATCATAACGCTCCTGGTGCTTGGGCTGGTTCGGATTCTCGATTTCCCACATCGGGAAAGCCTCGGCAATTTTTCTCACGAGCCTTTGTTCGAGCTCGGTGTCGTAGGCGTTTACCGGATGACCGAAGTACATTCGTAGCTGCATGCGTCCTCCTTGGGAAGTTGCGGTCTGTAAGCATCCTTACAAATACCGAGGCAAAGGTCAAGAACGATTATTTAATGAGCAAAGAGAAGATTGCGATAGCGCCCCAGATCACTTCAAGAGTAACTGCAGGCCATGCTTGATGGTGGAAGACATTTAATCCGATACCAAGAGCGCCAAACAGGTTCATGAGCGCATAGCTGCGACTCTTGCTGGTAACATATTCGCGGGAGACGAGAAAGTATGCAACCAGGCAAAGAATAGTGCCTATCCATCCAGCGGTTTGAAAAAATAATTCCATAATTCCTCCAGGTTACCACGACACCGCAAAAATAAAAAAGACCGACACCGCTTTGGGTGGCAGCCTTGAAGTTTACATTTCCTTTCCACACATGACGCATTTCCCAAGTTTCCATGAGCACCTGAGGCAATAGCGCCATGGCCCGCTATGCTTTACCGTAAAAGGATGAGTGCAGTTTTCGCAAACAAACTCTTCCTCGACGTGTGCCCGTGGCTTGTCACGGCATTTGAGGCATTTCCCGTCATCACGACCATCTTTTTGGGTCACTGGAACACTCCTTTTGACAGATCCTTCTCTGCTCTGAGCCTAGCAGGGGACGAAGAGGAGGTCAAATATCGAGGGTCGGCGCCTTCCACAACCGTGTCTGGGCTGGTGTAGATTTTCTTGAATCAAAAGCTAAATTATATTACAAAATGGATTATTCTATTTGCATAGAGCCATACAAATAAACCCTTATAAATTAAGGTTATAATAGAAAATCTATAAAAAGTATCAGTCTAGAAACTCAAAAAACGGTTGACTTTTGGGCCCAAAAGTGCTAACTTGTAGGGGTGTTCAGTTGCACCTTTGTCAGGTGCTTTTTTATTGAAGGAATACCGATACGGAGTTTTGCGGAGCGAAACCGCTATCTATGAAAAAACAAACAATCAACCTCATGCGCGGTCTCGTGCTCATCCCATTCTTGAGCCTCGGGTCACCACTCGCGATGATTCATAGCAACCTAGCACTCTTTGGAAACGGAGGTCCGAATGTGGCTACCGTTTCAGGAGTTGTGGACGATCAGGCGGAGGCTAAAAAGGCCTTGCTTGATGAACGGGCACAAAAGATAGATGCCTACTTTGCTGATCGTGATATGCCACTTGCTGGCTATGGCGCAAAGCTCGTTAAGGTTGCTGAGAAGTATGACCTCGACTGGCGTCTCCTTCCTGCAATTGCAATCAAGGAGTCTACGGGAGGCAAATTTGCCTGTGGAAACAATCCCTTCGGATGGGGCTCATGCAAGATCAAGTTTAAAAATTTTGATGCTGCCATTGAAACGGTGGGGCGAAACTTGGGCGGAGCAAATCCAGCGACAGAGCAGTACTACAAGGATGCTACGACCGAGCAGAAACTTCACCAGTACAACGGTACTGTCGTACCAACATACACAGCTTCTGTCCTCAAGTTTATGGACTTGATCGAGCAGGTCGATGTTGGCGCTGCATAACTATTAGGACCAGACAAAAGCCGCGGAGTACATGTACTCCGCGGCTTTTTGTTTAGTTGTTTGTTGCGTCTGCTGCTTTTGCTTTGTTGTGCAGGGTCCGCAATCTCTTGAGTTGCGGAATGATCTTTTCTATATCAGCTGCTGTTTTGAGTCCGTAATAATTTTCGTCCCAGATAACAAGCGCGGGGAGTGTATTGCGAACGCCGTACAGCGAGCGCATTGTTTTAACCGCCGAGAGGTCGAGGTTGTAATCAAATGAGTATATGCGCAACTCCGGATATTCTTCGCGAAGGCTGGTGAGTACGTATCCTTCCTTTTGGCACTCTGCGCAATCGCCCTTGTTTGAATAGAAGTAAATAATGGTGATTGGCTTTACGCCGCATTTTTCATTGACCTTACCAACGAGGAGGTAGTCTTTGATCTGAAGAAGAGAATAATATTTTTTGAGATTAATCACGTCTGGATTCTCGTTGCCGAGGTTTTGCTCCATGTAAGAGAGCTTTTCGACAAGCGAGTTGAGCTCTTCTGAGAATGCAGTAGAGTGGTCGAACGCCTTGCAGGACGAGTCTTTGAGGAGCGCAAATTGTGTTTCTGACGAAAGGATATCGAGCGAGATCTTATCTTCAGCAGCTTTCACTTCAGCAGTACGTCGCGCGGCAAACCGGTTGCTGACATACAGCGCGCCGAGAAATACAAAGGCGGTTATGAGAAACACGATGATATATTTTTTTGTTTCGATTTTTGCGCGCATATTATTTGTATAAAGTTATCGCCAGCTAGAACTGCGTGAGAACGCTACGTTCCATACTGCTCGTGTGAACCAAATCGGTGCCACAATACCATACAAAAAGATGAAATAAAAGATGCCCGCTGTTGGTTTGAATCGCCCAAGTGCAAGTCGTGTTCCATTAAAAATGATGAAGAGCGCAAGGCCCAAAAACACATATGAGAGTATTGCCACAAAGTCGGTGTTGAAATAAAAGAGATCGATGTGGGGAACGATGAACGAAAAACCAACAGTACTGATCTCGACAATTTTTTCAGCAAGCGCTTTTATTGCATGAAATGCGAGATATCCAAAGTTGTAGAGGAATATGAAGACACCAAAGAATGAGATGGGGAGTGTTATCATTCCCAAAATACCGTACTCCTTTTTAAAGAGCATAAAGCGGTAATCGAGCGTGTTTTTCATTGTGCCGTATGCCCAGCGAAGTCGTTGGCGATAGAGTTTGTAGAGTGTATTTGGTGCGGTCGTGTAAACGTGAGCAGTATGCACATTGCGGATGCGCATGTGGTTTGCTTGCATACGAAGTGCGATCTCGATGTCCTCGGTATTGTGCGCTTTTTTGTAAGGGCCTAGTTTTTCAAATACTTCTCTACGGAAGATAGAAAAAGGCCCAGGCGTAACATTAATAGCGTCGAGCGGGGAGAGCATGCGCTTCAAGAACGCGCCGGTGTAGTATTCGGTTTGCTGCATTTTTTGGAGCACTGTTTGAGGCTCGTGAACCACGAGCACTGGAGTGACGGCCATTACGTTCTTGTCCTCGTTAAACGCGCGTGCCATTTCGCGTAGTGCATTCTTCTCAACAAAAGAGTCAGCGTCGAGGCATCCGATAATTTCTGATGTTGATTCCTGAATCGCAAGATTCACTGCAGTGTGTTTGCCGCCATTTTCTTTTTTAATAAGTGTGATCTGCGGATTGTCTTTAAATTTTTGAACAACTTCCCATGTGTTGTCGGTCGAGCCGTCGTCTACGATGAAAATATTGAGCTTGTCTTTTGGGTAGTTGAGGGCGAGGAGAGATTCAACCGTTTTTGTTACCGTTTTTTCTTCATTCCAACAAGGAACGATGATTGTTGTGGAAGGGTGATATGCGAGTTCGGGATTCTCTGGTTTGTGAGTAAGCTTTGCGCGCTCTTCAAAGAAGGTAATAAGAAAAAATACCTCCATATAGAGTGTGCAGAAGAGGAAAATATACAGGATTGTTGTGAATATTGTTTCGAGCATAACGCGTGTTGTTCATTCGCCAGGAAGGAGACCGTCGGTAACGTGTAGTATATCAAAATTAACGAATATTTCGTATTTCTACCGTACAATGTCAATTTTGGCAAGGGTTTCCGCCAGAGGCTCTTATGGTACAATATGAGGTATGAAGATCACATATTTTTATAACGAGGAATGGGAACAGGGCTATGTGCGAGAACGATTGCCGGGCCAGGAGATAACCTTCCTTAAAGGTACGGTGCAGGATCACCACGAGTTGCATGGCAGCGATGCCGAGGTGGTTTCAATGTTTGTGAATTCTCATGTAAGCAAAAAGGAACTCGATCAATTTCCAAACTTAAAACATGTGGCAACGCGATCGACTGGTTTTGATCATATTGATACCGCAGAAACAAAAGCACGCAACATTTCCGTATCGTATGTTCCCGCATATGGTGAAAATACTGTCGCGGAGTTTGCCGTCGGACTTGTGCTCACACTCTCGCGAAAGATCAATGAGTGCGCAAAGCGTGTTCAGGAAGAAGGTCTTTTTTCTCAAGACGGTCTTCGTGGATTTGACCTCAAAGGGAGAACAGTCGGCGTGCTTGGTACTGGACGTATCGGCGCTCACTTCATAAAAATGATGAAGGGGTTTGATGTAAAGATCGTCGCGTTTGATGCATTTCCAAAAGAGAATCTTGCCCAGGAGCTCGGCTTTACTTATATGTCGCTTGAGGAAGTTCTTGCGCAGGCGGATGTTGTTTCTGTGCATCTCCCCTATATGCCAGAAACGCATCATATATTGAACAAGAAAAATTTAATGAAGATGAAAAAGGGGAGTGTGTTGGTGAATACTGCGCGCGGTGCGCTTGTTGAGACAGAGGGGCTCGTCCATGCGCTCAAAGAGGGAGTTCTCGCTGGTGTTGGACTCGACGTGCTCGAAGAAGAAGGATTTATTGATGACGAAACAAAACTTCTTTTCGGTGGCCATCCGAAAAAAGATGTTTTGAAAACAACGCTCGAGAATCATTATTTGATCGAACATCCAGCAGCGATCATTACACCCCATAACGCATTCAATACCGAGGAAGCGATCAAGCGTATTCTTGATACGACCACTGATAACATTTTGGCCTTTAGCCGCGGCGAAGGGAAAAATCTAATTCCATAATTTCTTTATGCGTCACATCGCTTCGTGGATCCTTATAAGTTTTGCGTTCCTGTTGTTGCCAAAGGTTATTCCTGGTATCGCAATCACTTCGTTTAGTACCGCGCTCATTATTGCTGCCCTCTGGGGACTCGTGAACGTGCTTATAAAGCCAGTGCTTCATTTAATATTATTTCCAATCACACTGCTCACCCTTGGGCTGTCATCGATATTGATAAATGCACTTTTGTTTTGGGGTGTTGCTTCACTTGCAGGCGGACTCAATATCGGGTTTACTGTTCAGGGCTTTATGCCGGCACTCTTGGGTTCTCTGGTTATCTCAGTTGCAACATACCTCGCGCACAAGCTTCTTTCGTCAGAAGACTAAATCATGTTTGAATCATCCATAACCAATTTTACGCACGTTGTGCAGGAGCATCGTACTTGGGGATACATGTTGCTCTTTTTCGGTATGGTCCTCGAAGGGGAAGTCTTTCTCATCATTTCGGCAATGCTTGCGCGACTTGGTGCATTTGATTTTGCAGAAGTTATCTCAGTTGCGTTTGCAGGTGTTATGGTAGGAGATGTTTTTTGGTATTGGGTGGGCATGATCCTTGCTCGATTTGACGGCAGGATAAAAATTATCGCTTTTGCAGAAAGAACCGTTCACCTGTTCTTCCCTAATTTTCAAAGAAAGCCTTTCTTTTCAATTCTTCTTTCAAAATTTATTTACGGCATAAATCACGCAACACTTGTTTTTTCTGGAGCAACGCGGCTCAAGTTTAGTCTGTTCTTCCATGCGGAGCTCTTGTCCTCGATGGTCTGGGTCGCTATCTATGCGGTCGCCGGATACTTGTTTGGAAACGCTGCAATCGCGGTAACACGTAAAGCTTCACACTTTGCTTTGCTTGCGGTGGTATTTGTGGTAGGGTTTATGCTGCTTGAAAAATGGCTTACTAATTATTATGAGCAGCACGAAGTACGAGAGCGAGAAAATGAAAATCGTAACGCATAGCGGTCGGTTCCACACCGACGAGGTTTTTTCGTGCGCGGCATTGTCTCTATTGAATAAAGACAATGTTAGTATCGTACGAAGTCGCGATCCGGAGGTTTGGGCAACAGCAAATGTCCTTGTCGATGTTGGCGGTGAATACGATGCTTCGCAGATGAAATTTGATCATCATCAAGCGGGGGGAGCAGGCGGGCGAGAAAACGGCATCCCGTATTCCTCATTCGGTCTAGTTTGGAAACACTATGGCGTGGCACTCGCGGGAAGCGAAGAGATCGCTCGCGCTGTTGACGAACGCCTTGTGCAGCCAATCGATGCCGGAGACAGCGGGGTGGAGACATTCTCGGTGCTCGATGAAACAGCGCCGTATCTTCTTCAGGACGTAATTGGTATTTTTGCACCGATGTGGGACGAGAAAAATCGAACAGAAGACGAAGGATTTTTTGAAGTATTAGAAATTGCCAAAAAAATTCTTGTGCGAGCAATAGTGCAAGCAAAAAGTATGAATGCAGGTAGACTCATCGTCGAAGAAGCATACAACAATGCGAAGGATAAACGCATCGTTCTTTTAGAAGGACAGTTTCCTTGGCACCAAGCCATGTCCAGCCATCCTGAGCCTCTTTATGTAGTTCTGCCAGAGCGCGGAGAAACGGGTCGGTGGAGGGTTGAAGCAGTTAGAAAAGTTCCACACACATTTCAGTATAGAAAAAATATGCCGATTGAATGGGCGGGGAAACAAAATGAAGATCTCGCAAAAATTACTGGCGTAGCAGACGCTGCCTTCTGCCACAATCATCGCTTCATTGCTGTCGCAGGATCAAAAGAAGGCGCAATTAAAATGGCAACACTCGCGGCGAACGCGTAATTACTATACACTTTACTTATATGGCATTTATTGATGAATTTAAAATCTATATGAAAGCGGGCGACGGCGGAAACGGCGTCGAGCGTTGGCGTCATGAAAAGGGCCGCGAGTTCGCGGGGCCTGCTGGCGGCGATGGTGGTAACGGCGGCGATGTATACGTACGTGCGGTTCGTGATATTCACATCCTTGCAAAATATCGACACGAAAAAGAATTTCATGCTGGTCGTGGTGGCAATGGTGGGAACAATAGTCTTCATGGTGCAAACGGAGAGGACTTTGTGTTGGATTTGCCAATCGGATCGATAGTACGCAATCTTGATACCGGAGAAGAAGTTTCGCTTCTCGAAGAGGGGCAGAAGGTGATGGTACTCAAAGGCGGCCGCGGTGGGTACGGTAACGAGCATTTCAAGAGCGCGACTAACCGCTCACCTAAAGAACATATCCCTGGCACAAAAGGGTTTGAAGCAGATTTTTATATTGAGCTTCAAATTGTTGCTGACATTGGACTCATTGGTTTGCCAAACGCAGGAAAGTCGAGCTTGCTCAACACGCTCACGCGCGCAAATGTAAAAACTGCCGACTATCCATTTACCACACTCGAGCCAAACTTGGGTGAATGTTACGGCTACATTCTCGCCGACATTCCAGGGCTTATTGAGGGTGCGAGTGAAGGAAAAGGACTTGGACACAAATTCCTCCGTCATGTTCGTCGTACCAAAATGCTCGCGCATCTTGTGTCTCTCGAAAACGAAGATCCGATGACTGTGTATGAAACAGTGCGCAAAGAACTCGCGGCGTATGATGATGTTCTCGCAAAAAAGGATGAAATTATTATTCTTACAAAAACAGACATGGTCTCGCCAGAACGTGTAAAAGAAGTAATGAAACAAATGCAAAAATTACGCCCACATATTTTTGCGATTTCTATTCTCGATGACAAAGTAATGAAATCTTTCCAAGACGAATTACTCAAACTTTTGAAAGCAGCAGAATAACTCGGCTCGGTTGACAAGTGTCCTTGGGGAGCGTAGTTTTTTGACAGGTGGTGTCGTTTCGACCAAACCAAAACTTGTTCATTGAAGGAGGTTCCCCGTGAAGTGTCTACCGATAGTGGAGTTTGGAAATCCGATGCTCCGAAGAGCAGCGAGCAATATCGCACCTTCGTCCATCGGTGACCCACACCTGATGGAGCTGATTAGGCAAATGTTCTATACGATGCGCCGAAAGGGCGGCGTCGGGCTCGCTGCTCCGCAGGTCGGATTTTCTTTGCGACTTGTTGTGGTGGAAGTTAAAGCACAATCTTCAAAATCAAAGATTGCGCCAATTCCTCCGACCGTCCTTATCAATCCCGAAATCCTTTCGAGCTCCGAAGAAAGAGTGAACGGTTACGAGGGTTGTCTAAGCTTCCCGAATGTTCGCGGTGCTGTTCGCAGATACCGAAATAGCAAGGTTAAATACCTCGACCAATTTGGTAAAGAGCATGTCGTGGAATTCGAAGGATTTCATGCACGCGTTCTTCAGCATGAAATCGACCATCTTGATGGTGTGCTATACACCGAAAGGATGGACGATCTAGAGAGCTTGATGACCTTGAATGAATTCGAAAAGCAATTTGGTAGTAGGGTTTCAAAATAGTAATGAAACAAAATTTGACGAGGTCGCAAGCGACCTCGTTTTTTGTTGCTAATTTATTGAAATAATAGAGGTTTGACATTTACTCTAACAAAAGTAGTATTCGCATAGACGGGAATTTCTCCCGAAAGGAGATTTTTGATGAGCAAAAAAGAGATCGAGCGCAAGTGGCGACTTAAAGAAGTACCGCGATACATCTTGCAGGGTTGTATCCCTACGAGGATGGTGCAGGGATACCTGGTCATCAGCGAGCAAGGCGAGGTGCGACTTCGGAAAGAAGCGGGGTCTACTACACTGACCATCAAGGGGGCTGGGACCCTCTCGCGGCCGGAAGAAAACTATCTTCTGGAGAGCAACGCTGGGCGTGAACTCTTGTGGCCCCTTATCATCGGCGCGTCGATTGAGAAGGAGCGCTACCGACATCTGTCATGGCCGCATACCTTCGAATTCGATGTGCATCACGGCCATCTCGAGGGTTACATTTGTGTCGAAGTAGAATTCGATACGGTCGAAGAGGCAAAGGCATTCGTTTTGCCTGATTGGATAAAGGATGCAGTCGAGGTCACCGAAGACAAGCGGTACAAAGCGAAGAATCTCGCAAAGAACCACAAAACCATCCGAGAAGATCTCGGACTTTAAGGAATCACACCTCGACCGGTTTCGGTCGAGGTGTTTTTGTTTTGCAATTGACGATTAAGCATAAACGTGCTATTCTTCAACGTAGATTTCGCTGGTATTCTGCTGGCGAACACAATTTTTCCTCCTCGGAGGAATAAGGAGGCCTTATGAACAGGCTTTTGATGACGAGTGGTCCCGGCGACGGCTGTGACGGCGACGACGACTGCGGGTGTGGCTGGATTGGCCACTAGGCCGGGGCGTTGGATGCAAATCCATAACCCCGCAAGAGACCCCCAACTGTATCGCAGGCGGGGGTCCTTTTATTAACCATGCACAGTGAAATTTTCTGGGCCGATTGCAACGACAACTGCCTTCTCGGAACGTAGATATGTACTAATTACATTAAGAATATCGTCATACGAAATACTCTCAACGTCAGCTAAATACTCATCTAGTGGTACAAGCCGTCCCTTGTACCAATAACCGTCCATTAAAAAATCTGTTTGCTGATAGGGGTTAGCAACTTTTAGTTTAAAGGAACCAATAAAACGTGCCTTAACGATTGCAAGGGAGCTCTCAGTAAATGATGTTCCTAAACCATTAATAATATTTTGAATAGTCTCAATAGTTTCTCGAGGTTTACTTGTTGAAGTTCTAATACTAAATAGGCCTGTATCACTGAACGTTGAGCTCCCCGTGTTAACTGAGTAGATAAGTCCACGCTTATGGCGCAATTCCTCGTTGAGAAGGGAGGAGCCACCAAAATTTAAAAAATTTTGTACTAAATCAAGAGCTATTAGTTCGCGAGTCATTTGGTAAGGAACCGTTTCCATGTTGTAGGAAATCAGCGTCTGCTGCAAATCTTTGAAAAGGTAATGAAAGTTTTGTACTCCTGCGGTGAAAGCAACGTTTTTTAGTGCACTTTCTGCTTTTTCCCAACCGCTAAAGTATTGTTTAGCAAGAGCCACCACTTTATCGTGCTTAATATTGCCGCTAACTGCCAGACAGGAATTATTAGGTATAAGAAATTTTTTCTTGTACTCAATGAGCCCTTGGGGTGTTGAGCTCATGATTGATTCCTCGTTGCCCAATACATTTGTTGCGAGGGGGTGGCCGCTAAAAAATTTCTCATAAGTAAATCTCATGAGGTAGGTATCGTTGTTGTCTTTTGCCTTGTTTAACTCCTCAACAATAACTTTCTTTTCATTCTCTAGTATAAGCGGATCAATCAAAGAATTAAAAAACATGTCAGACAGCAATTCGAATAATTCTTCAGAATAGTTATCGGCAGCACGTAAAACCATCACAAGATAATCTCTGCCAGTGTATGCATTTTTGTATCCACCCTTGTTATCTATCTCCTGAGATAGTAGTACTGGGCTGGGACGCTTTGCGGTGCCCTTGAGAAGCATGTGCTCAAGAATATGCGCGTAGCCTTTTTGTCGCGCATCTTCATATCTTGACCCAGCCCTAAAAAGTAACCGTATATCAATTGCTGAAATTGACGAATCTTCGTATGTCAGGACTGTTAAACCGTTGTCGAGCTTTGATTCTTTATACATTTGCTGATTATATCAGCAGAATACTCAAACAAAAAGAATCTCTCTCCATAAGGGGCTTCTGCCGTGGCATTGAGGACGAGAGGCGGTCTCTTGTGGTATACTCTCGCCTATGAGTTATAAGCTTACTGTCGGTTTGGAGATCCATGCCGAGTTAAAAACAAAGACAAAAATGTTCTGTAATTCGGCGAACAACCCTGATGAGGTTCGTCCGAACGTGAATATTTGCCCTGTCTGTATGGCGCATCCAGGAACTTTGCCTGTGATAAACAAAGAGGCGGTGAAGCATGTATTGCGTGTGGGGACCGCACTCGGCAGCAATCTCGCAGACTTTACTGAATTTGATCGTAAGAACTATTTTTATCCAGATATTCCAAAAGGGTATCAAATCAGTCAGTACAAATACCCACTTGTTTCAGGTGGTAGCCTGAATGGTGTTGCTATTGAACGTGTTCACCTCGAAGAGGACACAGCAAGTTCATCACACGAGGGGACGGAGGGAAGTCTCGTGGACTACAATCGCGCGGGTGTGCC
>JAKAMX010000063.1 GCA_021812665.1 bacterium
TTGAACATTTTGGAAATTGAAAATTATTGAATAATATACCCTCCCACTAACCGAACAAGACAATTATACCATGTATAAAAAATACAAAACAAACGCCATCCTGACCCTAAAAAGCTCCGCCCTTTTCAAAAGGGCGGAGCTTTTTAGGGGTGGGCTGTGGATAACTTCCCACCAAGACCCAGCCTTAGAAAGGAGCGGGTGGTCTTACTTCAAAAACCTCAAGTAAAAGGCTGCAAAAATTAAAACAATTCCTATGTTTGCAATAAGTCGCTCCGAGAATCGGTTTCTGAAAAATAATAAATCAATAATAACGACGACCGCAATTAAAATTAAAATGTAAACAATAAGCGCCGATGATTTTGCCATAAGCTAAACAGTACACCTATTCAATAGTAGAAGTAAAGAAAGACTTTATTTAGATCTGCCTCGCTTGGCAAGGATCCCCTGCACTGATGGACTTATCTGCTTATCGGTGCGGTGAATGCAGCCAATCCAACAACACGGTCGGCGCACACCCTCCAGAAGCTCGGAAACTACTCTTTTTACATGATCCTTTCGCGTTGTTTCTTGTTTCACTGACGTGGTCCAACAAATCCACTCATTGCGTGCAATCGGTGAGATACTCTCCCACGCCACAAGCGCCTTCGGACTAGCAGTAATCGCTTTCTTCAAATCTGCGGGTAACTTATGTACAGTGCCTGAAGATATTTTCATAAATTGATATACGTAAAGTATAGCAGAATTTTATGTATGTTTAGTTATTTCCCTTGCTCAAAAAATGTACGGGGACTCCCCCGAGACCAATCCTACGTAGTTACTGATTCATCTGTCCATGCTCCTTAACTAAATTTTTAAATCGATCTGGATTTTGATTATAGAAATTCTTTATTATTTCAATATCAGAGTTAGAGATAACACCGTGCTTATTATTTAAAAATCTGCAACTACTTAGATGAAACCTCGCATCAATACTTTTCTGCTTTGACGATACATGAAAGCGTGGGGGTACATGATCTCTATAAACCTGCACTTCCAAATCGCCAATTTTGTCTACACGTTTTTTCTCAAACCGTTCGCACACCACACCGCCTGCATCCACATAAGAACATTCCAAATATTTCTCGAGAATTTGAGCTAGTGTTGATTCTTCTTCATTCATATTTACTAGGCGGACATAAAGTTTAACCTATATATTATAACATTAGTGAATGTTTATTTTTTTGTGTTTGCTGATCTCCTCGGTTTCGTAAATTTACCCAACAATCTCCACAAGGCTTTTGGGGTTACTTTTATTCAACTATTTTAATGTCTCTCGGAATGAGTCCAAAATCGACAAATCCGACACCTCTTTTGTTCTTTTACTCGCTGGCAACTTACTACCGTTTATACCATAAGATATTAGAGCGACTTCTGTTCTTCTGGCGAGAGAACTACTCCCCATTGCATTGTATCGGGGTCTAGTTTGAGATACGCACTTTTGCCAACAGAAGGTTGGGTAGACATCGGTTCTCCTGGCCCACGATCGGCGTAATTTACGACAATAACATGCTTCTGCTTCGGATCCTGGCTCAGCTCGGTTGTTTGGGGTGCAATGCGGTCGCCAAGAAGATATCCATCAGATCCAACATAACCATGAGCAGTATTGAGCGCAGCCACAACATAGTAGAAGGTGCCACTGCCACCCGTTTGCTGCGTGAGAAGAAATACAACGTCCTCTCGCCCATCATCATTGAGATCGGTCCTGATTTCGTTTCCAAAATAGCGCGTTGTTACCACAGAGGCCGAACCTGGAGCCGTTGGCGTTTCAGCAACCCCATTCGTGAGTTTTACTTGCTTACCTTCTATCGTATAGGTGACGTTCTTATAATCTACGGACGCGATTTTCTCTCCAGCTTCATTCTCTATCGTCGGCGAAGAAGAACGAAACGCAATCCAACTGAGACACGCCAATACAATAACGATAACAACTCCAAAAAGTGTTTTATTCATTTTCTAAATTATAACAAGCTGTTGTCAATTTCAAAAGACTTGCACGCTTAGAAAACAAAAATCGCCCCAAAGTGCGATTTTTGTTTTGAATATACTGCTCTCAGTAAGTATGATATGTCGGAATAGACTACTTGAGCCATTTCGAGCAACCTCGGAGTCCGGAACTCTCTCAAGATGGCTGCGGAATCTGGTGTCAGCCACGAGTTACCAAGTCTGTTCATGCGATTACGCATTGTGCGGACTAAGTACTCTCGATCCCGGCTCGTGGTCACTGGTTACAGTAACAACACTACGCTTTTCGAGTCCAGGGCGCAAGTGCCGCAGGGCACTTGCTTACTCAAGCAAACACAAAAAGCTCCGACCTTTTGAAAAGGTCGGAGCTTTTTGTGTTTGCTGCGGGACCTGGACTCGAACCAAGATAACATCCTCCAGAGGGATGTGTCCTACCATTAGACGATCCCGCAAAATTTACTCTATATTCTCACGAATTCAACGCCCCCCACAAAATGCACTCCGTTTTGTTGTGCAGGGTTACGATACCTCAAAATTGACGCTTTTTCAAGGGTTTCTTTCCCAAAGGGCGCATATGCACTATTTTGATTTTTTACTATGTAAAATTGCTGC